>JAZSQO010000168.1:0-6182 GCA_045538015.1 Acutalibacteraceae bacterium | reverse complement strand
AACGCGCATCAGCCACACGGTCACTTCAATGCGCTGCGGGCAGCGACTTTCGCAGCTTCCGCAATAAATACAATCGGAAGCCAGGCCACGACCGCTTGAAGCCTCCCGATAGGCGGCTTTCCCTTCCGCAATCCGCTTTTCGCTGCCGACATATTCGTTGTACAGCCGAAAATACTCCGGAATGGCAATATCCCGCGCGCAAACGAGCGAGCAGCGGCCGCAGCCGATGCAGGAAATGGCATTATCCGGCATATGTATCCCTCATTTCTCTGTTATCTCTGTCATGCACTTGCTGTGCCGGCGCAAAGAACGGGCATCCCCGCACCCGGCATATAAAAAGGCTCAGCCGAAGCTGAGCCTCTCCCGCGTGTGCCGTCCGCCCCCGATTAGAACCTGCACGGTTGGCAGGTGGGTCGTCTCCCCGCCGTTTCTGTGCTTCCAACGTCCAGCCACGGTCGAGCCGGGCCGGGAGGCCTGCGCTTCACGGCGGGAGCGGGACGTCCCTTATAAATGATGTGGGCCTAAAAAAGGGGCGTAACGAACACCGCAGAAAGTTATTCGTCGCTCTCGTCAGTCTCCTCGTCGTCAAACAGGATCTCCATGAAGTGATCGTAAACGCGCGCGAGCTCCTCCTCGTCATCGACGGAGCCGAAAAGCTCCTCGCCGTCCTCTTCAATGACCTTGAGAATGATGATGCCGTAATCCGGATCATCCTCATCCATATCGGCGGGCAGGAACGCGCTGTAGGTCTCGCCCTCAAAATCCATGGTGTCCAGCAGCTCCAGCTCAAAGCTGTTGCCTTCGTCGTCCGTGACGGTGATGAAATCGCTGCCGAATTCTTCGCTCATATCTTTATCCTCCGGAGTGCAAGCTTTTCTTTTGGTTTTCTGTGGTTTTATTTTACCCTATGAAAAGCGAAAATGCAATCACATTTTCGGCGCCGTCCGGGATGTATCCAGACGTTTTCTCGGCGATTCTGACGATCTCAGGAGCCGAGATCTTCCAGCAGCGCGAGCAGCTGCTCCCGGCTCGCCACGGGAAGTCCCGCTTCAATCAGCTTCCGGTCGGCCTCCCGCAGCGTTGCAAGCTCAATGTCCGTTACGACCGCGGTCTCGCCCAGGGCCGGATCCAGCACCGCCACACAGCCGTTGCGTGCGCAGAGGGTGAAGTGCTCCGTCGCCGCCGTCACGGGCGCCGGCGTTTCCTGCGTCACTTCGCGCCGTTGCGTCCCCCGCAGGTCCGCAACGGTATAGGACGCGCAGAGCGCCGCTGTCGCAAGCAGCAGGATGCAGGCACCAATCCTGTATCTGAGTCTCATGTTTTCCCTCCCTCCAAAAGAGAAATGCGCGCAGTTTCATGCGCTCAGGCCGGGCGTCGGCTTCCGGTTTTCCACAGTTTGGAAGCCATCCCCCAGCCTTATTTTCCCCAGAGCCCGTCTTTTCCAACCCATTCTTGCAAAAAACAAGAAAACTTTTACAAAAAAGATGCAGCTTCCTGCAAATATGTGCTATAATATACTCCGCATAAAGTTTTTTGCCTTTTCGCGGGGCCTGTTACAGCATACTCGCCAGCCTGCGCAGTGTTCTTTTCCACCTGCGCGCGAAAAAACGGCAAGCTTTTATGACAAGTTTTTCAGCCTTGTTATTCTAAACTTACAGTTGGCATATTGATTGCTGCCGGAAACACATAGAGGTATGGATCATGAAACCTGACAAAAAGAAAAAACTTCGGCGTGTCGCCCGTTTCGGCGCCCACGCAGCAAAAGAGACCGTCGGCGGCGCGCTGCGCCTTGTGCTGAAGGTCGCACTGTCCGTGCTGCTGATTTTCCTGTGCACCGGACTGCTGTTCACCTGCATTTTCGCCGTGTATGCCAAAAACACACTGTCCACGAATCTGGACATTTCGCTGTCCGACTATCAGCTTTCCCTTTCCAGCACGATTTATTACAAGGACAGCGACGGCGTCTATCAGGAGCTGACCGTCCTGCAAAGTGACGAGACCCGCTTCTGGGTGGATTACGACGAAATGCCCTGGTATATTAAAAAAGCCGCTGTCGCCATTGAGGACAAGCGCTTTGAGGAGCACAAGGGCGTTGACTGGTATCGCACGGCGGGCGCTTTCGTCAACATGTTCCTCGGCATGAAAAACGATTTCGGCGGCTCGACCATCACGCAGCAGCTCATCAAGAACCTGACGAAAGAGGACGACGCCACCGTGCAGCGCAAGCTGCAGGAGATTTTCCGCGCACTGGATTTTGAAAAAACCTATACCAAAGAGGAGATCCTCGAATGGTACCTCAACGCCATCTATTTCGGCGAGGGACATTATGGCGTCGGTGCGGCGGCCAACCTCTATTTCGGCAAAGAAGTATCCGAGCTGTCGCTGGCGGAATGCGCGGCGATCATCGGCATCACGAATAACCCCTCCCTGTACAGCCCCTATTCCGAGCGCGTGGAGGATCCCGTCGGCAACAACAAGGAGCGGCAGGAGATCATCCTGCGCGAGATGTACGAGCAGAACATGATCAGCCACGAGGAATACACGCAGGCCGTTGCGGAGAAACTGGTCTTCCGCCGCGGCGAAAATGAGTCCGCCCCCGTTCCCATCTACAGCTACTACGAGGAGGTCGTCATCCAGGACGTCCTCAAGGATCTTATCGAGGTCAAGGGCTACTCCAGCGAGGCCGCGCGCCATCTGCTCTACAACGGCGGCCTGAAGATCTACTGCTGCCTGGATATGGACATCCAGAATCAGATGGACGAGATCTACACGAATCCGGAAAACCTTCCGGTGAGCTGGATGCCGAGTCAGACGCAGCAGCTGCAAAGCGCCTGCGTGCTGCTTGACCCCTACACCGGAGAAATCAAGGCCCTGCAGGGCGGCGTTGGCGAGAAGGTTCGCAACTTCGGCTATAACAACGCCACCGACGCCAAACGCTCCCCCGGTTCCTCCATCAAACCGCTGACGGCCTATGCGCCCGCGCTTGAGCTGGGACTTGTTACGCAGACCACACTGGTCGACGATGGCCCTCCGGACAAGGTCCATCTCTCCGGCACAACCTGGTATCCCTTCAACGACGACTACGACTACGCCGGCGTCATCACCATCGCGGACGCGCTGCGCACATCCAGAAACACCGTCGCCGCGCAGCTTGTCGACAAGCTCTCCCCGCAGACCTCCTTTGATTTCCTGACAAAAAAGCTCGGCGTCACGAGCGCGGTTGAATATCGCGTGGTGGGCGAGACCGGCCAGATCCAGTCCGACATTGCCTATGCGCCCATGGCGCTCGGCGCGCTGACGGACGGCATCACCGTGCGCGAGATGGCGCAGGCCTACTCCGCCTTCCCGAACGACGGCGTGTTCACCTACTCCCGCGTCTACACCCACGTCGAGGACGCCAGCGGAAATCTTCTGCTGGACAACGCGCCGGAAACCATCGTGGCTTTCAAGGCCAACACCGCGCGCAACATCTCCAGCATGCTCACCAACGCCGTTGCCTACGGCACCGGCGGCGCTGCGTGGTTCGGCGGCCAGCAGGTTTGCGGCAAGACCGGAACCGGCCATGACAACACCGACCGTTACTTCGTCGGTTACACCGGCTACTACGTCTGCGCGGTCTGGTGCGGCTACGAGATTCCGGAGCGTATGTATTTCTACTACAACCCCGCCTGCCAGATCTTCAAGTCGATCATGGAGCCGATTCACGAAGGTCTGGAATACAAGGGCTTCCCCTATCCGGTGATCGGCGCGCCGACCAAGATCTTCGGCGACCTGGAGAAGGAGACACCCACACCCAAGCCCACACCGACTCCGTCTCCCACGCCGACACCGTCGCCGTCGCCCACGCCGACACCTACCCCCAAGCCGACGCCGACCCCGACTCCCAAGCCGACACCCACGCCGACTCCGACTCCGACGCCCACGCCTGTACCCACACCCACGCCGGAGCCCACACCCGAACCTACGCCCACGCCGACTCCGCCGCCGGAAGTCACCGAGCCTCCGGAACCGACGGCCGAGCCGGTGGAAAGCGACACATAGAAAAATGAAACGCCGCCAAACGGCGGAGCTTCACAAAAACAGTTAACAGGCACAGCAGATTGTACTGCTGTGCCTGTTCTTGTATCTCCGGCCAAATTGTGATAGCATTTGGATCGGTTAGACAAACTTGAATTTGAAGGTGAAACAATTGACGATTGAAAAAACAGAATCAAATGGTTTATTAGAGACCTTTATTGAGACTGAACAGGAGAAGTATGAAGCAAAAAACGGAATTGCATGTAACTATACACCGTTTTGTTTTGTAGCAAGGATTGATGATATTGTTGTCGGAGCAATTAGCGGAGCAACCTTTTTCGCTGAAATCTATATTGATGAATTGGTTGTAACGGAAGCACACAGGCGAAAAGGGATTGGGAGAAAACTGATAGAGACTGTTTTGGAATACTATAAAGATTGCGGCTTTAGGAACATAAATTGTTGTACCAACGAATTCCAAGCACCAGGTTTTTATGAAAAATGTGGATTCGAATTGGAATTTGTAAGAAGAAACAAAGACAATCCCAAGCTTAGCAAGTACTTCTATATTAAGTATCTTGCTTAAATCACAAAAGATGTATTCAGATAAATTCCAATTTGGCGGAGCGAGGTGCTGTTATGAGCAAAGGAGAAGCATCTGCAAAGAGGGTAATTGCGCTGGCGTATTTTCATCGTTACGGATGGATTGCAACTATGGTAGGATTGGCTCTGATTATACCGAAATTAGCACTTTATAGTGTCAGCATCTGCGCTATTGCATTTTCACTCTGGTCGCTCATTGGGTACAAACTTAAATGGAGGCATATTTATTGCTCATTCCAAAATGCCTATCACAAGACCATGACACCGCATTCCATTCATTGGAGTCAAATTAAAAAAAGCGATGCATACGGAGTTCCATTGATTTTCTTGGTTCTTGGAATAGGGCTGCTAATCGCGAGTATATTAGGCTGACAAACTTGAATTTAACGAGGGGTATCATTGCAAAAAATGTTCAAAGGCATTAGGATAAAATATTGTATAGTTGCTGTACTGAGCAGTGCTTTTCTTGCGTTTGGATTGTATCATGTTCATTCTCTTTCGGGGGTAACCGAGGGCGGTGTAATTGGCTTAAACCTTCTGTTAGACCATTGGTTTCATATTTCGCCATCAATTACAAACTTTATTGCAAATGTAATATGCTATGCATTGGGATGGAAACTTCTGGGAAGAAAATTTATTATTTATTCAGCAGTCGCAACAGTAAGTTTTTCTGTTTCCTATTCGATTTTTGAGCAGTTTGAACCCTTATGGCCGCAACTCGCCAACGCACCTTTACTGGCTTCGATTATCGGTGCGGTATTTGTCGGTATTGGCGCAGGGCTTTGTGTTAAGGTTGGTGGTGCAGTATCTGGAGATGATGCTCTTGCAATGTGCGTGTCCCATGTGTTTCATATGAGAGTTGAATGGGCATATCTTGTTAGTGATATTACTGTGCTTGCATTATCGTTGAGCTATATTCCGATAAGCAGAATTGGTTACTCACTTCTGACGGTCATTCTTTCGGGGCAAATTATTGGATTGATACAGCGTATCAATTTCGGCCAAAATACGCAATCATAATGCCTCAAATTCCAATTTGTCGAACTGTTCCGCAGTAACGATACCGAGCGGGTCAGGGCAGTAACGAAACGCACTGCACCAAGCACGAATTGCCCGCGGGGGCATCCCCGCCAAATTCCAATTTATCGAACAGGCAAACGGGTACGCATTTTTATATCTTGTAAACGACGTTAAAGCCAAGCTGTAAAATACAGCTTGGCTTTAACTGCTTTATGAACGCCGATCAAAAGCGGCGTTCTTTTTTGTCATCCTTTCCCTGTCCCGCGCATAAAATGTGTGTATGCGCTCCGCGTATGGAGCTGTTTGAGGGGAGTGAGAGAATGGATAAAGATATTGACGATATGATCTTCGGCAACACGGAACCGATTCCGAGCGAAAGATAATCCAAAACAACAGCCCCGGCGCAGGAGATTCCGCGCCGGGGCTGTTTCCCGTTTCTGTATATAATTGAGATCCTATGCGGTTTTCTCAGAGTGTGATCTTTTGCACGTCCGGCGCGTCGGCAAGCAAGGCCGCCTCGCGGCTGTGGCAGGTGAACAGAA
>JAZSQO010000183.1:0-5808 GCA_045538015.1 Acutalibacteraceae bacterium | reverse complement strand
GGTAACAACGTCGGAACGGATCATGAAGGGGGGCACGCAGTATGTAAAGCCCCGCTCGATCATGAAGTCACGGGCATAACTGATGACGGAAGAATGGATGCGGGCGATGTCACCCATGAGGTAATAGAAACCGTTGCCGGCGACGCGGCGGGCGGAATCGAGGTCGATGCCGTCGAAACTCTCCATGATGTCGGTGTGATAGGGAATCTCGAAATCGGGAACTACCGGCTCGCCGAAGCGCTGAACCTCAACATTCTCGCTGTCGTCCTTGCCGATGGGCACGGAGGGATCGATGATGTTGGGAATGCGCATCATGATGGAGCGGATCTTCTCCTCATATTCGCCTTCCAGCTTCTCCAGCTCGGCAAGGCGGTCGGCGGCGGCGCCAACCTGCTTTTTGACCTCCTCGGCCTCATCCTTCTTGCCCTGACCCATCAGCATACCGATCTGCTTGGACAGACGGTTGCGGTCGGCGCGGAGAGCTTCGGCCTCCTGAAGGGCCTTGCGGTACTCGGCATCCAGCTCGATGACCTCGTCCACCAGCGGCAGCTTGTGGTGCTGGAATTTGTTTTCCATGTTCTTTTTGACGATGTCGGGATTTTCCCGGACAAATCTGATATCAAGCATCCCTGATTATCCTCTTTTCTGTTAGTTTAGTTTTCGGGAGTAACATACTCGGCGGGGTCGAGCTTTTTGCCGTCGGCCCACAGCCGTTCAAGGTCGTAATAGGTGCGTGCCTCGGGGTCAAAGATGTGGACGATGACGCAGCCGTAGTCCATGGCTATCCATGTGCGGGTGGTGTGTCCTTCGATATGATAAGGCATGACGCCGTCATCGGTCTTGAGCTTGAATTCCACCTCATCGGCAAAGGCGCGGACCTGAGTGTTGGAATTACCGGTGCATATTACGAAATAGTCGGCAAGCTCGGTGACGTCGGTCACCTCGATGACCGACAGCTCGTGCGCCTTTTTGGCGTCAAGCAGCCTGGCTATGCGCAGGGCAAGTTCTCTCGGAGTCATTTCCATAAGTGCAATTCCCTTTCTTTATTATTGTTTCCGCTTCACCCTCTTGGGTCGCTGAGCGGTGTGGCGACCGAGCCGCCCGCCGGAGCCTCCTCAAAGACCGCCTCGGTGGTGGTCGTGGTGGTCGGCGGCGCGGTGGTTGTTGTGGGTGCCTCGGTGGTGGTGGTAGTTGTGGTGGTCGTGGGCGGCTCGGTGGTTATCACGATGCCGCCTCCGCCCGTGGTGGTTGTTGTAGTGGTGGTGCTTTCGGTGGGAGCGTTCGTGCTCTCGGTGGGCTGAGTGGGCTCCACGGAGCCGGTGGGGTCGGTGGGCTCTGGCTCGTAGTAGCCGTTGGTGGTAGTGGTGGTGCCCTCCGTGGGGATCTCCGTGGGCGGTGTGGTTCCGGCAGTGGTGCCGGTGGGCTGCTCCACGGGAGAGGTGGTGGCGGTCAGCTTATCCTCCGGCGTGGGGAAGTTGACCGTGTCGGCGGAGGCCATGCTGCCGTCGGGCAGGCCGTAGGGCAGCAGATATTCGTTTATCATCTGGGCGGTCTGCTCCTCGTAACACACATAGTACGAGGGATTGGGGCGCACCCAGTGGTCGTAGCCGGGCATGGTGACCATGGTCAGCTTGTCAACGCTCAGCTGGCGGGCGGAAACGGCCATATCCTTTATCTCCGCAAGGGAGAGGTCGGTCTGGAAGCACTCGGCGTTGGCGCAGGTGATGACCACATCCAGCATGGAGGCAAGATCCATATCCAGAGCCTTCTGCAGCAGGGCGTCGATGAGCACGCGCTGGTTGCTCACGCGGCCGATGTCGCCGTTGGCAAAGCCCTTGCGGCTGCGCATGAAATCGACAGCCGGCCAGCCGGTGAGGTGATGGTCGCCGGGCTCGAGGTGGATGGCCGGATCCTTGACGGTGTAGTCAAGGTGGATATCCACGCCGCCCATGGTGTCGATTATCTTGGCAAAGCCGTGGAAGTTGAAGATGACAAAGTGATCGATGGGCAGACCCAGACGGTCGTTGATGACGCGGATAAGGGCGCTGACGTTGCTCTCCTTGCGGGAGACAAGGTCGGTGCCGCAGACGGTGTGCTCGCCGTTCTCACGCTCCGATTCGTGGGGAGAAAGGCCGCAGGTGTCGCACCATTTTACCGTTCTGGGATGGCCGTAGACGGCGTTGATCTTGTGGGGATAGGGGCTGTCGGGCGAGCCGACGTAGGTGTCGCGGGGCACCTGCATGACGTTGACCTCGTTGGCCACATGATCCCAGCACATGATCCAGATGCAGTCGGTGAGCATGGAGCTGTCGTCCACGCCCAGCAGCAGGAAGTATGTTACCTTTTCCGCCTGCTCCTCGGTGGTGGTCAGGCGGTCGGTGATGGTGATGTTGCCCGCCTGTATCTCGTCGGAAATGAAGATGTCCTCCTTGGTGTAGAGGTTCATCAGATATCGCACGCCGCCAAAGAGCATTGCAAAGACCAGACAGGCGGCAATGAGACCCTTGCGGTGGCGGTAGAAGAAGCCGGCGGCTCCGGTGCGCTGGGGAGCGGCCTCGCTCTGCGGTATGGCGCGCTCGGCCTCGGCCAGCTCGAACAGCTCGGCGGCCTCTATGCCTCTGAGATAACGCATCGGCTCCTCAAGGCGATGGGAGCTGACACCGCTGGGCGCGGCTCTTCTGACCGGCTGACGGCGGCGCAGGGCGTTTCTTGAGCGGGCGGCTTTGTTTTTTTTGTTTTTGACAGCCTTTGAAGGACTCTTTCCGCTTGCCGTGGAAGGCTTGCCGCCTCCCACACGGGCAAACAGCGCCGATATTCTGCCGGAAAGCACCGACAGCCTGCCGGAAGCCCATTTGCCCAGCCGGACAGCGCCCTTGCGGACAGCACCGGCGGCCTTTGAGCCGTATTCTTTGGCTGTGGTTAGAAAATCGCTTTTGTTAGTTGCCATATTGATGTTATTTACCTCCGGAATAAAGAAGGTCGTTGTACGCGTCAATGGCGTCCGGATGAACCAGACGGCCCTTTGACACAAGGTGGGTTATAGTAAAGCTCAGGGCGTACAGCATGGCTTCCTCCATGCTTTTGTTCGCCAGCGAGCGCACTGTGTCTATGTCGTGGTAATCCCGGTCGGCGCTGGTAAAGTCGGCCAGAAAGACCACCTTTTCCAGCAGGGACATATTGGCACGGCCGGTGGTGTGGTAGCGGATGGCGGCCAGCACCTCCCGGTTTTTTATGCCCAGCTCACGGCGCACATAGGACGCCGCCGCCGGAGCGTGCATCAGCTTGGGTGAAAGCTCGTAGCACGGAGGATACTTTCGCACATCCATGCGGATGTACCGCTCCTGCTCCTCCCTGTCGGCTTCCTTCATTATGTCGTGGAGCAGACCGGCCAGCTCGGCCTTCTGCTCGTCGGCGCCGTACATTTTCGCAAGGCGCACGGCCTCCTCCGCCACGCAGAGGCTGTGTCTGAAGCGGTGGCCGCTCAGGCGGGAACGGAGCAGCTCGGTATAATTCTGCCGCTGTTCAGCAGTCAATATTCACACCTGCCATCTGTAGTTATATATCGTTCTTTGCCCGGTAAAGACCGTTCCGGGAAATATATTCCTCCACCGCCGGATGAACGAGGCCGTCGAGGGATAATCCCTCGGATGCCCGCTGACGGATAAGGGTGGAGGATATGTGCACCGGCTGCCAGTCGCTCACAAAGGTCTCGCAGCCCATGGCCTCCAGCTCGCGGGAGCGGGCGGTGAGAGCTTCCATGTCCACATCGTCTCTGGGGACGGTGCAGAAGGTGACCAGCTTTTTCAGGTCGTCAAAACGGTACCACTTTTCAAGGGTCATGAACATATCCGCGCCGGTTATCAGATAGATCCGGCTGTCCGGGTGCTTCTCCAGCAGCTGACACACGGTCAGGTAGGAGTAGCTGGTGCCCTCTCTGCGCAGCTCGATGTCCGAAACCTCAAAGCGCGGGTCGTCGCCCACCGCCAGCCGGCACATTTCCAGACGCATATCGCCCGGAGTCTGGGCCGCCAGCTTGTGGGGCGGAGTTCTGGTGGGGATGATGTATACCCTGTCCAGCTCCAGCAGGTCGGCAAAATGGGCACACAGCGCTCCGTGGCCGCTGTGCATGGGGTCAAAGGTGCCGCCGAACATGGCTGTTTTCATGCCTGTCACTCCCCTGATGGTGTCTGTTTACTTTCTTTTGTCCTTGGGCAGCTCGGAGGAGACTACGGGATTCTCCGGGTTGCGGCGGAAGAGCACAAAGCACCGGCCGATGACACGAACCACATCGGCTCCGGTGGCCTCGGCAACGGCGGCGGCGGCTTCGGCGGCGGTCATGGGGCAGGCCTCCAGAGCCTTGCCCTTGATGAGCTCACGGGTCTTGAGAGCGCCGTCGGCCTGATCGAGCAGAGCCTCGGACATACCGCCCTTTCCGACAAAGAGTATAGGATCGAGAGTGTTGGCCTTGCCGTTGAGGAAGGCGCGCTGCTTGCTGTTTAACATCTATTGTACCTCATTCTGCTGGTTATACTTATTTATTATAACTCATTGTTATGACGATTTCATTGATTTTTGCAAATTTAAGGCCGAAAAATCAATATTTGCGTATTTTCACGAATTTGGACAGCGAAAGCACATCATCTTGTGGTGATGTGTATAAAATCAGAGGACTTTTTTCAGCTTATCGGCAAACTCACGCATGGAGTTGCCCCGGTGGCTGATGATATCCTTCTCGTCGCCGGGAATGCCGCCGAAGCAGCGGCCGTCGGGCATATAGAACACCGGGTCGAAGCCGAAGCCCTCCTTGCCGCCCTTCTCAAAGCCGATGTAGCCGCAGCAGCGGCCCTCGGCGGTGAGCATCCGGCCATCCGGCCAGACGCAGCAGATGGCGCTGACAAAGCTGGCTCCACGCTCCTCCAGAGGAACATCCTTCAGCTCTCCCAGCAGCTTGTCCATGGCGGCGTCGAAGTCGTGGTCGCCGGCGTAGCGGGCGGTGTGCACGCCGGGAGCGCCGCCCATGGCGTCAACGCACAGGCCGGAATCGTCGGCGATGGCGGGCAGTCCGGTCAGCTCCATGAAGGCTCTGGCCTTTATCTCGGCATTTTCGGCAAAGGTGACGCCGGTCTCCTCCGGGTCAACGGAGCCGAAGCCGGCCTCCCGGGCGGTGACTATTTCTATTTCCGGAATGAGAGGGCGGATGATGCGCAGCATCTCGGCCTTCTTTCCCTCGTTGTTGCTGGCAAGAACAAATTTCATGCTATTCTCCTTTGGTCGTCAGCCCTCGTTCTTGTTGGTCTCGAAGAGGGCACGGGCAAATTCTCTGGCCTCAAAGGGCTGCAGGTCGTCGATCTGCTCGCCCACGCCGATGTACTTGACGGGCACGCCCAGCTCTTCCTTGATGGAGATGACCACGCCGCCCCGGGCGGTGCCGTCCAGCTTGGTGAGCACAATGCCGGTCAGGCCGGCGGTCTCCTTGAAGGCCCGGGCCTGATTGACGGCGTTCTGGCCGGTGGTGGCGTCCAGCACCAGCAGGACCTCACGGTCGGAATCGGGCAGCTCACGGTCGAGGACTCGGCTGATCTTGTTCAGCTCGTCCATCAGGTGCTTCTTGTTGTGCAGGCGGCCGGCGGTGTCGATGATGAGCACGTCGGCTCCACGAGCCTTGGCGGCGCTGGCGCTGTCAAAGACCACAGCGGCAGGGTCGGAGCCCTCGGAGTTCTTGACAATGTCGCATCCGGAGCGCTTTGACCAGATATCCATCTGCTCGATGGCGGCGGCGCGGAAGGTGTCGGCGGCAGCGATGACCTC
>JAZSQO010000080.1:0-12248 GCA_045538015.1 Acutalibacteraceae bacterium | reverse complement strand
CAGGTCATGACCGACGCCACCACAGCCGCCACCAGCTGTCACTACTGCCACAATCCCATTGTGCTCTCGGGGAAGCTCTCCGGAGAGTATAAGCCGGATGTTGTAATACCTTTTGTATTGACAAAAGAGCAGGCGGCCGAGCAGTTCCGCAAGCATTGCGAGGGCAGAACCTTCCTGCCAAAGAATTTCTACTCCGAGGATCAGATCGAGCACCTCTACGGCGTGTACTACCCCTACTGGGTGGTCAGCTCGGAGGTGTCCGGCAGATACACCGCCCTTGGCGAGGTGGAGAAGATCACCCGTGTGGGTGACGACCGCCACATCGACATCACCGCCTTCAATGTTGAACGCGCCGGCGACGCCTCTCTCAGGGACATCACCGGCGCGGCGCTGAAGAGCGAGGACGCGGAGATACTCCAGTACATCCTTCCCTTCGAGCTTAAAAAGAGCGTGGATTTTTCCATGTCCTATCTGTCCGGCTTCCGCGCCGAGATGCGCAATCTGGAAAAGAAGGATGTTCAGCCTCAGGTGGAGCAGACCAAGACGGCTCTGACCCAGCAGCTGCTCCGGCAGACCGTCAGCGGCTACTCCAGCGTCAGCGGAGAGAAGACCGTGATATCCACCCGAAGCGAGGAATGGAAATATGCCCTGCTGCCGGTGTGGATAGTCACCTACAAGTTCGGCGACAGGATGTATATGTACGGCATAAACGGCCAGACCGGCAAGTCCTTCGGTGAGCTGCCTGTGGACAAAAGCAAGCTGACCCTTGCCAGCATCGCCGTGGGAATCATCGCCGCGATCATATGCGTGTTCATTCTTATGATGATGGGAGGCGAATGACCCGTGCCCTTTATCGCTATCGTCGTCGGCCTGCTCGCCGGGCTGATATTCTACAGCAGCACCATGACCGGCTACAAAAAGGCCGGTGCCGGCCAGACCTATCGCTTTGAGGCCAGCACCGACATAAAGGTCACCGGCCGCTCCGATGTTCGCTCGGGAACCCGCTCGCGGGTGGATCGCGGCTTTTACTCCAGCGGAGTTTCCGCTTCCGGCCGCTCCGAGGCCTACCATATGCCCCAGAGCATCAAGTACACCGTCCAGCAGGCTCAGAGCAACGCCGCCCAGAAGCCGGGCGATCAGCCTCGTCCGCCTCAGCACCGCCCCATGGCCGGGCCCGGCAGACCGGGAGTACCCCGCGTCGGGAAGAAATAAAAATCAAGTGCCGGTTGCTGCTTCAGGGCGGCAATCGGCATTACGTTAAGTGATTTACAACAAGGATAATACCCGGAGGAATAAGAAATGTTCAATATTCTCGTGGTTGAGGATGACCGCAACCAGCGCAAGCTGATAGAAGCGGCGCTGACCCGCAGCGGATACAATGTTTTTACCGCCGAGGACGGCGATCAGGCGCTGACAGTAATGGACGCCGAGCAGGTGGATCTGGTCATAACCGACATAATGATGCCCAACACCGATGGCTTCGAGCTGACCGAGGCCATCCGCGGCGCGAAGATGAATATGCCCATTCTGGTGGTGACCGCCCGGGAGGGCTTTCCCGACAAGGCCAGAGGCTTTGAGCTGGGCGTGGACGACTACATGGTCAAGCCCATCGACATCGGCGAGCTGGTGCTGAGGGTGAAGGCTCTGCTCCGCCGTGCCCAGATAGCCACCGAGCACAAGCTGGTCATCGGCGATGTTACCCTTGACTATAACGCCCTTTCAGTCACAAGGGGCGGCCAGAGCGAGACTCTGCCCAAAAAGGAATTTTATCTTCTCTTCATGCTGCTGTCCTATCCCGATGTCATCTTCACCCGCCGCCAGCTCATTGACGAGATATGGGGCATGGAGACCGACGTGGACGAGCGGACGGTGGATGTGCACATCCGCCGCCTGCGCGAGCGGTACGAAAGCTGGGAGGAGTTCGAGATCATGACCGTTCGCGGTCTTGGCTACAAGGCGGTGCGCAGGGCGTGAGCCTGCCGGCGGAAAGGAAAGGGTGCTATGTATAACCGAAACATGGGCATAAGGTTCGTCTTTTATTTCTTTCTTATCATGCTGGCCTCCACGGTGATAACCAGCGGACTTTCCTTTGTGTTCATAAACTATCGCATGAGCGACGAGGTGCGTGAGAACCAGCAGATAACCGCCGAGGCGCTGCTGTCCCTTGACACCGACGAATACGGCAACCTCATCGAGCGGGACAGCATCGGCATATACGAGTCGTACAATGTGCGCCGGGTGGATGACGATAATAAATTTGTCTCGAAGAACCGGGAAAAGCTGGATGCGGGTGAGATACTGACCCAGAGCAGCTGGCTCACTCCGGCCATCAGCACCACCTACGTAATGATAAACGGCGGCTACTACCGGGTCTCTACTCTGCCCGACACCTCGGCGGTGTGGCAGACACTTATCTCGCTGATTCTGTCGGCGGTGTCGGCTCTGCTGCTGGGCACCTTCATGGCGGCTCTTGCCGGCCGGCGGTTCCTGCGGCCCATCCGTGAGCTGACCAAGGCCACGGAGGCCATTGCCAAGGGCAACTTCAATGTTCGGGTGTCGGTGCCCAAAAACGCCGAGATGGGTAAGCTGGTCAACAACTTCAACCGCATGACCCGTGACCTTGGCAGCACCGAGACTCTCCAGAAGGAATTTGTAAACAATGTTTCCCACGAATTCAACACGCCGCTGGCATCCATAAGCGGCTTTGCCAAGCTGCTGCAGAGCGACGATCTTACTGAGGAGCAGAGAAACGAATACGCCTGCATCATCGCAGAGGAAAGCGACCGGCTGGCCAAGCTCTCCTCAAACATTCTCCACCTGACAAGGCTGGACAACGCCGCCGCTCTTGACGGCCAGAGCGACTACTCTCTTGACGAGCAGCTGCGCCGCATTATCGCCCTGCTGTACAGCCAGCTGGAGCAGAAGAACATCGACATCACCCTTGAGGCGGATGACATCACCGTCCACGGTAACGAAAATCTGCTGGGCGAGGTGTGGATGAATCTGCTGACCAACGCCATCCGCTTCACGCCGGAGAACGGGCAGATAATCGTGCGCGCCTCCGAGCTGCTGGACGAGATCGAGGTGGAGGTGGAGGACAGCGGCTGCGGCATGACTGCCGAGGTGAAAAGCCGGGTGTTCGAGCGGTTCTATCAGGGCGACCGCTCCCACAGCAACGAGGGCAACGGTCTCGGTCTGGCACTGGTCAAGCGCATCGTCGATCTGTCCGGCGGCAGGGTAGAGGTGGAAAGCTCGCCCGGTGCCGGTTCGGTTTTCCGTGTGCGGCTGCCGAGGGACTGAGCGAAAGGAGGAATTTCCGTGACCCAGGAACAGATGAATATACTTGTTCCCCAAAAGCTGCGGGAGCTGGAAGAGGAGCATCAGGTGAAGATTCTGCTGGCCGTGGAGTCGGGCAGCAGAGCGTGGGGCTTTGCCTCGCCTGACAGCGACTTTGATGTCCGCTTCATATACAAGCGCGGCCGGGACAGCTACCTGCGCCTTGATGAGCAGCGGGATGTCATCGAGCTGCCCGTGGACGATACATGGGATGTGAACGGCTGGGATCTTAATAAGACCCTTCGCCTGCTTATGAAATCAAACCCCACGCTGTACGAGTGGATGAACTCGCCCATCGTTTATCTGAAAGCGGAGGGCGCCGAGCGGATGCGGCCTTTGCTTGAGGAGTATTTCTCGCGGAAGAATATGCTCTATCACTATGTCAACACCGCGCGGCGGACCATAAAAGAGCAGCTTTCCGGCGACGAGGTCAAGCCCAAAAAGTATTTCTATGCCCTCCGGCCGGTGCTGGCCTGCCTGTGGATAATGGAAAGACAGACGGCGCCGCCGGTGCTGTTTGAAAAGCTGACCGCCGCGGTGCTGCCGGACAGCCTGCGGGGAATGCTGGATCATCTTCTTGAGCTGAAGCTCAACGGCCCCGAGGGAATGCTCATTTCCCATATCCCTGAGCTGGACAGCTATCTCAGCAGCACCATAGCCGAGATCGACGGCTATATGTCCGCCACGCCGAAGGAAGAAAGAAAAGACTGGCGCCCGCTGAACGACTTTTTCATCAGCGAGATATCCAGATGAGCAGAACATCCCGCCGACAAAATCTGTTCGGCGGGATGTTTTTTGGAAAAAACCGGATTTTACGCAACCAAAGACAAAAAATCGGTACATACAGGGTAAAGAGCTCTTTGGGAAATCACACAAGCAAAGGAGGGGAAGCCATGGAGGACAGAGAAATAATCGCCCTCTACAACCGGCGGGATGAGCGGGCGATAGAGGAGACCCAGCGCAAGTATGGCCGCTTCTGTCTGTCCATCGCCCGAAACATCCTTGACAGCGACGAGGACGCCGAGGAGAGCGTCAGCGACGCCTGCATGAACGCGTGGAACAGCATACCGCCTCAGTCTCCCGAGGTGCTGCCCGCCTTTCTCGGCAGGCTGACCCGATGCGTGTGCCTGAAGAAATGGCGGGATGCCCGGACGCAGAAGCGTGGAGGCGGCCAGACCACTCTGGTGTATGAGGAGCTGTCCGAGTGCGTTCCCGGAAGGGAAACGGTGGAGAGCCGAGTGGAGGCAAAGGAGCTTGCCGGGCTTATAAACGACTTTGCCGCCGCCCTGCCCGAGGCGGAGCGGCTGGTGTTTGTGCGCCGCTACTGGTATTTTGACTCCGTGGAGGACATCGCCCGCCGCTTTGACTTCAGCGTGAGCAAGGTCAAATCCATGCTTTTCCGCGAGAGGAACAAGCTCCGCTCAAAACTGGAAAAGGAAGGTGTTTTTGATGAAAACTGATATAATTGTGGACGCCATCGGCATGATGGACGAAAGGCTTGTTGCTGAAGCGGACAAAGTGCTTCCACGCGGAAAACGAAGCCCGGGCAAGGTGATCCTTGCCATAGCGGCGGCGCTGACGCTGGCCTTTGCCGCCTCCCTTTCGGCCATGGCCGCGGCGGATGTGGACGGAGCCTATCAGCTGCTTTACGCCCTTTCGCCCTCGGTGGCCCAGACCCTCAAGCCGGTCAATATGTCCTGCGAGGATGAGGGCATACGGATGGAGGTCATCTCCGCCGACCTCCGTGGAGACGAGGCCTACATCTACATTTCCGTGGAGGACATGGAGGGCAGCCGCATCGACGGCACCATCGATTTGTACGACAGCTACGACATAAACCGCGCCTTTGACTGCGCCGCCTGCTGCGAGCTGGTGAACTACGACGAAAGCACGGGGAAAGCGGTCTTTCTCATCCACATGGAGAATATGAATGAGGGTGAAAGGATAAGGGGCGGCAAGATCACCTTCTCGGTGCGCACGCTGCTCAGCGGCAAGGAGGTCGTCAGCGGAGAACTGCCCGTAGACCTGACCTTGGCTGAAGAGAACGCGGCCGCTCAGAGCGTTTCCCCGGAGCTGATAAGAGGCACCGGCTCCAACGGAGAATATCCGGGATCTCTCCGTTTTCTCGCCCCGGTGGAGGGCGGAGTGTACACTCCCGGCGACGGTGCCCAGATAACCGCCATGGGCTACATCGACGGCCTGCTGCACATCCAGACCCGCTTTGACCGGCATCGGGACGGCAAGTGGTACTACGACAACCACGGCTTTCTCTCCCTGCTGAGCGAGAGCGGCGAGGAGATACCCATGGAATGCTATGAATTCTGGGGCGGAGAAGTGGTGACCCGCGCGACCGACTGGCAGGTGTTTCAGGGGCACGAATGCTTCTATCAGGAGTATATCGTGGATATTGCTCCTGAGGAACTGGGAAGCTGCCGGCTGAACGGCGACTTCTGGCTGTGCGACACGGCCATCGACGGCCGCTGGCAGGTGACCTTCCCTCTGGAAAACGACGGATAAACAGCAGAATAAAACACCGCCGAAGGGCACGGAAACGCGCTCCTTCGGCGGTGTCGATTTATTTTATCAGCTTTACAAGATATTCGTCGGTGTCTTCCTCGAGCTTCTTTTCCTCGGTCAGCGTGAAGCCGTTTCGCCGGTAGAATTTAATGGCCCGGGTGTTTTTCTCCAGCGCCCAGAGGTGGTCGGCGCCCTTGCGCTCAACGGCAAAGGCCAGCAGCTCCGCCCCGATGCCTTCTCCATGAAGAACCGGCTCCACAAACAGCCGCTTCACCTCGCTGCCGTCCAGCTGAACAACGCCCTTTACCGCGCCGTCGTCGTAAACAAAGGTGCTCTCAAGGATGGGCGGGGAGGAATATTCCTCCGTCAGCGCGGCTACATTCAGCTCGCCGAAGTAAAATTCATCGCAGCGGAAGATGGGATAAAAATTGAGCCGGTAGTTGAAGACGATGATCTCCGCGATGCGTCCGGCGTCTTTTTTCTCGGCCGGTCGGATGTTTTTCATATGCTCACCTCGTTCCTTGAATCGTTAAAACCAATATACCATTTTAGACCGGAAAGTGCCGTTGTCAAGTGGAGAAAGCGAAAAAACCGGAGCGTCCGAGAAAACGCTCCGGTTTTGCTTATGGCTAAATATCAGTCGGCGTCAACATAGAGGTGGTGCTTTCCGCAGTGCAGGCAGCGGAAAAGGTAGCCCTGCAGACTGCCGCCGTTGAACAGATTTTCCTTCACTGTTTCAAGGTCGATCATGCACTCATCCTCGTTGTAGGTCTGGCAGATCTCCTCGGCAAGTCCCATTTCCTCAAGTTCCTTCCAGCCCACATAGGCGATGAAGGCGCAGTAATCGCCGCAGCAGGTCAGCCATTGCTCCTGCTGCCAGCCGTGGTAGCTGGGAGTGCGGCAGGCCAGCTCCTCTTGAGCCTCGGGATCGTCCACTGAATCACAGCAGCCGATGTCCACAAACTCCCCTTCGAGCTTTTCGGCGGCCTTGCCGCTGGCGATGCACTGGGGGCAGAGATACTCCACATCCTCCTCGGCGTAGAAGGGGCCGTCGTAGTAGATGTCGGTCTTTTTGCCGCAGCAGTCACATTTCACTCTCTGGTCGTTCTTGAAATCGCCCTGCCCCAGCGGGTCGGGATAATATTTGAAGGAGAGAGCGGGAGCCTTTAATTTTTTGCCGAACAGCATTGGAAATTCCCCTTTCAGATGATAAGTGCAGCCCGCCCGGCGCTGCTTTTTCGCAGGCCGGGCGGGAGAATGTTAAGCCTTGATATAAAGCAGAGTGTAATACACCATCTGACCGTCGGTGTTGAAGTAGATGGTCAGCTTGGCGTTCATGCCGTCGCCGTAGCCGGCGGCAACATACTCCGCGGCATAGCGGGCGGTGCTGGCGGTGGTTACGAACTCCGCGGTCAGCCACTCAAACTTGCCGGTGGGAGCGGTGTAGCCGTCGCCGTAGAAGGTGAGGTTTTGTTCGTAGTTGCCGCTGAGCATGGCGGCGCTGCCGGTGTATATCTTCTCAAGGGCATTTTCCGCTTTGTCACCGAAATTGATGCCAAAGGGAGCGGCAAGCTGGGAGCGTATATCAACGCTGGTCAGCAGGGGAGTGCCGCCGTTGGTGCCGTTGAACACGAACTCGCCGAAGGAATAGGTTGCCGTGATGATGGTCAGAGCGGTGTATTCCTCGGTTTTCACCTCGAGGGGCTCGCCGTAGCGCACCCGGATGTCGTCCAGCGTGTCCGAACCGAGACCGAAGCCGGCCTCCACGGCGTGGTTGACGGTAAAGCCGGTGCCGGTGGGCTCCGCAACGGTTACGGAAGGCGAGCTGCTGAATTCACCGCCGGAGGGCTCCTCTTCCTTGCCGCAGGCGGAAAGTCCGCACAGACAGAGAAGGGATAGGACACAGCACAGGGGCTTGATTATGGCTTTTTTGAACATTCTTATGACCGCCTTTTTATGAATTAGTCGATGAACTGGCCGCCGATCATGACCTTGCTGATGGAGCGGTCGTCGTTGAGGATGAGCAGGTCGGCGTCAAAGCCGGCGTTGAGGCGGCCCTTGGAGTCGGCACCGATAAGCTCGGCGGGAGTGGCGGTGGCCATGCGCACGGCATCCTCGAAGGGAATGCCGAACTCGGTGGCCACATTGACGCACTGCCACAGAGTGGAGGTGGAGCCGGCGATGGCGCCGTCCATGGTGCGGGCAACGCCGTCGGTGACCATAATGGGCTGGCCGCCGAACTCATATTCACCGTCGGAAAGGCCGGTGGCTCTCATGCTGTCGCTGATGAGCACCATGCGTTCCGGGCCGAACAGCTTGTAGAGCATCAGAACGGCCGCCTTGTGCAGATGCAGGCCGTCGGAGATGACCTGCGCGTAGATCTGGCGCTCGGAGGCGGCTCCGATGGGGCCGGGATTGCGGTGATGGATGGGAGGCATGGCGTTGAAGGTGTGGGTCAGGCAGACCGCGCCGGCCTCGATGGCCTCGATGCAGGTGTCGTAGTCGGCGGCGGTGTGGCCGATGGAAACGGCGGTCTTGCAGCGGGAGATGAACTCCATGCTGCCCTCCAGCTCGGGAGCCAGAGTGACGATCTTCACATTGGGCAGGGACTCAAACTCCTCAATGTCCGGAGCCTTGATGAACTTCTCGTTCTGGGCGCCCTTGAACTTGGGAGAGATGTAGGGGCCTTCCATGTGGAAGCCAAGGATGTTGGCGCCGGGGCAGTCGGTGTCGGCGGTCATGGTGCGTCGGATGGAGTCGATGTCCATGGTCATGGTGGTGGGACACCAGGAGGTGGTGCCGTTCTTGGCAAGGAACATACACATCTCGGCAAACTCGGCGTCCATGGTGTCGTGGCCGGTGCAGCCGTGGGTGTGGATGTCAACAAGGCCGGGAATGGCGACGGCGCCGCCCATGTCCTCGCCCTCGGCGGAGGGGTCATGGGGAGCGACGCGGAGGATCTTGCCGTCCTCGATGTAAATATCCCGCAGGGAACCGTCTATGGTAAGATTTTTGAGAATCATGGTGTTCTATCCTTTCAATAATTAGTTCAGGCTGACCAGGCTGGCGGCGGCAACGGCCTGACCGATGCGGCGCCCGTACTCTCCGGGCAGGAAGAGATTGATCTTCTCGTTGAGCTCGGGATACTCGGCGGCAAGAACCTCGCGGGCCTTGTCGATGATGATGCCGCCGGCACGGCCGGAGGTGACGCGGCCGGAGATCTGCAGGTGGTCGATGTCGTAGAACAGAGCGTAGTTGGCAATGGCGTAGCCGAAGTAGGTGCCGATGCTCTCAAAGATCTGCTCGGCGCCCTTGTGACCCTGCTCCAGCAGCTCCTGCACCGCCTTGAGCTTTTCGGCGGGAGTCAGCTCCTCGGCAAGGTCGATGCCCGCCTTGGGAGCCAGACGGATGACCGCGTACTGGGAGAAGTAGCTGGCGCCCACGCCGAAGTCCATGGACCAGTCGTCCCGCTCGGCGTCGGTGTTGTAGTCGACGGGAGCGAAGGCCAGCTCGTTCTGCCAGCCGGTGACATGGCCGTCCCGGTCAACATATCCGCCGGCCTCGCTGGTGCCCATGGCGATGCCCAGAACGGCATTCTTGTCAAGAGCCATGGAGGCGGCAAGGGCGGCGATGTCGCCGTCGTTGGCAACTACCATGGGAATGCCCAGCTGCTTGCCGGTCTCGAGGTAGATGTTGCGGAACATCTCCTTCTGCTCAAGGGTATCCTTGGGCACGGCCATGAACAGCGAGCACTGCATGGGGCGGCTCTTTACGATAACGCCGGCGGAGCTGACGCCGACAGCGTCGCAGCGGGGCATTTTGGAGGCGGCCAGCTCGATGGCCTCCTTTACATATTTATAATGATAGCTGATGTCCGAGTTGACCTTGGGCAGCCAGACGATCTCCTGAGAGAAGACCACCTCGCCGTCCACAACGCTGGTGACCTTGATGTCGCTTCCGCCGGCGTCAAAGCCGACACGGCAGCCGTCCAGATGGCGGCCGATGGGCAGGGGATTGGCCGAGGTCTGGGGGATGGAATCAAAGTCCCGCTCCTCCACCTCGAAATCTCTCTGGTAAACGGTGCTCCAGAAGTCAACGTCAAAGGCGCGCAGGCCGTCGGCGCTGTAGGCTGCCTTTATGTATTCGTATACCTCGTGGTCACCGGCCAGCATGACCTTCCAGCCGCCGGCGGCCCAGAGCATGGTCTTTATCTTGCGCTCTACGAAAAAGTTGTTCTTTTCCTTGTCCTCGCCGAGGAAGGTGTCGATTCTCAGCACAAGTCCGTCCTCACGCTCCACAGCCATGCAGAAGGGCTTTGTGGCGGTCTTGAGGAACTCGTCGTTCCACACCCGGGCGGGAATAAAGTCGTGGTCAAGTACGGGCTTTATCATTTGCAGTAGATCTCCTTATATTTATTGACTATGGCCATCATCTCGTCATAGCGCTGCTCCATGTCCTCCACCAGCTTGAACTGGGCGCGGGCACGGTCGAGATTGTGGTTGGGCCGGTGGGTCTTGAAGTAGGTGTCGCCGTTGAGGAAGTCGGTGAGGAAGCGCATTCCGCACTCAAGGGTGATGATCTGGCCGGCCATGGGCATGAGCTCGATCTCCCGGAGGGTGAGGTTGCGTCCCAGTACCTCAAGGTAGCCCTTGGTGAAGGCCTCGAACAGCTCAAGGTCGCAGTAGACCTTGCTCAGATCCTGCTCGTCCTCGGCGCCGGCGTTGGTGCCGAAGCGGAGGGAATCGCCGTAGTCATACAGCATGGAACCGGGCATGACGGTGTCCAGATCGATGATGCAGATGCCCTCGCCGGTCTGGTCGTCAATGAGGATGTTGTCGTACTTGGTGTCGTTGTGGGTAACTCTCATGGGCACGTTGCCGTCGGCAATGGCCTTGAGGATCATGCCGCACTTGTGGCGGCGGGAGATGACGAACTCGATCTCCTCCTCCACCAGCTCCCGGCGGTGCTCGGTGTCGTTGCCCACGGCCTTGAGCAGGTCGTAATAGCGGGAAACGGTGTTATGAAAGTTGGGTATGGTCTCATATAATTCGGTGGCGGGGAAATCGGCCAGCATATTCTGGAACTTGCCGAAGGCCCGGGCGGCGTTGTAGAAGTGCACCGGCTGCTCCACCTTGGGATAGGAGCGGGCGCCGTCCACAAAGGTAAAGACCCGGTAGAAGCCGGACTGACCGTCGAAGTAATGGGTGTTGCCGTCCTTTGTGCGGATGATGTTGAGAGTCTCGCGCATGGGATCGCCGCCGGCCTTTCTGATCTTGGCGGCCAGATGCTCGGTGACCATACGGATGTTGTGCATGACGTGCTCCGGCTCGGTGAACACCTTGTGGTTGAGCTGCTGGAGGGTGTACTTGCTGCCGGCGCAGGTGACGAGATAGGTCTCGTTGATGTGGCCGTCGCCCAAGGGACGAATGTCGATTATCTCGTCGTCAACAGCAAAGTTTCTGAAGATATCAAGGGCTTTTTCTGTGTTCATAAGGCAGTCTCCTGTTTTGTGGAATTCGGCGGTCGGCCGAAAGGGATGCAGGGTGATTCGATTTATGCGTTAATCGTTATAATACACACAAATATACATTATAATATTAACAAAACTGGCATTAGATGTCAATAACGGGCGGCTGTGTCACGGTAGTCACAATGTTAAATATTTGTGAAGCAATGTATTTTTGCATTTTGCCTATTGATTTTTTACAGAAAATGGTTAGAATAAATTTAGCACTCGCGGGCGTCGAGTGCTAACGACATGAAAAGCTAATTTTTTATATAGGAGGCTATAATCATGACTATCAAACCGTTGTTCGACCGCGTGGTCGTCCGTCTGTGCGAGGCTGAGGAAACCACCGCCAGCGGCATCATCCTCACCGCCGCCGCCAAGGAAAAGCCCCAGATCGCCGAAGTCATCGCTGTCGGCCCCGGCGGCATGGTGGACGGCAAGGAGATCACCATGACCGTCAAGGTCGGTGACAAGGTCATCACCAGCAAGTACGCCGGCACCGAGGTCAAGGTGGACGGCGAGGAATACAACATCGTCCGCCAGAACGACATCCTCGCTGTTGTTGAATAATTATTATAACTAATTAACGGAGGCTTATATATTATGGCTAAACAGATCCTTTACGGCGCGGAAGCCCGCAAGGCCCTTCAGTCCGGCATCGACCAGCTGGCCGATACCGTCAAGATCACCCTCGGCCCCAAGGGCAGAAATGTTGTTCTTGACAAGAAGTTCGGCGCTCCCCTCATCACCAACGACGGCGTGACCATCGCCAAGGAAATCGAGCTGGACGATCCCTTTGAGAACATGGGCGCCCAGATGGTCAAGGAAGTTGCCACCAAGACCAACGATGTTGCCGGCGACGGCACCACCACCGCCACTCTGCTGG
>JAZSQO010000156.1:0-44552 GCA_045538015.1 Acutalibacteraceae bacterium | reverse complement strand
GTCAGATTTTTTGTCAGACGATACAAAAAGCGGAACCAATACTTTGTGTATTGGTGAGCATTTTTGTGAAGTATGACGGAAAAGATGCAAGCAAGATCGTGCTTAAGTTCTAAAACGGGAATTGTGCGGTGTTGCCTTAATAATTCTTCATCAGCACGGTGTCCACCTGATCGGCAACGTGCTCGCAGGCGTCACAGCAGGCCTCAAGATAATCAAAGATGGCCTTCCAGGCGACGACCTGAACAGCGTCGGTTCCGTCGGTGAACAGCTTATGTATAGCCTCGGTGTACAGCTTGTCTCCTTCGCCCTCGTAGCTGTTGACCTCGATAACGCCGGCACGCAGGGACTCGGCCTTCTTCTTGTAGTTTTCAAACTCGTCAATGACAACGCTCAGACGGTCGCAGCCCTTGAGGATGACAGAGGTAAACTCCTTGACCTCGGGGCGGCACTCGGAGATGTCGAACATCTGCAGGCTGTGGGCAACATCGTCGATGGCGTCCACGATATCGTCCAGACGGCTGGACATGAGCATGATGTCCTCGCGGTCGATGGGAGGAAGGAACTCTCTGAGCAGCTGCTCAAGCATCTGGTGCTTGAGAGAATCGGCCTTGTGCTCGATGTCACGCAGACTGCGGCTGCGCTTGGCAAGCTGATCCCGGTCAAAGCCTCCGGCAAGCTCGTCCAGCTCACGGGCGGCCTCGCAGGCCAGTTCGATCATTCCTTTGAAGAAACCAAAATAGCTGTAGCTTTCTTTCTTGGCCATGATGCCCTCCTGATATTATACAATAATATAATTTGTTTTTCTGGCGGTTTTCTCTGAGTTATCTCTTAGAATATCCACATGAACAGCTTGGCCATGAGGAAGCCCAGCAGTCCGCATCCCGGGAAGGTAAGCACCCAGGTGAGCACCATTTCCTTGACCACGCTCCAGTTGACCCGCTTGATGTTCTTGGAAGCGCCGACGCCCATGATGGCGGTGGTTTTGGTGTGAGTGGTGGAAACGGGCAGTCCGGTGAGGGTGGAGATGAGCAGGCAGCCCGCGCCGGCGATATCCGCCGAGAAGCCCTGATATTTCTCCAGCTTGACCATGTCCATGCCCACGGCCTTGATGATGCGGTAGCCGCCGATGGAGGTACCCAGACCCATAACGCCCGCGCACAGCACCATCAGCCACAGGGGAGCGGCGACGGTGCCGCCGTCCACCTGACCCTGCACAAGGAACATTCCCAGCATGAAAACGCCAATGAACTTCTGGCCGTCCTGAGCGCCGTGCATGAAGGCCATGGAGGCCGCGCCGGCTATCTGAGCCTTCTGGAAGAATCTGTCGGTCTTGCGTCTGTCCATATTGCGGCAGATGGCCTCGGTTATCTTGGTGCAGATGAAGCCCATTCCGAAGCCGAGAATGGTGGAAAGGACAAGGCCGTAGATAACCTTGATCCACTGGTCGCCGTTTATGCCGCCGAAGCCGCCGTGCACGGCGATGGCCGCGCCGGAAATGCCGGCAATGAGCGCGTGGCTCTCACTGGTGGGGATTCCGAACCACCACGCGGCGGTAGCCCAGGTGACGATGGCCACAAGAGCGGCGCACATAGCCACAAGCGCGTCTTTGGAATTGCCGCCGAAGTCCACCATGTTGAACACCGTGGTGGCGACCTGTCCGTTGATTGCCGTCATCACAAGCACGCCCAGCAGGTCACAGACCGCAGCCATCAGGATAGCGCTGCCCGGCTTGATGGCACGGGTGGAAACACTGGTGGCAATAGCGTTGGGCGCGTCAGTCCAGCCGTTTACCAGAATAACACCCAGCGTCAGTATTGTGGTGATTATGAGCGCGGGGTACTGCAGAAGCATCTGGAAAAACTGGGTAAGGGTTATGCTGTCCAAGTTTAGCCCTCCTTGTCGCCTGAATCGCAGGCGCGTATATACCCATGATATGCACTTTATTACAAGTACAGTATAATGATATCATCTGGAACATCAAAGTCAACAAATTTCGAGTTATTCTTTTGTAAAATCTGAGTTAAGAAAAGCTGATAAATCCGTGTAAAATGCAAGATATAACCTTGGATTTGGATTCGTAATGCGCCGATTTTTAATCCGATTTGTAATATCCACGCTTTGTATTACTGCTTCTAAGGCAATTCGGATTACTGTAAAAAGATTATGTTGACAAGTCGTCCGGTTTATGTTATACTTTCCTCAGCAAAGCAACATTTCCCACAAATCATACTTTTCTGAAGGAAGTGATATTTTGAAGGGTAAAAAGCCACCGAAAGGAAAATACGCCTGGACTGCGAAAATCGGCGACAAGGGCCAGATAGTCATTCCAAAGGAGGCCCGCGATCTGTTCGGCATGGAGCCCGGCGACACCGTTCTTCTGCTGGGCGATGTCAAGCGCGGCCTTGCCATTGTGCGAAGCGACACACTGGCTCACATCACCAGTATGCTTCTGGGCGACTCCGACGAAGATTCCTCCGAGGAAAACGAAGAAGAGTAAGAATACCGCATTATAAAGGAGAAAAACTATGGACGCCATCCGCATCACCGGCCTGACCCGCTGCTTTGGTAGGCGCAGGGCGGTGGACAACCTCGACCTTACCATCAACGAAGGCGGGCTTTTCGCCCTGCTGGGCCAGAACGGCGCCGGCAAAACCACCACTATCCGTATGCTGTGCGGACTGCTTTCCCCCAGCGAGGGAGACGCTTTGCTCATGGGCAAGAGCGTTTCCTCCCAGACCCTTGAGGTCAAGCAGATAATCAACGTTTCCCCTCAGGAGACAGCCGTGGCCGGCAAGCTCTCCGTTAAAGAAAATCTTGAGTTTATTGCCGAGGTATACGGCTTCAAGGGCAAGGCGGCCAAGGACAAGGCCGCTGAGATGATGGAGGCCTTCGACCTCACTGACCGTGCCTCCGACCGGGCAAAATCCCTTTCCGGCGGTATGCAGCGCAGGCTGGGCATCGCCATGGCCCTCATTTCCGAGCCGAAGATCCTCTTCCTTGACGAGCCCACTCTCGGCCTTGATGTGCGCGCCCGGCGGGAGCTGTGGAAGCACATTGAACAGCTCAAAGGAAAGATGACCATAATCCTCACCACCCACTATCTTGAGGAGGCCGAGTCTCTGGCCGACCGCATCGGCATAATGAGCGCCGGCAAGCTGATCGCCCTCGGCACCGCCGACGAGATCAAATCCCAGACCGGCAAGGACACTCTCGAGGACGCCTTCCTCGAGCTGACCGATGGAGAGGAGGCCGAAAGCAGATGAAGACTCTTACCTTTGCAAAGCGCTGTTCCAAGGAAATGTGGCGCGACCCCCTCAGCTTCGCCTTCGGCATAGGCTTCCCGGTGGTTCTCATAACCATGATGTCCCTGCTGACCCGCAGTCTGCCGGAAATGCCCGGCGATGTTTTCGGAGTCCGGGCATTTGCTCCGGCTATGGCGGTGTTCGGCCAGTCCTTCCTGCTGATCTTCCTCGGCACTCTGGTCACCGGCGACCGTTCCAGCTCCTTCCTTATGAGAATGTTCGCCTCGCCCCTCCGGGCTTCCGATTATATTTTCGGCTACACACTGCCCGCTCTGCCCATCGCGGCGGTGCAGTCGGTGGTGTGTCTCGGCTACGCTATGCTGTTCGGTCTGAAGCCCAGCTGGAATCTGCTGCTGTGCGTGGCGGTGCTGCTGGCACCCGCGCTGCTGTTCATCTCCATCGGACTTCTGCTGGGCACGATTTTCCCAACTCCCTCCGCTGTGGGCGGCATTTCCTCGCTGATAATCAATGTGTGCGCTCTGCTCAGCGGAACATGGTTCCCTCTTGATCTCATGGGCGGCACCTTCAAGAAAATCTGCGAGCTGCTTCCCTTTGCCCACGCGGTAAACGCGGCCAAGGCGGCCATTGAAGGCGACTTTTCCGCTCTGCCCGCCGAGCTGGCATGGGTTCTGGGCTACGCCGCGGTACTCTTCGCCCTCGCCGCTGTGGTATTCCGCCGGAAGATGAAGAGCTGATTTCTCTTATATACATTATATATACCTGCCCCGTGGAACGACCTTTCCCGGGGCGGGTATTTTTACGCCCCTCCGCCGGCTTTCCTCGTTGCGGTTTTCCGCGGATTGTGGTATCATTGACCCGGACAAACATTTCGGAAAGGAACATACAGCCATGAGCTATCCTATATTCGACAGCCACGCCCACTACGACTCCGAACGCTTTGCGGCCGACCGGGACGAGGTTCTCGCCTCGCTGCCGGAAAACGGCGTTCACTGGGTGGTCAACTGCGCCAGCGACCTTGAGTCGGCGGAGCTTTCCATGGCTCTTGCCGAGCGGCACAGCCACGTGTGGTTTGCCGCCGGCTTCCATCCTCATGAGGCTCAGCACTGGAGCGACGCCGCCGAGGCACGCATCCGTCAGCTGCTCAGCCACCCAAAATGCGTGGCGGTAGGAGAGATAGGCCTTGATTATCACTATGATTTCTCTCCCCGGGACATTCAGAAGGCGGTGCTCGAGCGGCAGCTGACCATTGCCGCCGAGCTGGGCAAGCCGGTCATCCTTCACGACCGCGAGGCTCACGGCGATATGTACGACATTCTCCGCCGCTTTGCTCCCCTCAAGGGTGTGATGCACTGCTTTTCCGGCAGCGTGGAGCTGATGGAGGAATCGGTGCGCCTTGGACTGCACATCGGTCTTGGCGGCTCGGTGACCTTCAAGAATGCCCGGCAGCCGGTGGAGGTTGCGGCCAACACACCCATTGACCGTCTGCTGCTGGAAACCGACTGCCCCTATATGGCTCCGGTTCCTCACCGCGGCGAGCGCTGCGTATCGCCCATGATCGCGCTGGTGGCCGAGAAGATAGCCGAAGCCCGCGCCGCCGACCCGGACAACATCCGCCGCGCGGCCGCCGAAAACGCCTCGGCGCTGTTCGGCATTTCCCTCGCCTGACAATATCGAATTTCCACGAGAGACCGCAGGCCGATGTCTGTGGTCTCTTTTGCGTACAGAGGCCTGCCCCGACGTTTTTTCCTGCGTATCAATATCTCCGCCGCTATTGACAAAAGCAGATTCTTGTTTTATAATCCGTACTATTCCTAAATTAGTAGTTTATTGTTACAAATACCTCAGGGAGGCTTTGCTGTGAAAAAAGCATTTATCATTATTGGCATTTCCATTTCCGCTGTCGCGCTGCTTGTGCTGGCCTGCTTTCTCAACCACACCGTAAAGCTGAATCAGGAAAAGCCTCTGCTGGAGCCGCTCGGCCAGCTGGTGGAGGTGGACGGCGCGAAAATGAGCGTTTACTCCGAGGGGGAAGGGGAAAAGACGCTGGTGTTTCTTTCTGGCGGCGGCACCTGCTCCCCGATCCTCGATTTCCGTTCCCTCTACTCTCTGCTCAGCGACGACTACCGCATAGCCGTTGTTGAGAAATTCGGCTACGGTTTCAGCGATGTGACCGACGCCGAGCGGGACATCGACACCATGCTCGAGCACACACGGGCCGCTCTTTCCGCCGCGGAAATAGAAGGCCCCTATGTCCTGTGCCCTCACTCCATGTCCGGCATTGAAGCGCTGTACTGGGCGCAGAAGTACCCCTCGGAGGTCAGCGCCATCATCGGCCTCGACATGGCAGTCCCCTCGGTTTATGAGGAGTATCCTATCAATATGTTTATGATGCGCATAGGACAGCTCGGCGCCCGAATCGGCATTACCCGGCTGCTGCCCGGTGTCGCCGAAAGCGACGCCATCCGGCACGGCACCCTGACCGAGGAGGAAAAAACCATTTACCGGGCGGTTTTCTACAGCCGCACCTCCACCTCCACGATGCTTGCCGAAATGGAGTCGGTTCGGCTGAACGCCGCAAGGGTGGGGGAAAGCGCGGTTTCCCAGCTGCCCATGCTGCTGTTCTGCTCCAACGGTCAGGGCACAGCCATGGACGGCGACCTATGGCTCGGTTATCAGGCCGACTTCATCCGCGATGTGGAAAACGGACGTCTGGTCGAGCTTGACTGCCCGCACTATGTCCACGACTACGAATATCAGCGCATCAGCGAGGAGATTCGTGGTTTCCTCGGATAACATGGATTTTCATTGAGGGATCGGCTTCATTGGCCCTCTATTTTGTAATAACCTCTCGTATTATTATGGTTTGTTATGGGTTTGCCTGCATCAAAACCCAATTTCTCACGCAAAACAGCGGAGCCCACGTCTTCACGACGGCGGCCCCGCTGTTGTTTTTTCAGTATCCGAATCGGCGCAGAATCGCCTCACAGCCGTATTTGATCTGGTCGTAAGCTGTGTCAAAATCGTCGGTATACCACGGATCGGCGATGGTGCCCGGCTGGTCTGTGACATCCAGCAGAAGCATGACCTTGTTGTCCGGGTCGCCGCCGCATATCCGCTTTACCGCGGACACATGGTAGCCTTCCATGCAGAGGATCAGGTCATAGCGGCTGTAGTCGTCGGCAGTTATTTTCCGGGCCCGGCGGGGCGGCGCGTCAATACCCATCCGCTCCAGCTTGCGCTGAGCAGGCGGATAGACCGGATTGCCGCGCTCCTCGTCGCTGATAGCCGCGGAGGCGATGAGTCCGAATTCATCTTCCAGCCCGCGCTCTCTTACAAGGTGCTTTAATATGTATTCGCCCATGGGCGAGCGGCAGATGTTGCCGTGGCAGACGAACATGACGTTTTTCATATTTTATAACCTCACATAAGTTATTATTTATTGCATTATATACAGATTTTGTGTGGTCCAGCCCTCGTAAGTCCACGCAGGTTATTATGTGTTTACGGGCAAATGGTGTAAATTCTGGTGTAAATCTGATATGGGATTTATCCTGACTTTCTCTCGCTTTTTGAGGGATGAAGCGGCACGATTTTCTTCATGGATTCCTCCGCATGAGCGTAGGTTGCGTGAGTATAGACATTCATCGTCACCCCAGCGTCGGAGTGCCCCATCAGATACTGCAGGCTCTTGATGTCCATTCCTGCGTTGGCCATACCGGTGCAGAAGGTGTGTCGCAGCACGTGGGGAGTGATGGTTGGCAGCGGATTTTCCGGATGCTTCTCCCGGTATTTTTTCATTGCCCGCTGCATCCGGTGCTGGATGTGCATCGCCACGCAGGGCTTGCCCTCTCTGTCCAGCAGAAGAAATCCAGTGTAGCTGTCAATGAGCCATTCTCTGGTGGGCGTTGGTCTGTGCTCGATGATGTTCTTCAGGCTGCGGTACACATTCTCGGTCATGGGGATATAGCGGCATCCGCTTTCCGTCTTGGTTTTCTCGATGTAGTATGTACCGTCCAGCCTGCGCTCCAGCTGATGATCCACACGGATTCTGCGGTTGTCAAAATCCAGTTGTGCCATGGTCAGTCCGCACAGCTCGCTGACACGCATCCCTGTCTCCAGCAGAACAAGGAAATCATCGTAGTACCGGCTGAACCGCTCGTCCTCTCTGACAAAACCCATGAACGCTTCTATCTGATCGGGCGTAAGAGCCGCTCGCGTCTTACTGTCGTTCTTGACCACATCATTCAAACGGAAGTCAAAGGGATTCTTGCGCAGGATATCATCCTCGTACGCCATCTGAAAGGCCGGTTTTACAACGCCGCGGACACTGGTTATCGTGCTGTATCCTCTGCCGTCCCGCTGCAGCTTCATCAGCCACAGCTTGGCATCGGATGTTCTGACATCCCTGATTTTCCGACGACCGAAATCTTCCTTCAGAACTATATTCAGAACGAAGTTGTAACCCTTTCTGGTGGCGTACCTCACGCCCTGCTTGAGAGCAATGTAGCGCTCCAGCAATTCGATAACGGAAATGCTTCCCTCGGAATAATCACCGCCGCAGGAAACCACATCGTTTATCGCATCCTCTTTCTGTCGCAGTTCTTCAAGGGTGCGTGCATAGACAGTGCACCGCTTGCCGGAAGCATTGGCATAGCGATATTGATAAGTCAGGTCTTTTCGCTGGCTCTCGCCCGTCCGAAGAATACGTCCCTTGTTGTCTTTTCTCTTTCCGGACATTCTAAAACTCCTTTCCACGATGGAAAGAGCCTTGATTTGACAAACCTATTCTATCACATCAAGGCTCGTTTATCCACCGCTATATTTGTCTGTTTAGATAGAGTACGCCTGCTCAAGATACTTTTCAAACAGACATCGCTTGATGCGGCGCTTGGTACCGACCCACAGCACGAACTTGCAGTTTTCGTCGCTGGTCAACTCCCGCAGCTTGTTCTGACCGATGCCGAAGTAGGCTGCGGCTTCCTCCATAGTAAGATTGCTTTTGCCCGGACGGTATATTCAAGGCAAAGGAAACCGCACTGCGCAGGCTGCGTGAGCTTTGCGGGGATGGCGGGGATTTTACATAGGAGAAAAAATGAAGCACCACCGGATGGCGCGGGTTTTGTGGACGCGCTGTCCGGTGGTGTTTTTTCTCTGTTCAGTATTTAATTCTGAAATAATCTAGATATTCCTTGAATCTGTCCTGTGCAGTCAGAATCGTATCGGTCAGGAAGCCTCTCTCGCTGTCCCATTCGTTAAGCCCACGGTAGTAGAACAGCTTGAGGTCGTCCTCGATAATGAACGGTACAATACCGTATCTCAGGCATTCCTTGAACAGGATCAGCCGCCCCACTCTGCCGTTGCCGTCCTGAAAAGGATGTATGCGCTCAAAGCGCACATGGAAGTCAATTAGATCCTCCAGCGTCTTCGCTTGTATGGCATTGTATGCGGTCAGCAGCTCGCGCATCCGTGGCGCAACCGTTTCCGGGCTTGCTGTTGCGTGACCGCCTACCTCGTTGGGCATACGCTTGTACTCACCCACCGCAAACCAGTCCTGTCGACTGTCGCTGGCTCCGCTTTTCAGCGTGAAATGCAGCTCCTTGATAAACCGCTCGGAAAGACCGACCTTTGCTCTGTCGATAACAAGGTCAACGCAGCGAAAGTGATTGGAGGTCTCGATGATGTCGTCCACATTGACGCTGCTGTCGGTGATGCCGATGGTGTTGGTTTCATAGATATACCGCGTCTGATCGTGGGTCAGGCGGCTGCCCTCCATGTGGTTCGAGTTGTAGGTCAGGTCGATTTGGATCCGATGGTATATCCCTCCGGTGCGCTTTGCGGCTTTCTCGGCTTTCAGTATGTCAAGCAGAGTTGCCGGTGCTGCGTCGCTGCGCTTTGAACGGACAGGTTTCTGTGCGTCAGCCGGAATATTCCATGTCTTGCCGGTCAGAAAGGCTCCCGGCACGCGTCCCTCCGCACAGTAGTTACGCACGCTTCTGGGCGATATATTCCATTTTTCAGCGATCTGTGCAACGGGAAGGTAGTCCATGATAAGCCTCCAACGGTAGTGATGAATATATTATACTCCGTTATCAGCAAATTATCAACGGTTGTGCCGCCAATATTTCAGATGTATTTTGCCGATCGTGCGTTTTGAGTTATTTTTAGTTGATCATTCCCGCGCAGACATTACAAGCATCTTTACTTAAGCTACGGTTATAATCCCACAGGCAATTCGTTCGCCGGAGGCACCTGAAGGCTGGGTAGTAAAATCATCAGGCATCGCATGTACTATTACCGTCTTGCCTGTCACTTCGTTCAGCTTAAGGCGATCGGTGAGAAACATCTGATATGCTCTGCCCGAACACCCCAGAAGAGGAGGTAAATCTCCCGCGTGATGAGGATGCTCACAGTTTTTTGGGTTATAGTGTCCCATCGCTGCCGCAAATGGCTCGCTTGCAATATTGCGTGCCGGCGCGGGTCTGCTGCATTGTCTTCCCTCATGGATGTGGAATCCAAACACCGGACTTGCACACGTATCGGCAGGCGATGGAAGTCCGGAGAGCGAAGTTTCTGCCAGTACGCCGTACTCCGTCTGGAAAAACCGCATAAAGCCTGTTAATCCGGGATGGCCGCTATCACCTTTCAGAATTGCAACCGCATGCGGACTTCGGCGCAGCGTGGGGATATATGCCGCGAAATCCACGGTGGCATCGCTATTTATCTTCATGTCATGCTCCTCCAAAACGTATTTGCTCCATACTATGACGCCAATGCTGCCGATGACATGACTGGCTGCCTGATTGCGCTTTATCTTAGGTACCTGAAAGAGAAGACCTATGCAAAACGCCGCCACATCCGTTTCGGTGAGATGTAGCGGCGCTTGCTTATTCAGTTAGCGGTTCGGTGTTAATTTTGACGGGAAGCAACGCTTCCGCTGCGAGCTGCAACCCGAGTCTGAAGCCAAGCGTGAATGCTGTGACTTCGTTAATGCTGTTCAGGTCGCTTGAGCAGCCCACAAACCGCTCAAAAACCTCTTTCTGGGCCGGTGTAAGCGTCCCTGCCAGTGTATCCTCGCTCTGCGTCAGAAGCGCCAACAAGCGGTCATATTCGCTGCCTCGCCGGACGCTGCGTTCGCTCGGATTGATGTTGCCGTAGTACAGGTTTTTAATCGTTGTCATGTTGCCCTCCTCACACGCAAAACGAGGGTGGCCCATTATCGATCATCGTCGATACAGAGTCACCCTCTTGCTCCATTTTGTGCGCCGCATCAATTGCGTGCTTTACAATCAGCAGCTCAAGCCATGTTTTCTCGTCGCAGTCGCTTGGTTTTCCGTGTTCCATGTAATCGGACATTACCGCGCCCATTACGTCGTATTTCTCGCCACGGTATATTTCTTCAATCGTAATTCGTGCCATAAGAGCACCTCCTTTGCAGCACAAAGGTATACCGCAAAGGATTTACGAAGTCCAGCGAAATCCTGATAAAGACCCGAACTAATCAATCTTTGTTTTCAAGAACAATCTTTCCGTGCTCTTTTTCGTATTCGGCAATAAATTTCAGCATCAGCTGAATGATCTGGCTGTTGGCAGAACGACCCTCATATTCGCTCACATATCTGAACTTAGCGAGAATATCGCCGTCCACTCTCAAGCCAAAGTGCTTTTCGTTGCTCTTGTCCATGTGCTAACCTCCATAAAGTTATTATGGATTTATTTTAGACTTATCTATTGCAGCGAAACGCAGATAGAGTTATTATAGAGTTATTATAACTCTTGAATCTTGAGCTCTTCTTCAACAGCAAAGCCGCAGGCGTTTCATAATTACGCCTGCGGCAGCGGAATTTATTCTGCGGTATTTTCGCAGAATTGAGACTTCTGTGAAGCGGAACTCAAGAAGCTTGATATTTTGGCGGCATTAATCTATGCTGCGACCAGATTTTTGACCCCTATTTTCGTACAAAAGTTCCATCTGCGATCGCTTATGCTCACTTGAGGAATGTACATATCTGTTTAATGTGATGTCCACACGGGCGTGCCCCAGTATTTCGCTAAGTGTCTTTGCGTCAAATCCAAGTTCAATACAACGGGTGGCAAAGGTGTGTCTTAACGAGTGCACATTAGAGCACGACAGCCCAAGCGCCTGAGCATATTTCTTGAATCTGTACTGCATCGTTCTCGGTTCCATAGGGCGTGCATGACCGGTCAATACGAAGGTGTCCGGTGATGAACGGAACGGTGATATTACACTGACAAGCTGTGAAGGAAGTGGGATGGATCGCAAAGAGGCACGGCTTTTCGGCTCGGATATGGACAGCTCTGTTTTCTGCGCAAAATCTGAACCGTCCTTTTTAAGCCGTTGAACTGTCGACGTAACGGAAAGGACATTGTTTTCAAGGTCTATATCAGCCCACTGCAGCGAACACAGTTCTCCTATGCGTAATCCCGTGTATAGACACAGATATATGCCTAATTTCGACAAATCCATTTCATCAAACAGATATGACTCCAGACGATGATGCTCTACGGCATTAAGTGTTTCCGGCTTACGGGCAGTCATAGTTGGCAAACAGAGATCGGAATAGTTTGCGTTGCTCCAGCCTTGTTGCCTCGCGTATTTTGTAATCGATTTTATGATTGTAAGCAGGGTGTGAAGCGAACTTGACGAAAGAATTACGCTTTTTTCTTTGAGGAATTGGGCAATAATCGGCTCTGACATCGCGGACAGTCGAATATCAGAAAACGATGGCAAAATGTGTTTGTTTAGCTGTTCAGAATATTTTACGACCGTTGAACGCTTAAGGTTTAGCTCACATCTGGCGAGCCAGCGACCTGCGGCATCTCCAAAGGTAATAATATTGCCCGATAGTATCTTTGTGCTACTGATTGTGCTCTCGGCAGTTCGTAGAAGTTTCTTAACCTCGGTGTAGCTATGAGCATATACGGAATGATAATTTGCTCGTCCGTTTATATCCCGGCTGTAGATGTACCGACCTTCCCAGCGACCGTCCTTGCGTTTGCGGATGTTTTCGCCTTTTCTTGACATATTTATCGAATCCTTTCATATGTATTGACATTCACTCGATACATATTCGACCACACTTTGCACCACAAATAAAACAGTTTTCCACTTGAAGTTTTCCATGATAGAAAGTTGCGGAGACAAACTGGAATAAATAATACATAATTCTCAAAAAGACAACTTGCACATATTGACAAAACATAGAAAAGGTCATAAAATTGTGATGTATATTTGTTGCTTCTTTCCAGAATTGCATTTTCACAGAAGTCTCAATTCTGCGAAGAATTTTTGCGCATTCAGCACGCGGTTTCTGTAAAAAGTGTATTGCTATATAAATTGTGGGAGAACACTTCTATGAATAACTATAATAATTCTTTACTCGAATTATCATTAGGAACAGAATATCAAGAATCCATCCCGGACGGTGAATATCCCGCTAAGGTGTCGATGGGCACCGAAACATCATACGGAAATGACGGTTATCCAATGAATATTCCGGAACCGAGATCCAAACCGTTAGAACCGGGCGATGCGCAGGTTAAAACCTACCTTATTAAAGCGTTAAATGAGCACAGTAATCGGAATCTTTTTCCGGATGAGATTGAAGCGGTAGCCAACGAGGTTATTAACTCCGGCTTTCTCCGAACCTACGAAGTGGATGTGAATGACTGGGAGCAGCTCGGCTCAGGAAGCTGTGGTCTTGCTTTACCTGTACGGCACCGAAACGACCGCTCTCGCCAATATCTCAAGATCATCCCTCCGAACCCTAATGCCAATTACGACTTTAAAAACGAATATCAAGCGCTCAAAAGTGTAGATAACGAATACGATCATCCTATAAATATAGTGTCTCTGAAAGACTATGAGGTACGCCCGATAAATGACACCTCATCCGTAGCCATACTGCTGATGGAGGAGCTGGAACCGCTGACTGATCCAATCACCTCCTATGACGAACTTTTGAAGCTGGCGGTCGATGTTTGTGCCGGTCTCGTGTTCTTACAGAGCCATCGAATAATTCACCGCGACATTAAGCCCGAAAACATCATGCGCCGCAGACGCGGTTCAGGCTATGACTACGTCATCATTGACCTGGGCCTGCTTGTCCGATCCGACGAAAACGGTAAAGCAGATTTCGACGGTATGGTCGTGTCTGATGAATACGGCCCCAGAGAGTTCGCCAACGCTGTGATAGGTGAGCCTCTTTACGACTTTACCACCGATCTTTATATGCTCGGCATCACGCTTCTCTGTATGATAACCGGTTTTGATCCGGCTGAGCGAGGAGACCTGCTGAGCTGTATACGAACCGATATTCAGGCAGACGCAAGTGATTTCAGTTGTGAGTATCTGAAGAACCATGTTCACTCTTTACATGCAGAAAGACTGCGTCCACCTTCCGGCGCGGGAGTGAATCTTGAGCGGATCATCGAAATCATGTGCAGCAACTCCGCTGCCAATCGTCCGGCAGATGCGCGCACATTACTTTCATGGCTGATAGGCGAATCCTGGCCTGATCATACGCCAATCAGCGGAGACACCCTGGGATCCAACCGAACCGAATATCACTATCCTATTAACGATAAGGAGCGTCAGCTAAGAAAGCACTGGATTACTTCAGATGGTCTCATAGAATTTCCCAATAATCATTATATTCACCGCAGTGATTTCGACTACTGTCGCACAGATAAAAACGAACATCACAGCATTCTTGCGCAGTACATGGGTGAACTAGGTGTTCTGGTTAACAAAAAGTTGCCACATGAGTGCGGTAAGACGGTAACCGCGTTTGATGTAACCTTGGGACACAATAAATATATCCTCCGATGCATTAACTGCACCGATCCGGAGGGCAAAGATAGCAGCAAGAAACATTCCCAGAATCTTACCGCCTATCGCGACGGACTGATGGATAACCGCAAGCATACCTGTGTCGACAAAGTTGTTGACATGATGTATGTAAAATACCGAACCGATCGCAACGGCGGATACAAGGGCAATATCACAAAAGACAACCATTATCTCTTCACCCTGTCCGAAACTTACGATTACGGCCTGTACGTTTCCCTCGACTCATTGATACAGGATTACGGTGACGATTATGACAGCTTCTCAGTAGCAGAACGCTGCGCCATTTGCTACAAGGTCATTAATACGATGAACACGCTGCATAAATATATGGTATTTCACGGAAGCCTGACACCCGATAATATCTATGTCCGGCGCAATCCGTCTGCCCTTGGTTCACCGGAAGTAAAGATAGTCGGCTTTGGCAGCATTGATTCAACCCTTTCCGCTGATGACAAAACTCTTGTCCGCACTCTGGTAAGTACACTTACCAGCAACGGAAAAATACCTCTGGAAATCCTGCCCTCTCAAACCACTCTGCGTGAGTATTTCATCGGTCTGATCAAGCGTGTCGAAGAATCCGATCGGACCGGAGAATGGTTCACCATTGAGCAATTCAACAGCTGGTACGAAACTAATTATCATCGCTCTCCGCCCATCGTTTACTCAACCGTAAGTGATATCATCCGGTTTGTGGGAAACGATAGCCAACCGCTTGCAGACTACACTGTTACAATACTTAAGGAAACTAGATCTGTCGAAGAAACACCAATGAGCAAACGCACCGTTCCATACACCCGCCTGTCCGTTATGGATGAATGGGGCGTGGATATCCGTCTGTTCGTCAGAAAAGATTTCGATGGCGTACTCCGTCTGTATGCAGCTTGTCTGGATCACGCAGACAAGGAACTGCTGATAGGTGACCATCCGTTCAGTACGGGTTCGGAAGGCGAAATGCTGATGAACGGTACCCGGATCACCTGTATGCGCAAGGGGCTTTTCGGCAGAAAAAAAATTGGCCAGATTACCGTAATATCACCACGAATTAACAACTAAACAGCACAGGAGAGTGTACTAATGAAGAAAATACTCTACATCGTCGCCCCCCAGAATCCTGAAGATATCGACTATGTCTGCAGACACGCGGTTCGATTGTCACGCCGTCTTCAGCGCAAGAGTCTGGATGAATTTCAGTTCGGTGCGTTGCTCCTGATGAATCATCCTGTCGCGCGTAATTCCGGCGTTGTAGCCGTGCGCGGACGCAACGATGACCCGACGGTTTTCCTTCCATTCCGCAATAACGTCAGTCATTTCAAGCGTGCACTGACCGGATATTCTTACATATTTAATACCGCTCATATCTCTGAAGACTCCATTTTCAACGCCTACAAGCAGTTCAGTCAGCAGGAAGGGCAGAACGGTGTTGATCTCAACACAACCTATCAGATCGTCTGCTTTGATTTCAGAACATCCGCAGGTAAGTTTCTGGGTAACGATTCCGACCTGATGGTCGAAGATATGTCCCGCTATTTTCGCAACCGCATCGGACTGCACGTCCTTAATCGTATGGGAAACACCTCATATTACAATTTTTCCAGCGGCGGAAGACACGGAGAGTATCTGCTGCTGATAAGCAACCAGAGAACCGCAAATATTATGCAGTCTTTCCCCTTTGAGGATCAGAAAATCATCAAGGCAAACATTGACCTTAGTATCAACGAAATTATCAAGAGTGTTTAGTAACAGGAGTCAGACAATCAGGAGGAAATAACCATGCTTAAAAACTATCGTACAAGAATTTTCAAATTATCGTCTCTGGTAACGCTCTTGCTTCTTCTGGCATGTGCAGGAGCTCTTGTGTACAACGCCATCACTCCCGAGGCTCCGGTGACCATCAAAGAAGAACAGCTTGGCGACCCTGGCACGATATACTATGAAAACGAGGAAACCATATGCGGAAACCCAATCATTCCAGTCAAGGCATGTTTCGTCATCGATGGTTCCTCAACCGGCTATTATATGGTTGAAAATGGCCTTCTTGGACAGTTTGAGCAGGCACTCAGGCCGTTCGCCGGTCAGAACCACCAGATCAGAATAGACGCATATTATGCAGGTAGCGGAGCTGATGGTCAGTATATGGTTGATGGTCTGGCAACAACCTTTTCCTTTATGGAGATCAGCCAGAACCTCTCTGATTCTATAAAACAGTTCGGAGATATCATCAAACCGCACTCCGGAGATCTTCCGTATAAGGTTATTATCGAAGAAGGTGCCAGCAAAATCATACAGGCCGATGTCAAGAACGAAAACGAGGATCGCATTTTGATCCTGTTTATCCTCAGTCCGAATGTCGGAAAGCTCAGCGACGAGGATGTCATCGAACTTAAGCAGACGCTCTCTGACAACAACATTTCTCTGTACTGTGTAGGTTTATATGATCAGTACAACGCTTACAAAGTTGACTATTCCGCACTTGAGCGTATCGTTGACAGTGATCGTCTTTACCGGCATATTCCCATGGAGAAAATCAATGATATCATCGTTGATATTTTTGAGACCAGAGCTTACGCCAATCTCGATACAGACAGCTCCGGAGTATTATCGGTTAACATTCCCGCTCCCGAAAGCGGACGCTCTATCCGCTCGGTCGAAATAGAACTTTATTCTACAGGCGGTTTTTCCTATGACGCTGTAAGCAGCGTATCATCCACACCGATAACCGACAGCGCTTACACCGAGTTCTCCGGTCTCGTTTCTGCTTCGGATCTGGATGCAGTTAACGACGGTCTGGAATATACCATTCGTGTTTCTTCCGACGATGGCAAGAATGTGTATTGCAGAGCAGACTATGCTGTGGCGGACAAGTGTATCACTGATGCCACATATGAGCCTGCTGTTATCGAAAATATGACTTTCTTTGAGGCCGTTCGCCACAATACGGGCATGAACATTGAGCTTATTCTCTGGCTCGCATCTGCTGCTCTGCTGGCAGCGTTTGTTATTCCAATCATTTACAGAATTGTCAGACGGTATAAGTACGAGTCCAGCATATAACTCCATAACAGAGAGGTGACATATTTTGAGCTTTCTTTTCAAGAAAAACATTGCCCCCGTTGCGACAGCCGAACCTGAGGTAAAGCATCTGCCCATGCTCGTGCAGGTAGCTTTGTCGATCCCCGGCGAGAACAGCATCGACCGCTCTGTAGTTGAATGCTCGCGGGTACTGAGCATCTATGACTGTCATCAGGTAAATCTTGTTGCTACTACCAACGGTGATCCCGATGGCTGCTACAGTTTGAATAATTTCTTCACCGACAATGCCGAAATCAATGATATTCTTGTCAAACTGGACGCCAAGATTTGCCGGAACGGTGACGAACTGTATGTGTCCACAAGAGGCCTTATGTTTAAACGGGTCGATTTTACCGAGAAGCTTTATCGTGAATATGATGGTCAGAATATCTGCTTTGGCACCATCATCAAGATGAATCTTGGCATGAACAAAAACTGACGGAGGAACAACTATGATTCCCAAAGGAAAATGCAAATGCTTCTGTGCAGACTGCAACAGCGAAGAGCCCTTCTACGCTGACAGGGCTCTGTACAAGATATTCGAAAAAGGCGAAATTGTATTAGGAAAAAAGGAAGTAACTGAGTCCAACTTTATCTCCATCGCAGACAGCTATTACTCTGACATCGACGACGATATGGACGATCTCTCTGCCAGCGCCGATAAGGCCGTGGAAAACATTGATTCCGGAGAAAGCTCCTATCACAGCGAAAGCTCTGAGGATTTCAACAACTCCGATATTTTTGTTTCCGTAGATGAGCTTGTAAACTCCAACGGAGTGGTCGAACGCTGCAACGGACTGGTCAAGATTCGCTTTATCCCTAAAAAGAGTTCTGCCCCTGAGGTGGTAGATGGCCACTATCTCTATCGTGAGGTAACCTTTGGCGTTACTGTCGGAAACGAGGAAGAAACCGAAATTACCAAAAGAGCTCACGACCGCTACTGTCCTGTCTGCAAGCAGAACGCAGGCTTCGGCACATCGATGGGCTTCAAGGATTACTATATGTTTCTGATTCTCGGCTGCACCAATTCGGGAAAGACCACCTGGCTGCAGTCCACCTACAACAAGCGCGGAACGGAGGTTGCAGGCTGGCTGCTTCAGAAGGATGTTGACTACGACTATGTTACGTCGTACAACAATCTGAAAATAAACGAAAAAACCAAGAGCGTCGGCGCTACACAGTCCCAGACCAATCAGACAAAGCTTATTTTCTATCATTCTCTTTCCAAGAATATCAGTGGAAATGTAGAACATTCCGGTCGGAACAACCGGAACATTGGCGTCGTTTTCCGCGACATTGCCGGCGAAAATTTCACTTTCTCTGAAAGCCAGAGCAAAGATGATGACAAGGCACAGAGAGCCAAGGCTCAGTACGCTCAGGAGGCACAGCATTTCACCGCATTTTCTGACGGAATCCTCGTTTTCAGAGACGTAACCTCTATGCCTGTAATTTGCAGTATGCACAGCAATCCTCCCGATGAATGCAATCTTGAAGTCTCCGATTATCAGAGCCGGATCCGCGAGTTGATGGACAGCAAAAATCTGCTGCCCAAGCAGACGGCAGTTGATGATCACTCCGAGAACGAAGCCCTTGCCGCTTCCAATCAGAATGACCCGGAACGTGAGATCTTTAAGGATTATGATATTTCCCACGCACTGGAATATCTTCATCTCCCCACAGATCATAAATTCTCCGCTATGTATGTCATGAACAAAACCGATATGCTTCGCATTCTCATCAGCAATCCTATTTTTGACAACACAGGAAACCCAATATATCCTTTCGACTTTAGATGCAACGTAGGTAATGCCGCCCGCGTGCTTACCGGTAACAGCAGCATCTTCTCCGGAGTAGACCACCGCGCACACTTCAACCTCAGTAATTATCTGAGAACCGCAGCGGAAACTGCTCACTTTGTCAGCATGGTCGACTCCAGCCTTTACAACAACTTCTGCCGAATCATCGGCAACAAGAATTACAACAGGGGAATCACTGCCATTACTGCCAGAATCACCGGAAGCGACAACAATACCGCTCTCGATATGAAGCGTGTTCTGGAGCCTTTCGCTTGGCTTGTTGAGTCCCTGATAAACGGCGAGGATTTCTCCGGCAGTCTGCTTGAGCAGTACTCTTCCTGCATAAGCATCTGATAACATCCATCTGTCTTGACAAAGAGGTGATTTCGTGTCAGTAAACGAAAGATTCCCTGTATATAACCACTACTACACTCGCGGCTATCTTCTTAACCGTGCTGCCGACGGAAACCATACCGTTCCGCTGGAAAACAAAATGGACGGTTTCGGCAGCGTTGGCTGCAGCCGTACCCTTGCTCTGCCTGTGCTGGAAAAAATCGAGATGGGCAAGATTTTCAATTGCGACACCAGCAGCGCCAACTCGATCACAAGTATGTATTTTTACCCCTGTTTTTCCAGCGAGCGAGGCAAGCGTTTCGGTATTGTTGGACAGACCGTGACTCATCCGGAGGGAAACTTCGTCAACTATCGTCCCAACTTTTTTACACATAACTATGTATTCACCCCCGCCGGATTAAAGAACTACGTCGAAAAACGTGGTCTGGAAAACATTGTTTCCATATCTTTTCGCGAAAAGTATGTCGATGAGTCAAAAGCCTCCGGTGCAGCCAACGAGTTGATATATCAGCATAGTGTGGACGATCCCCTCGATTCCATGCTCGAGATCCCGCATAATACCCAAATCAGTGACAACACCGGTCTGACGATGAATCAGGCCAAGGCGCTGGTTCTTGCCCTGACCAAACCACGAGTACGTGTTGTGGTGCGTGCTGCAGATGACAACGAAGTCGTTGACAGCAAGGCTCGCCCCATACTGAAAATGCTTTACCGCTGGCTGCCTGTCAAGGTTGTCAACAATCTTGGCTTTATCACCTGCCTCAATGGTTCTAACGCTCACGAATCGTGCAACCTTGTGTTCTGCAACACGGCAGATTTCCAGCGTGTGAAGAGGGACGGTCTGCCCGGCAGCGCCAACAGCGTCATAATGTATGTTGACCTTGTTGATTCTTCCTCTAATCTTCTTCCCGAAAATATTGACATCAATAATGACGAGCGCAGTTATATTGACTGGATGGCTTCCGCCATCTGTGGATCTGCAGATCCACAGAATCAGCAGATCCAGACATCTCTTCGCGAGCAGGAGAACAAGCTGGTTCAGGGCAAAATTGATTACAATTTTGTCCTTCTTGCGAGAATCTTCCGCTGCATCAGCAAGCTCAATCTGGACAAACGCGCAACTACTGAGGATCTGTCCATGCTGTTGATCCACTGCTTCTCAATGGTTTACAGTGCGTCCACCATATCCGATGAATGTGTCTCCGAACTGATGCCCCTGTTTAAGAGGAGCATTAGTTTTGTTAAAAACAACCCGGATGCTTTTCGCAGCAAAAACTGCGACAAGATAATCATTGCTACGGAGGATAAAAAACCCGCCGTCCTTGACTCCGTTGTATCCGATCTGCTTAACAACGGACAAACCGATATTGTAGAATGGATAAACACTGTTCGCGTTCTCAACAAAGATCTCCGCGGCCTTGACAGACTGGTTGAATCCGGCCTTCTTCCCACTATTAATCCCGCTACGGTGGCCGAGCTTGCTGCCGGCAAGTATGAGAAAGGTGAATTCACCCGCGAAGAAGCTCCTCTGGGTCGAAAAATTGCAAGTACTCTTGTTGCTAACTACCCAAACAACAGCGATCTGCTTAGCTGCTGCAATCGCCTCTGGAACAACTCTGTCAATGCCTGCATCCGCAGCGGTATACGTGCATTTGGCGGCATTGCCAGCATAGATGCTGTTATGAGCGAACTCAACTTCCTCGCTCTGATCAGCAACCACTCGAGGAAAACTATCAACGTCAATTGCCGCAGGATGATAAAGGAGATTGGCGAAACCGCCAGAGAGTCCGAGCTTGAGGCTGTCAACCGACTGGTAGGAAACGCTGATACGCTCTCTTCTAATTTCAACAACAGTGTTGCGGTCCCTGAGGTTCTTAACTGTATCCTTACTCTCTGTCAGGAATCCGGTTCATACCAGTATCACGTTGCCGCAAAATTCTGTGCCATTGCAAGAAACCACATTGATTCACCTAAAATGAACGCGCAAGCACTTTCGGTCATCGGATCCGAATTCACCAAGGCAATCGCTCTGCACGGCGATGGTCGTAATCTGCTTGATTATGCCGCACTCATAATCGAAAACGACCAGAGTAGGCTGTATTCCTTCGTTGAGTCTATCGCGCCCGCTCTGACTGTACAGATGATTGCCGCACCCGGCAGTCTCCCTAGTGACTCCCAGCGAAAGAGCGCAATCAGCGCTCTGAACCAGCGCAAGAGAAAGGTCGTAAGCTTCAGTATTTACAACCAGTTCTTCGCCGGTATCACTCCGCCCGATGTCGGATACGGCAAGACCGTCGCTGATACGCTGGAGTCTGTTCCCCTGCGGGACATCAATAACATTCCTATTTCTCCCGCTGTCTTCTCGGGATATAACCTTGACCAGAATGACGGCGCAAAGAGTATTCGTCGTCAGCGCAGAGCCAAGCTGGAATTCGCTGAACAGAAACTTAGACTTACCGACAAGAGAAGCGCCAATTTCACGGATTTCCTGAACAAGCTTCCCATTGACCCGCCGATTGATTACAAGAACAAGAATATTCTTGACGATATATGTACCGCACTTGAAGGCGGCGAAGATGTCCGCAAAACGATTGCGGCACTTACCGGCAAATTCGAAAAAATAGACGTGTCAAAGCCCATGTGCTTTACAAATTCCAATCTGGCACGCGGCGGCAGGTTGTTCAGCGAATATCTCGCAAACGCAAAAGCGAGCAGCCGTACCAAGTCTGAAGAAGATACGCGAATGCTCATCGCCACAAGCGATTCTCTCAGAAAAATGTTCGACCAGAAGACCGCACAGATCACCGATACACTCAAGCCTGCGGCAGAACGATTCCGTTCGTATTACTCCTCTGTGGCCAACTGTGCTTTTTACGGCGTAGAGGACTACATGTCCACTCAACTTCTAAAGCTGGATGCTATACCTGTTCACACCAGTGAGAACATCTACGATGTGGTCATGAGTGCCATGTCATCCATCGCATCTGCAAAGAACTCCATTCTGAGTTACGCAGTTCCTGGTTCCGGCAACAGAATAGTCAGTGACTTCCGCGAAAAAATCAAGGCTGTCAATAACTCACTTGACAGGCAGCTGCTTTCGAGTCTGTCTTCGAACGACTGCACCATGCTCTCCAATCTGCTAAACGGAAAACAGCTTGACTTTTTCGGACTGCTCTTTCCGCTGTCATGCGAGAGGCTGACAAAAAATGCAGTTGAGCTTTGTCAGTCAGATCCAACCTCAAAGCAGTTGGCTCCGCTGGTAAAGGAAATAAAGAAATACAACAGCACCGGACAACTGCAGAATCAACAGGCAAATAGTGATCTTGGCTATATTTACAAGGAGTATACTTCCCGCAACGATGCTGCTTCCACGGCAAAAACAATCTCCCTGACAGCGCTTGCATTTATCGTAATTCTCGGGCTAACCTTTGGTCTGGTCAGTATTCTCCGTCCTGAGAAACCAGAACTGGAATACACCTGCGTGGTCAGTGACGGTACACTGTTAGTTAACGAGGAATGGATCGTCTGTGCCGATAAAGAAACCATCACCGGCATGAGGCTTTCTCTTATCAATGGCGAGAGTATTACCGAAAAGAATGGTAAGAAGATACAGGACGAAAGTCCTGCACTGTTTTATCAGTACGCCCGCCCGCTGGCCGGACTGGAACCGATAGAGCCTGACACTTTTGGCGAGGATCCTTCACTCCTTATTGCCGATGGCATTGAGCATTCGCTGCCGGTTTCAAACACTTCGGCACCGGTTACATCAAGTGGCTGCGAAGAGACTGAGCCCTTTAGCTTTGCCTTTGTTGGCCCGGTACCTCGCAATAATTTCACTTACTACTACACTCTTGCCGTCGATTATGAGCTGAAGGGGTACTCCGCCGAGGGCGAAAACGATATTATCTCTCTTGATGAAGATCGTGCTGCCTTGTATCTGAAGCATCTGGATTCGCTTAATCTGAAGTACGTTGAGCGGATTATTGATGTTGAAGTGGAAATATACGACATCATACAGCAAAAACCGGAGGAAGTTCCGACCAGCGAGAGCGACGCTGTCACGACTGGAAGTGACATTGTTGCCACCGGAAGCGATGTTATCACTACCGGTAGTGACATTATTACGACTGGAAGTGATGTTGTAACAACGGGAAGTGATGTACTGATCGAAGAGAATCCCACTGAGCTTGATGTGGATTTGAGCGGTCTCATCATCAAGTACTCCATTGACAGGGATGATATTCGTAAACATGGTGACGTCCTGCCCCTTAATCAGGAGGGAACTCCTGATGGTACATACTGCCTCGATAACAGCCTTGCTTACTCGTACACCATCCGGCTCACTTTCACCGCAGTAATTCCTGAAGCCGACAGCGATGGTCGAATTGCAATCATTTACAATGAAGGAACAGAAAAAACCGCTACATCCGAAGGAAAGGACATCATGGCTGCCGCAACCTCCACGTTAGCTGACATAACCCCAACAGACGCTCATGCTTCTCTGCCGGAAGTCGTCCCTGAGGAAGATACGACCCCGTCAGAGGATGCCACCCAACCGGAGGGTACCGATCAGCCGGACGAAACCACACAACCAGAAGAAACGGCACAACCTGATGAACCCGCCCAGACAGATAATACTCATCCACCGGAGACTGCAACAACAGATGCTCCTGTCTCCGAAGAACCCGAAAAGGTTCCCAATTCCTTCTGGGATTTTTCAACCATCATTCACTGTTATTCTTAATTCTTCAGTGAAAAAGACGCATAATCTCATAACAAACTACGCCGCAAATTAGCTCATGATTTGCGGCGTAGTTATAGGCGACACAGCGTGTGAGAAGCATTTCAGAGTATTTTGTATGACATAAGTTATAATCTCATCGTAATCCAAAATGAAAGGAACGTGAGCTTATGAATCTGGTATATCGCTCTGTCGGACTGACAAGTAAGGGAAAAATCAGATCCGCAAACGAAGACAACCTGTGCATTGATGACTTTTCTTTTTCTTTTGCGTCAACAGAGACATCATCGGAAAAGGTCTTCCGCCATTCAGCAACCAGCATTGATCAGACCACCCTTGCGGTGTGCGACGGGATAGGCGGGTGTGAATACGGCGAGGTAGCCTCCGAACTGACCGCAAAAGAAGTTACCATTGCTCACGAACGACTCTCTGTTCTTGGTGACTACGCGTCGGCAGAAATTGACCGGCTTCTGCTTGGTGCAATGATCCGCTCGGCTAACAACATCGTATCCAGCGCCGCCAACAGGCTTGGAGAACGCCGGATCGGCTCCACAATAGCAGTTGTTCATATCCGGGAAAATGACGTCCAGTATTGCAATATCGGCGACAGCCGGATATATCATTATCGGGCAAATCGCCTGACTCAGTTGTCCATCGATCACACCCAGTATCAGGCTTATGTTGCTCAGGGCGTTAACGACCTGAGTCAAGCGGAAGAAAATATTGCCCGCAATCGCCTTACCGCATTTATTGGCATGGATGATCGCTCGGAGATTATCCTGAACACGCAGACCCGCTCCCTTACTGCAGAATTCGGCGATATTTTCCTTCTGTGCAGTGACGGACTGACAGATATGCTCTCCGACGAACATATCAACAGTGTGCTTTGCGGAGTGGAGGACGGTTCAAAACTGGAGACAATTGCAGAACAACTGGTTCAGGATGCACTCGTCGCAGGAGGCAGGGATAACATTTCACTGGTGTTGACATACATTGACAAAATGGACGACACCGACCCTGACGCGACCCGCGAATTATTCAATAGCTTATGTGCTTTTAACACTGCGGAATAAGCTGCAGTATCACAAAATATATTGGAGGAAACGATCATGTCATTTACCCCTGCAGAGCTTCTCAAAAAGATCAAGAAACATGACTCTTTCAAAGACTACAATATCGGTAAAATCGTTCAGGAAACCAGCAGAAGTGTTGTCATTGAGTACAGTATCCCCCATGGATTCAGAAGGGAACCCGGTGTGCTGCAGTTCTTCACCTGCGATCGCCTCGCGGAAAGTGATGCGCTTGTTGCCAAGCTTGAGCATGTCGCCGAAAAACTGAGTGAATGCAAAGGTGTCGTAATTCCTGACGTGCATCAGATCGACATTGACGGCGCACCCTATATCTGCGTAAAATCTCCGTCTGTCGAGACCGCCCAGAGTTCCCGCTTCAAGGAGAAAGACGTTGCATACCTCGGCAGTTGTATCGCTTTGGCACTTCACGGCTGCCATGCTGCCGGCATCCTCCACCGAAATGTTAAGCCCGACTGCATTCACGTCGCCCCGGACGGCTCTTATCTGCTTGGACGATTCGAAAGCTGCGGCAAGCTTGATGATGTATCCACCTCCGGCAGAACACCCATTTTTGTAGCCCCCGAGCTTTATAACGGCCGCGGCGGAATCTCTACGGATATCTATGCACTGGGAATGACTATGTATGCTCTGCTCAAGCAGAACCGTTACCCCATTGCCGAGGAAGGCAAGGTAACGCCGGAAATAGTCAACAGCAACATCCAGAATATCCGTTCCGGGATCAGCCTGCCCGCTATTAAGGATGTATCCTCTGAGCTGATGAGCATCATTCTCAAGGCCTGCAATCCCGACTACACCAAGAGATATGCAAACACCGCCGATCTACAGTTTGACCTGAACGCATATCTTAAAAAGCACCACTGGGTCAGAAATCTGGTGGAAATAGATCGTAAATCCATCACGTATACCAACCCCGGCGAAGAAATCATCAGCCTGCTTCGCACTCAGACCAACTTCTGCGACGAGTGGGATATCATTTCTCAGCTTGGCAAGGGCGGTTTCGGCTATGTATTTAAGGTTATCGGTAAAACCAAGCCTTACGCGGGGCAGGAAATGGCCGCCAAGATCATTCCTGTGCCGCATATCAACGGACTCAGCAACCGGACTCCACGCCAGCAGGCTGAAAGCGTAATGCGTGAAATCAAATTCCAGAGCGATTTTGCCGACCATCCCAATGTTGTACGGGTGGTCAAAAACGGCACCTACCGCCGCAAGGACGACGGGGACAAGTATTTCATTGCAATCATCATGGAATTGCTTGTGCCTATCAACCGTATGCGTCTGGATGAGCGTCAGGTCATCACCATGGGTATCCACATCTGCAACGCCCTTAGCGATTTGCACAAGAGAAAGGACGAAAACCACGCCGCCAAGATCCATCGTGATATCAAGCCGGAGAATATCATGTACTCCAGCGACACAAATTCCTTTAAGCTGGGCGATTTCGGTATTATGCGTGAGGTAACCGGCTCTCTGGTCTACTCCTGCCCCGGTTCTCCTCCCTACAAGGCTCCTGAGGTTGATACTTCACGTTATGACCACCGTGTGGATATCTATTCACTCGGTATTACCATTTACACCCTCTGCAACAAGGGACGCCTTCCGTATATGGATGTAGACCAGCCTATTACCTATCAGCAGATCAGTATGTCTATTGCCAAACGCAGACGTACTGATGCTGAATTGCTTCCTCCTATGGCAACCGGAAGCGATGGACTGCTGCGCGTGGTTTCCAAGGCCTGCCGCCTCAGAGCGGGCGACCGTTATTCCACCGCAGATGAAATGAAAAAAGCTCTCGAAAGCCTTTTGTAATTAATCGTCTGCATCATAAGTTCTTTCCGGAGGACATATAAAATGAGCAATGATACCATTGGCAGCAGTATTTACGGTACAGCAACACAGCACATCCTGCGCTCGGTGGGAGAATACGGTCAGTTCGACCTTCAGGAATTCAAAAAAATAATTCAAAAAGGGAACAAGCACTTTGTCTCCTTTTCCGAAATGCTGTTCAAGCAGATGCTGATCTCCTTTCCATGCAAAAAGCTGGTATCGCTTTCGGATATTGTTATGTCCGCCACGTCGCGCGATCATCTTATCGCAGCCGGACGTGTTGAAATTCCCAAGCTCAAGTGGGATTCATGGACAGAATACATAGAAAAACATGGACTGCCGGCCAGGGATGATTCCGCAAAATTTGTTGAATCCTACCTGCGCCAGCAGTGCATCGGCAAGGAGAAGCTGTGCAAGTCATGCGACGCACGCCGCACCGTGATTGACTTTTTCTCTGCGGTTTACCCCGAACTGGTAGCCTCCAGATCCATTGAGCGTAATCTTTCAAACTGGCTCAATGGCAGCAGTGTACCGTCCGACAGGAAGACATATATCGAACTGTGTTATGCGCTGCGACTCCGCGTACACGCAAAAAATCAGCAGTTGGTAAAAGAATATGATGCCAACCATTTCCTTTGCTTCAACTGTTTGCAGAACCCGCTGTACATGGGCGACGATATGGAAGCGGTTCACTACTACACACTTCTCCATTCTTCGAACTCTTCAGATTCTCCAGTAGACCTATACCATAAGTCTCTGGCACTGATCGACCGCGTGCGCAAAAAGAAAGCAACCAGTCAGCACCCTGATGATAATTCGGATGATCGTTATCTGACCCAGGATTACAGCGAGGATATTGATCTTGTTCGCAGCGAAGAAGAGCTTGTCAATTATCTTGCCTTGAACATACCTATGGATGATCCATACCATTCGGCCCGTCTTGTGCTGCGGTACTTCAATCAGGACTACGCCGACTTTATTATGGAAGAGTTTGAAAACGACGAGAATAAAGACAAGCGTAGAAAAAACCCTCCCCTGCCATTCACTCAGAAGGACAGCAGGGCAGTCCTTGACAGTCTGACTGATTTTGATGTCATCGCTATCAAGGAACTTGATGTCGTACAGATTCTGCGCAAAAATTCGCTGGGAGCAATACTTTATTCATCAAATCTTCTTCCCCCGATGATTGACGGGCAGAAGCCGGTTTCGCGCAGCATTTTGCTGCTTACGGTAACGGCACTGAATTACGCACTGTCTCCCAGTGATTCGATTCTGACACCGATTGATGATCTTACCGACACCAAAGACTTCACCAATTTTGTCAAGCTGCTTAATGCCACGCTGCGGGGCTGCTCCATGGCTCCTCTAAACCCCCGGCTACCGTTGGACTATTGCCTTGTCTATGCCTATTATCTCATGCGGCAGGATAAGAATGTAGTATACCTTGGGACATCCGACGGTTCGATGGCAAAGGCGCAAATGATCGACAGCCTGTCGGTATACCTTAGTGAAGCCATAAACCATGTCGTAGAGAATATGACCTCTGATTAACCTTCTACCGGGAAAAGAAATCTCCCCGTCTGTCAGGCGAAGATTATAATGCACCTGTAAGTGAACAGCTTGACTCCCTCGAGGACATAACCACTTTTTGGGAAAGGATTTCTCTCTCGTTGATCGGAGTCGATTATACTGCACCTGTAAATGTTCTGCATGACCGTCAATCAAAGTTCAGAATATATTGAGAAGCGATTTTGTTCTGGCTGTTATGCACCACATATACTGAACTCAAGCAAAACAAATTTACCAAACAAAATAAATGGAGGTAAAAACCATGAAGAACAAGTACAAGAAGCTTATCCCTGTAGGAGCAACCGCAAGCGCACTGCTCGCCATCGCCGCTATCGTTGGCGCTATCAACAAGTCCGCTATTTTCGCCTATGACAAGAAAGGTGCCATTGCGGAAGAGCAGATGAAGGAGCTCAGCCCGATGGACACCGTTTTCAGTGCAAATCCGATCGGTGCTCTTCCTGTCAGCACCATCAAGGAAGCTCAGGATGCTTATATCAGCGAATGTCCTACTCTCGTAAGAAAGTCCACCGAAGAGGCCTATGCCATCTCCAATAGTCTTGATATCGGTAGAGCAGAGTACAACGACATCGTAATCGCTTCTGATCCTCACGTATCCAGAAGCCACTGCAAGATTTTCTCCCGCAACGGTATTTTCTTCATCACCGACATGAATGCCAAAACCAAGGCTACCCTGAACGGCAAGCCTGTAGATAACTACGGCGGCAACGCATTAGCCTATCGTCTGGAAGATGGCGACCTGATCACTATCTGCTCTGAGGTCTTCGAATTTCACCTTCCCGAGACCACCACTGCCGACGCCTCTACTCTCAGCAGTAGTGTTACTCTTATCTGATTGTATCCGTCAGCACTTAACGCTCAATATAATCGCGAATATAAAAGATTGAGTCTGTTTGCTGAATAGCTTTTTTGTGGATCAGCAGTTTTATGGATGATACTGTATTCAATACATTAAGGTCTACCAGTAAATTTCTCACTATTTCGATCCCCACATGGCCAGAACTGATTTAGGATTTAATTATGTGAGGTGCTTGTTCGTACAGTTTACGATTGTTTGACGCATAAAACACATTCAGTTCTATCGCCGCTTTCGAAAAAGACAGTAGCAGACGATGAGATCTGTTACTGTCTTTTGTCTGTTTTTATGAGTATCCATTTCGTCAAATCAGGCTCTTTTGCTCTTCAAAATCGCTTACAAATGGTGTATAAAATGGTGTAAATCTCACCGCTCGCCCTCGATTTTCCTGATACCTACGCCATTTTTCGCTCGCGGCACGTTTCGTGCCGTGGCAGACGAACATGATGTTTGGCATGGTTGTTACCTCTCTTTCTTGCTCCCGATCATACATCAATTATACCCTACTGCCACCATTTATCAACCTGAATATTCCCGGAAAAAGCAAAAAGCCCGCCGCGGCCATGGCAGGCTTTTATTCTTTGCTTATTCTCTCACGACGCCATCTCAATCCCCTTCTCTATAGTCTCCATATCGGCCGGGCCGGTGATATAGGCGGCGGCGTATCCGTTGGCGTCAATAAAAAAGGTGGTGGGCAAGGAATAGACTCCGTAGGTCATCGCCGCCTCGGAGTCGAGGTCGTAGAGTACCGGAAAGTCGTATCCGGTGGCCGCGATATATGCAGCGGCACTTTCCTTGGTCTCTCTGAAGCCGTCGGTCATGTTTACCATCAGGAAGTGGACTTCGTCGCCGTACAGGTCGTTGGCGAGGTCAAAATCGGGCATTTCACTCTTGCAGGGGCCGCACCAGCTCGCCCAGAAGTTGAGAACAATGGGCTTGCCGAGGTAATCGTACAGATTCACCGGATTTCCTTCCGCGTCGTAGGCCTTGAAGTCGGGAACCGGCACCGCGGGCTTTTCCTGCTCTGTTTCTCCGTCCTGAGCAGAAATGTCCGGCGTGACGATCTGTTCACCCAGCTTGTTATACAGCACATAGGCTCCTCCGAACAGCACCACAAAAATCAGCACTATGAGAAGCAGGCTTCTTGCGTTTTTCATTGAATTATCCTCCTAACTCAGCAAGGAAATGAGCCATCCAAAGGCTCCGGTGGCCATAAGGACACCGATAAGGATCAGCAGCGCGCCGCAGATTATATTTATCGTCCTGTAGTTGCGCTTGATGAAATCAAACGTGGATTTCAGGCGGTCGATGAGAACGGCGCTGAGCACAAAGGGTACGCCCAGTCCGAGGGAATAGGCCAGCAGCATGGCCATTCCCGCCAGCACCTGCCCCTGCTGGGAGGCCATCATCAGCGCCGAGCCGAGGAAAGCTCCCACGCAGGGAGTCCATCCCAGAGAGAAAACCATGCCGAACAGCACTGCCGAGAAGAATCCAAGCTCTCCGGCAGCTTTGTTTTTCCTGCTTCCGCTGAAGATATTGAGCTTGATGACCCCAAGATAATTCAGTCCGAAAACAATAACGATCAGTCCGGAGATGATATTGACCAGCGTCTGATGCCTTGAAAGCAGCCCGCCGAGGGTTCCGGCGAGGGCACCCAGAGCGACGAAGACGATGGTGAAGCCCAGCACAAAGCCGGCGGCGCCGGTCAGAGTTTTGCGGGTACTGCGCTCTCCGCCGCCCGCGAAATAGGATATATATACGGGAAGCATGGGGAGCAGGCAGGGTGAAATAAAGGTAATGATTCCCTCAAGGAAGGAAATAATGTACTGCATGGCGCTGCCTCCTTTTTTTCTTTCTGTTATTGAATACCATACCATAAATCGCCGGTATAATCAACGGCCTTTTGCGCGCTGTTTAATATACTTTCCCGGGACGATCGCTTTATTGACTATCCCCGGAAAAGAGGCTATAATTTCAGCCATGGAGGTGGGCAAATGTCTCTTAAGGAATACTTTCCCGTTTATGAACGGCTGGAAAAGTCCGATCGTGATCTGCTGGATAAATCGGTCTTCTCCCGTTCTGTCCCCGAAGGCACGGTGCTGCATAGGGACAGCTCGGACTGTGCCGGCCTTCTGATCGTGCGCTCGGGACAGCTTCGCGCCTTTATCACCTCCGAGGAGGGGCGCCAGGTCACACTGTATCGCCTGTTTGACAGGGATATATGCCTGTTCTCCGCGTCGTGCATGATGAGCAGCATACAGTTCGACATCACCATCTCCGCGGAAAAGGACGCGGAGCTTCTGGTGATCCCTGCCGAGCTGTACAAGTCACTCATGGATCGCTCCGCGGTCATTTCCGGCTTTACAAACCAGCTCCTGGCGACCCGCTTTACCGATGTCATGTGGCTCATTGAGCAGATAATGTGGAAGAGCTTTGACCAGCGGCTGGCGGGTTTTCTTATAGAGGAATGCTCTCTGGAGGAAACCACAACTCTGAAGATCACCCATGAGCAGATCGCCGGTCACCTTGGAACGGCACGCGAGGTGGTCACTCGAATGCTGCGCTATCTGCAGGACGAAGGGATGGTTCGCCTGAGCCGCGGAGCCGTTGAACTCACGGACATCGAAAGACTCCGCGGGCTTTCACAGAAGTGACCATTCGCTTTTTCCCTGCAGGATCTCAGCTCAGCCGAGCATTGCCAGTATCTGATTCTTGGGCTTGGCTCCAACAAGATTTCCCACGATCTCTCCGTTTCTGACGGCAAAAAGCGCCGGGATACTCATTACACCGAATCTGGCCGCCAGCTCCTGCTGTTCGTCCACATTGACCTTGCACACCTTGTATTCCGGGTGTTCCTCCGCGATCTGTTCAACTATGGGCAGAACCATGCGGCAGGGGGCGCACCACGGTGCCCAGAAGTCCAGCAGCACCGGTCGGTCGCTGTCCATTACTTCTTTATGGAAATTATTAATATTGATGTTTATAGCTGACATATCAGGTACCTCCTTCTGTTTGGTGGCTTAATAATACCAGATATCAGTTATTATGTCTGTGACTTTGTCACATATGAACGCAAAAAGCGCCATGTCCGGTTTTTAGGTCGGACATGGCGCTTTGTTATGTTCTTTTACAGAGCAGCGACGGCTTCGTCGATGACCGCGTCAAACTCGGCGGTGCCGGGAGCGGGCATGGCCTTGCCGCAGGAGAGAGGCAGGATCTGCCACTTCTCGTCAAGGGTCACACTCTGGCCGGGAGCCAGCTCCAGCTCGGCGCTGAGGGACTCGATCTCCAGGGCGTTGGCGTCGGTGTAGGATTCAAAATTGCAGCCGTAGTCGGGATAGGCCGCCTCGGCGTCGAAACCAAAGGCCTTGTACAGCATCTGACCGTCAATGGCGTAGCCGCACCAGCCGGCCTCGTCGTTGAAGCCGTACTTGAAGGAACGGGGAATAGGAGCCTGACGGAGAGTTATGTACTTCGCGCCGGGAATGAATCGCTCGTCGAGCATATCGTTGTAGGGCCAGTGAACAATGGCGCGGTTGGGAAGGGGAGAGCACTGACGGGTGTTCTGGGAAGCCACAGCCACACCGCCCGCGCGGCACTGAGTAATGCCCCACGCGGCATGGCGGCGAATCTCACCGGAGGTGTTGGTCACCTTCTGGGCGATAGTCAGCATAGGCTTGCTGTCGTCAAGGGTGACAGCGACGACCAGCTGCACTCCGGAGGGCTGGGGAGGAGGAGTCAGGGTAACGGTGTTGCCGCTGATCTCATAGGCTACGGGATCCTCGTCGGGGTAATAGGTCTCCGGCAGGCGCTCGGGAGTCCACCAAAGACGGTGTCCGCCGAAGAAAAGGTACTTGTCCTTGCCGTAGGTCTCCTTGATGGAGGGATGGTCGGAGCAGACGGACAGAGAGGTATCGTTGAACATGAAATTCTCGCCGTCCAGACCCTTGAAGGAAATGATTCTCGGGCCAATGTCAAGAGTCAGTGCCGCCTCGCAGCAGCCATTGGAAACAAAAAGGCACTTGCCAAAGGGAGCGTATGTGCCCTCTCGGAAATTAACGGACATTCTGGTCACATCCTTTGTTGTATTTGATTTATCGCGTAACGATAACAGAGTTCACATTTCCTGCCCTTTTCAGCCGTCCAGCAGCTGCTCAAGAGCGTCCTCGGACAGATCAAAGGTATCATCCTCGGAAATTTCGCAATCGTCCTCAGCGGCCTCGTCGGCGCACAGATCGTCGGCAAAGAATTCATCGTCGTCATCGTCGTAGCGGTAGTCGGCAATCAGTCCGCCGCCGTTTTCCCGCTGGCTCTTTACAAGGTCTCTGAGAGCGCGGTCGGACTTGCGCTTGTCGTCCTCGTCACGCCGCTTCATGAATTCCAGCACCAGCAGAATCACGCCGGCAAGCACCGCCAGCGCGGCGATGAGCTTGAACAGGTTTTTCATAATATATCCGTCCTTTCCCGACCCGAAGGCCGCGTGTATGGACACAGCCGTCGTCCGGTATTATTGAGCCGTCGTCAGTCTTCGGACATCAGACGGTAGATATCGCTTTTTTTGCAGCCGGAGAGCTTTGCCGCCGTTTTGGCCGCCTCACTGGCCGACATTCCCTCTCCGGTCAGCCGGCGAGCCTCCTCAACGGCGTCCTCAAGGGTCATGGTCTCCTTTGGAGCAGGAGCGGCTCCCTCAACTACCAGCACGATCTCGCCTCTCGGCTGCTCGGCTTCAAAGCGTTCAGCCGCTGCCGCCAGAGTGGTGCGGATGACCTCCTCGTGCAGCTTGGTCAGCTCACGGGCGATGGCGCATCTTCGGTCGCCAAAGGCGGAGAGCATATCCCGCAGAGTGGCTGAAAGCTTGTGGGGAGCCTCGTAGAACACCATGGTGCGTCTCTCGGAGGTCAGCTCCTCCAGATGCTCCCGACGGCTCTGTTTTGCCACGCTCAGAAAGCCCTCGAAGGTAAATCTGCCGGAGGGCAGGCCGGAAAGGGCCACAGCCGTCGCCACAGCGGTGGGGCCGGGCACGCACAGCACCGGTATTCCCCGGGCAGCGCACAGCGCCACCAGCTCCTCGCCGGGATCGCTGATGGCCGGCATTCCGGCGTCGGTCACAAGGCAGCAGGTCTCGCCGGCCTCCAGCCGGGCGCATATCTGCTCGCCCCGCTGGGCCCGGTTGTGCTGATAATAGCTTATGAGCGGTTTTTTTATCTCAAAGTGGTTGAGCAGACGCAGAGTGACACGGGTGTCCTCCGCCGCTATGAAATCGCATTCCCTCAGGGCCTCCATAGCCCGGGGAGAAAAATCCGAAAGATTGCCGATGGGAGTTCCCACCAGAACAAGTGAACCGGCTATTTCGAACCCCTCCCATCACGATAGCAGCCGTATATGGCCTCCACTTCCTCTGAACTGCGTCCATTTTCGTCCAGCATAAGAAGGGGAGGAAGAATGTCAAGCGAGGGCCTTCCGCCCCGTCTGCCCTCAATTAAAGCCAGCCACGGGCCTTTCTCCGGTCTCTGCTGGCAGAGGCGCAGCCGTTTGGGCTCAATTCCGCTTTCTCGCATGGCGCAGAACACATCGCAAAGGCGCTCCGGCCGGCAGCACAGACACAGCCTGCCGCCCCAGCGGAGCAGATAGCGAGCCGCCTTGCAGACATCGTCAATGTCGCAGGTGGTGCAGGTGCGGGCGCGGGCGCGTTCCGGATCGGGAGAGACATATCCCGAATCCTCGGTGAAATAGGGGGGATTGCAGCAGACCATATCGAAGTGTTCCCGCTCAACATCGCTGCCCTCCAGCTCGCGCATATCCAAATTCATGATCTCGAAGCGGCTGCCGTCGCCGTTGGCCTCTATTGTGCGCCGGGCCAGCTCGCAGGCCTCTTCGCTTATCTCAATGCCCAGCACGGTTCGCGCGCTTTGGGCGCCAAGCCACAGCGTGGGTATTATGCCGCATCCCGTGCCCAGATCCACGCAGTTCTCTCTGGGCGAGGGAGAGGCGAAGGAGGACAGCAGGAAGGCATCGGTGCCAAAGCCGTGGGAGCGGCTGACAAGTATCTTTCGCCCGCGGCCGAGAGGCTCAATGCGTATCTGCTCATCTTTCATTTCTCTCACCTCCGCGGCAGGGCTTCTTAATTCTATTCGCCGGCAATAACAGTTTGCCAGTTTTTCTCAATATTATAAAAAATCGCGGGCCGCGCGAAACGGCGACCCGCGATGGACAGCCGATATACGGCTCATTGGCTTATTACTCAGCCTTGGGAGCTCCGAAGGGGCAAACGGTTGCGCAGTTACCGCAGTCGATGCAAGCATCAGCGTTGATAACATAGGTGGGCTCGCCGGCAGTGATAGCGTCAACAGGACACTGATCGGCACAGGCGCCGCAAGCGATGCAATCGGAAGAAATCTTGTATGCCATAGTAAAGCACCTCCATTAGTTTGTGTCACCATTTTACCGCTTTTCTCAATAAAATGCAAGATGTAAATCCTCTCAGCCGTAACTTTTATGGCAAATATTGGCATGAAAAGAGCAATTGACGGAAAAATGCCGCCCACATACACTGTGAGCGGCATCAATTTACTGTTTTGGTCAGTCGCCGAGGATGTAGACAATGACATCACGGCGGCCGAAGGCACGGCACTGGGACTCGGAATCGTAGAACAGATCCACGAGAGCCTCTCCGCGGCGCAGAGCTCCGCCGGTATCAGCCGCAACCGCGTAGCCGTAGGTATACTTACCGTCGGCAGAGACGATGTACAGACGGGTACCGTAGGGAATGAGCTTGGGATCCACCGCGACAACGCCGACCTGCACTTCCATTCCGGACGCGGTAAGAGAACCGGGCTCATCAGTATAGGCGGTGCCCTTGCCGGTCATGACCTTGCTGTAGTTTACAGTGCGGCCGCTGGAATCGGTAAAGGTGCCCGCGGTGTTGCTGGTGCTGTTGGTGGGCTTGGAATTAAGCACACCGGTAGCCGCAGTGGGCTTGGATGTGGTCTTGGGAGAAGCAGTACCGACATCAATGACCTCGTTGACCGGCTGAGTGAGCATGGTCTCGCTGACGGTCTCCTCATAGGCATAAACGCCGTTGACATACTTCACGCGGGTCTCAATGCGCTTGAGGCCGTCGACACCGTCGGTGGCAACCTCGGTCTCGCCCTTGACAAGGGCATCGGTCTCGCGCTTGAGGGTCTGGTAATGAACGACCACCTCAGAGGTGTTGTAGACATACTCAACACGGTCAATGACGATGTTCATGTATGCGTAGATATCGTCATCAACGGAACAGTTGATGATGTCGTCCTCATCGGGGAGAGGAATGCCGGCGCTGGTGAGAACATCAGCAACGGTGCCTCCGGTGGTCTCATAGGTGCCGGTGATGCCGGCATCGGTAATGGTTATTTCAAAAGCTCTGACTATGCGATATTCGGAATAGTTGTCTTCATTGGAAGACTCAAAATACTGATCCCCGGAATCAAGGGAAAGACCAACCTGGGTAAAAAGCTCTTCCGGGTTGCCTCCGCGGGTGGTAATAAAAGTCTGCGTTTTGCCGTCGGCAACGATGCTGACCTTGGAAAAATAGGGGGAGAAGACAGAAACGCAGATAAGGCAGCCGAGGATCAATAACATTCTTGCGCCTACGCGTCCGCTGAAGAAATCCGCGGCGCGACGGACGGCATTTGTTATCTTACTCAATACTATTATCTCCTAACCTTCTATAAACCTTCATGTACATCAGTTCAGCTTTCTGCCGGTTATCACCGGTCAGAAGCACGGGCATTTACTTCCTCGCGGACCGGTTGTTCTCCGCCCGCAAAATGCCATGGTAACCCCTTCTCAAGTAACCGTGGGTATTATAAACGACTTCTTTGGATGTGTCAAATAACTCCGGGCGGGCATTTTTGTCTAACCTGCACAACAAACCCTACTTTTGGGCACGGCCTTGATTTTTTATATAGTCAAAAAACCCGCTGATTATGCGAATTTAGCCCTTTTTCTTTTTTAATCTTGTTTAAATATACCCTTTTTATCTGTGCAAAATTGCAGAAATGGCTTGTTACAATTCTGTAACAGGTCGATTTCCGTATCCAGAATCGCCGCAAACCCGCATGGTTATGCGAAAAATCGCCGTTGAGAGATCCCAACGGCGACGATGTTTTGTTTTTATATAATACCGATTTTCTTACTCGGCATCAACGGTTTCCTCGGGAACGTCGGCCGCGCTGACATCCGCGCCGCTGACAACGGCGTCGTTGGGAATGGACTCCATTTCGACAGTGCTGTCGTCGTCATAGATCAGCTCGTCGGAGGCGCCGTAATCGGTCTCTGTACCGTACTGGGAAAGATCGGCCTGAGGAGTTTCCTCCGCGCTGCCGCTCAGCTTCAGGATGTGAACGACCGACAGAACGACAGAAGCGATGGCGAGGAAGATGATAGCTACTCTGATAGTACTGTACTTGTTTTTATCCATATTGTATTCTCCTTTTCTGCAGCCGCCGCGGTTCGATACATTGCGGTCTGATACCGGTTCGGCTGTTGGTTAATATATAATGTAATATTACTATATATAGTAGTGCCTCTGCAAGACAGCAGATGTTGTATGTCCGTTTGCGTGCTCACATATACTTCTGCGCCGAGCGAATGCTCTCTTCCAGCTCCGCTTCCCGGAGATTGAGCTTGTATAACTGCTCGTTATATTTATCGTGCTCTCTGTTGTAGCGCTCCAGACGGGTCAGTCTGTTTCTTCCCATCTTCTTGAAATCGCCGTATTCGCTGAGCGCCCGGAAAGCTAAAATCACTCCTATAAGAATGAGCAGGCCGCTTATGCCAAAGGTTCCGCAGGCCCCGCAGGACGCCACAGCGCCCGCGGAAAACAGCAGACCGAAAATGAAGGTCACCGCGGCACCGGTCAGCCACTTGATTACGCCTTTCTTCCTTTCGGAGTCGCTTTCGGATCCGCATTCCTGAATCTGCTTTGAGCTAAGACTGAGCATTTCCTGAACCTGGCGGCGGCGGGTCCTTACCTCCTCCAGTTCAGCTCTCAGCTCAGCCAGAAGCGTCTTGGGATCCATGCTCACCCGGCCAAAGTTTCCTCCCGTCTCAAAGGGCGCGCAGACTGCCGAGCACATATTCATCAGCAGCTTTGTCATTTTTTCTTCCCGCCTCCCATCTCATCAGACTTAAATCGTCGTTACAATAAACTCTGCTTCTCCGCTTATCTTCACTTTTCCCGTTCCGGCTCCGATAAACAGCGATTCGCCCTTCGCGGCGGTGACTGTGTCGTCTCCGGTCATGAACACCGCCTTGCCCTCCAGCATGACTACCGAGGCAAAGGAATCCTCGTCCACCTTTATCTCGGTGGGACGGACGGTCTTCATTATCACGCTGCGGAAGTAGTCGCACTCTCCAAGGAGACGCTCCGTGTGACTGCCGACCTTTCTTTCCCGGTCGTCCGGGCGGTTGATATCCTCCGAAGGCACGGTGATGGCCACGTCGATGGCTCTGTCAATGCGGAGCGGGCGAGGCTGGCCGTTTTCGTCGAGGCGGCCGTAGTCGTGGATGCGGTAGGCCGTGGTGGAATTCTGCTGTATTTCGGCCAGCAGAACGTTTTTTCCGATGGAGTGTACTGTTCCGGCCTCAATGAAGAACACATCGCCGGGCTTGACCTTGACCCGGTTGAGGCAGTCAAGCATGGTGCCGTCCTGAATGGCCTTGCGGAACTGCTCCTGATTCATTTCCTCGGTCACGCCGCAGATCACCTCAGCGTCGGGCTCGGCGTCGATGATGTACCACAGCTCAACCTTTCCCTGCTTATCCGGAGTGTCCGCCGCGTATTCGTCGTCCGGGTGAACCTGGATGGACAGATCGTCGCAGGCGTGGATAAGCTTTACCATAAGGGGAAAGCGATTGAATTTTTTTGCGTCGGTTCCCATGTACTCAGGATGCTTGGTCAGCACCTCGGGCAGGCTTTTGCCGTCGTAGGCGCCGCCTTCCACTCTGCTCCGGTGATCCGGGTGGCAGGAGAGCATCCACAGCTCGCCGACCTTGTCCGACTCGCCCGGAGCGTCGTATTCATCCACCAGTCGGGAGCCGCCCCACATATATTCCTTTGGTATGGGCTTGAGCTTAAGAAGCATAGGCGCCCTCCTTTATTCCGGGAATATTAAGGCAACACCGCACAATTCCCGTTTTAAACTTAAGCACGATCTTGCTTGCATCTTTTCCGTCATACTTCACAAAAATGCTCACCAATACACAAAGTATTGGTTCCGCTTTTTGTATCGTCTGACAAAAAATCTGACTACGCAATATCGCACTTAGAATTATGCGGTATTGCCTTAAAAATCAAAGAATCCTTTTTTGGCTGTCTGCTTCGGCATAGCTTCGTCCATTTCACGGATAAGCTGCTTCTGCTTTTCGTTAAGTGACTTGGGAACGGTGATGTTGAAGTGTATGATCTGGTCGCCCTTTCCGCGGCCGCCCAGACGCTGGACACCCTCGGAGCGCAGGGTGTGGATATCTCCGGGCTGAGTGCCGGCGGAGACCTTTACCTTCTTGGTACCCTCAAGGGTCATGACGTCGATCTCGGCGCCGAGAGCCGCCTGAGCGAAGGTCAGAGGAACCTCGCAGTGAATGTCGAAGCCGTCACGCTCAAAGAAGTGATGGGGACGAACATCCACTTCAACGATCAGGTCGCCGGCGGGGCCGTTGTTTATTCCGGTGTCGCCTTCACCGCGAACCTTTATCATCTGGCCCTCGTCAATACCGGCGGGGAACTCAACCGTGTAAGTCTTCTTGACACCCACACGGCCTACGCCGCGGCATTTGGAGCACTTGTTCTCGATTATCTTTCCCGTTCCGCGGCAGTTGTCGCACTCCCGCTGGGTCTGCATCACGCCAAAGGGCGTGCGCTGCTGAGTCTTTACATAGCCCGCGCCGCTGCAGGTGGGGCAGGTCTTGGGAGAGGTTCCGGCCTGAGCACCGGTGCCCTTGCACTCGCTGCACTGCTCAACATGGCGGTACTTTACCTCCTGCTTGCAGCCCTTTGCGGCATCCTCAAAGGAAAGCACCACGGTCTGGTGAACGTCCTTGCCTCTGCGCGGCGCGTTTGAGGCTCGGGTGGTTCCTCCGCCAAAGCCGCCGCCGAAAAAGCTGCCGAGGATATCTCCAAGGTCGAAGCCGTCAAAGCCGCCGAAACCGCCAAAGCCGCTGCCGGCTCCGTAGTTGGGATCAACACCGGCATGGCCGAACTGGTCATAGCGGGCACGCTTTTCCTTATCGGACAGCACCTCGTAGGCCTCGTTCACTTCCTTGAACTTTGCCTCGGCTTCCTTGTCGTTGGGATGCAGGTCGGGATGATATTTCTTTGCGGCAGTGCGGTAGGCTTTCTTTATTTCCTCCTCACTGGCGCTTTTTTCAACGCCTATGACTTCGTAATAGTCTCGCTTTTTTTCGTCCACTTTGTTACCTCTTTTGTTTTCTGTTGTGGTGATTTTTCCGGCGCCTGATATAAGCGCCTATCGCCCCATATACAATTATAGCACAATATATTTTATTTTCAATACACAGCGCCATGTACCCGTGGTCATCGGCAATAGATATTGTGCAGCTCCTCGGCGAGCATGGCCCACTTGCGGCACTCGATGCCCCTCTCCGGTTCAAAGGAGTAGAACTCGCCCTGATAGTATATCTCAATGGACTTGCCCTGAGAGAAGGCTATGGCCGGAATGGCCGAAATGGGAATTTCCTGAGTGAATGGCTGGCCGTCCCGGGTGCCGGAGTATGTAAAGCCGTTCCGGTCGAGGCGGATGGTTCCGCTGCCCACCGGTCTGAGCCAGCGCCTTTCAGAAGTGAGCAGAAGGGTGGCGGTGTCGGTCATGGAGATATCCGGCTGCTCTTCGATCTGTCTACGGATATACTCAGCCTGCCGGGAGTGCCACACTCCGATATTTTCCGGAATGACGCAGCTGTCATCAAGGGGAATAAGGTCGTAATACTGGTTCAGAGACGCTCCGTTTCCGCAGTTTTCGCATTTTATTACATTTTTGCTCGCTCTCATGGTGTGTTCAGCGCCGCATTTCGGGCAAAGGAAGAGAACATCCTCCAAACCTTCAGACATTTTCCTTCCTTTGAACTTCACACGGTTAATTTTCTGCCAGGCGTATTCATCTGTTTTCAGCGCTTCGACCATTTTTTCATACACCTGATCGTCGGTCATCTGAGCCATCTGCTCCGGAGTGAGTATCACTTTGACATGGGCGTCGATCCGTCCGCGGCGCATACTCTTGGACCACTTGGGATGAGTGAAGTAAGCGCCATACAAATGGATGGCAACCACCGGCTGCTTGAGATGCCTGAGCAGCTTGACGGTGGAACGCTCGAAGGTCTCGCTCACTCCGCCGGGAGACATTCTTCCCTCGGGGAAGAGGAATATGTTTCCGCCAAGCTTCGCGGTGGAAAGCATACTTTTAATAGCCGCTACATCGGGAGAGAACTGATCCTTTGGAATGGCACCCATCTGCCGGAGCATCATACGAAGCACCGGAATGGAATAGAAATATCTCGACACCACCGCGTTGAGATAGTAAGGCCGCATGGCTATACCGGCAAGGATCCAGTCGATGGTGCTGCAGTGGTTGCACAGCACGGTGAAGGGAGGCTTGAGTCCCTCCATGCCTTCCTTGGTAACCTTAAGTCTGTATGGATTGCCGTGGGTCAGCTTGAGAACCGCCAGCGCGGTGTTATACAGAGCCTTGTTCGGCAGGCGAGCCAAATCCTTTTTCTTTCTTTTTTTAGCTGCTTCCCGCATTTTCCTCTTCCTTTCAGTCAAGTGCGAATTTCCACATTATAGTATATAACAATTTGCAAATTTATGCAAAACAATTTATAATAAGCTTATCACAAAGATGGAGACAAAAAAAGATGTACGATGAACTGACCAAAAAAGACATTGAAAAAATGCAGGCCGAGCTGGACGACCGTCTGCTGGTTCAGCGCCCAAAGCTGCTGGACGAGGTCAAGCGCTGCCGCGAATTCGGCGACCTGAGCGAGAACTTTGAATACAAGGAGGCCAAGCGGGCACGCGGACGCAACGAAAGCCGCATTCGCTACCTTCAGAGAATGATTAACACCGCCAAGATTTTTGAAGACACCTCCGACGAGGACACCGTCGGACTGTACGACAAGGTCGGAGTCTATCTGCCCGAGGACGACGAGGTGGAATACTACCGCGTGGTTACCACCGTGCGCATTGATCCCAACTCAGGATTCATAAGCAAGGAGTCGCCCTTCGGCAAGCTGCTGCTGGGCAAGCGGGTCGGCGACAGGTTTACCGTGGTGGTAAACGAGAATTACTCCTATGAAGCCGAGGTGCGTTCCATCGAAAAGGGAGAGGACGACGGAACCGCGGGATTGATAGAGTACTGATTTTTCAACAATCGCAAACAAGCCCCACCGGTTTTCCGGTGGGGCTCATTTTTTAGGTTACACAGCTGAATTCAGCCGCGGCAATATTCCTTTTTCGGAAAAATCCGATAAGCAATTATTTGCCGTAGACCTCCTGCAGCTTGAGCAGGTGAGCATACTTATCCTCAGCCAGCTTCTCGGCCTTGGCGAACAGAGCCTCGGCGCGCTCGGGGAAGGCCTTCTTCAGGGAGTTGTAACGAACTTCGCCCATGATGAAGTCACGATAGCTGGCGGAAGGAGCCTTGCTGTCCAGAGAGAAGGGATTCTCGCCCTTTTCGGCCAGAGCCGGGTTGAAGCGGAAGCAGTGCCAGTAACCGGCAGCGACAGCCTTCTTCTCTTCGGCCATGGAAACGCCCATGCCGCCCTTGATGCCGTGGTTGATGCAGGGAGCGTAAGCGATGATGAGGGAGGGACCATGATAGGCCTCGGCCTCGTGGAAAGCCTTGAGGGTCTGGTTCATGTCGGCGCCCATAGCAACCTGAGCGACATAGACATAACCATAGCTCATAGCGATCTGAGCCAGATCCTTCTTCTTGGTGGCCTTACCGGTAGCAGCAAACTGAGCAACAGCGCCGACCGGAGTGGACTTGGAGGACTGACCGCCGGTGTTGGAGTAAACCTCGGTGTCGAAGACCAGAACATTGACATCCAGGCCGGAAGCCAGGACATGATCCAGACCGCCGAAGCCGATGTCGTAGGCCCAACCGTCGCCGCCCAGGATCCACTGGGACTTCTTGGCGAGGAAGTCCTTGTCAGCAAGGATCTTCTTGCCGGCCTCGCAGCCGCACTTCTCGCAGGCAGCGATCAGCTTATCGGAAGCAGCTCTGTTGGCAAGAGAATCATCATAGGTGGCAATCCACTCTTCGCAGGCAGCCTTGGTGTCGGCGCAGGAAGTGTTGGCCATGATCTCCTCAACATAGCCCATGAGGCGCTCGCGGTTGGCGTTCTGAGCAAGAACCATGCCCAGACCGAACTCGGCGTTATCCTCGAACAGGGAGTTGGCCCAAGCGGGACCGTAGCCCTTCTTGTTGACAGTGTAGGGAGTGGAAGGTGCGGAACCGCCCCAGATGGAGGAGCAGCCGGTGGCGTTGGCGATGTAGGCTCTGTCGCCGAAGAGCTGAGTCATCAGCTTGGCATAGGGAGTCTCGCCGCAGCCGGCGCAGGCACCGGAGAACTCGAGGAGGGGCTGCTTGAACTGGCTGCCCTTTATGGTGGTAGGAGCGAACTTGGCAGCGACGTCAGCCTTCTCATCCAGAGTAAGAGCATAGTCGAACATAGCCTGCTGGAAGCGCACATCGTCGATGGGCTTCATGGTCAGGGGGCTGTTCTTGATGTTGCCCGGGCAGACCTGAGCGCAGGAACCGCAGCCGGTGCAGTCGAGGGTGGAAACGGTCATGGCGTACTTGTAGCCGGGCATACCGGTCATGTCAACGATCTTGGCGCCAGCGGGAGCGGCAGCAGCCTCAGCCTCGGTCATGGCGACAGGACGGATAACGGCATGGGGGCAGACATAGGAGCACTGACCGCACTGGATGCAGCCGTTGGGATCCCACTCGGGAACGAAGACGGCGATACCGCGCTTCTCATAGGCAGCGGAGCCCTGGGGGAAGGTACCGTCGGCATCCTTGACGAAGGTGGAAACG
>JAZSQO010000049.1:0-46136 GCA_045538015.1 Acutalibacteraceae bacterium | reverse complement strand
GTCAGATTTTTTGTCAGACGATACAAAAAGCGGAACCAATACTTTGTGTATTGGTGAGCATTTTTGTGAAGTATGACGGAAAAGATGCAAGCAAGATCGTGCTTAAGTTCTAAAACGGGAATTGTGCGGTGTTGCCTTTATCCGGGAAAGGCCGTATTTTGATGGAACAAGCGAAAAAATGGCACGAGATAAAGCGGCTGAATGAGCGCACATGGCTCATCGTTGAGGGCACCGCCATAAACTGCTACCTGCTGGAGGGCGACGAGCGTGCTTTGCTCATCGACACCGGCAACGGCATGGGCGACCTCGGGCAGGTGGTGCGGTCGCTGACCGACCTGCCGGTTATCGTGGCGCTTACCCACGGCCACTGCGACCACTGCGGCGGTAAGGGCTGGTTTGACACTCCCGCCCATGTTCACGAGGCGGATATGTCTCTTTCGTCGAAGCTGTTTTCCTCCCGCCTTGCTTCCCGGGTGCTGATGGCCAAGTGGGCCACGGCGAAGGATTTTCCATCTCAGCCCTATGACGCCGGCTATACGGCCATGACCGACGGCGTGGTTTTTGAACTGGGAGGCCGATCGGTCAGCGTGATTCATCTTCCCGGACACACCCGGGGCTCGGTGGCTTTCCTCGACGAGCGGTACAGAATGATGTTCGTCGGCGATAACATCAGCCACTCCGACCTCTGGATGCACCTTCCGGGAGCCATGAGCGTGGAGGAATGGATACCCTCCGCCCGGAGAATACTGGAACTGAGCGGGAAATACGCGGTGTATTCCGGACACGGAGAACAGCCCTTTGACACCGGGCTGATTCGCTCGCAGATAGAATACGGAGCGGAGCTGGTAAAGAGCTGCCGCAGAAACGGCTTGCTGCCCTTCCGGCGGTATTATCCCGCTGCGGACGGAAGTCTGAGAATTTCCTATAACCCGAGAAATGTGCGCGCGAAGCGCTGATTATTCTGCCAAAGATGGTGTAAAGAAAGGAGCGGCGAGAATATGCGGATATTCCAATTGCGTTTCTGCCCCAGAGAGGGCGAGATCTCGCCGCGTATGCACACTCTGCTCAACCGCTTTCGACTTCAGCTCGTGCGCAACGGCCTGATTCTGGAGGGCGCGTGGCACAGCTATATCGAAGACGGTGAGCTGGTGTGGAATGTGGTGGCTCAGGACGACGACGCCATCGCCGAGGAAAACATGACCTACGACACCCGTCAGGTGCTGGGTCAGCTGATAGAACTGTGCGACGGGCTGCCTCAGGTGCTGCCCATGCAGGAGTGCGCAGAGGTACCTCACTGCACCTGCAAAAGGCCGGGCACCTATGTGCTCCAGTCTCCCGCCGAATGGGCGGGCACTCCGCTGCGCTGCCTTGACTGCGGCGGCAGCGTTCCCCTCTACCGGCTGATTTTCGACCGGGAGCAGCGTGAGTTTGACGACCTGCTCCACTGGCGCAAGCTGCGCAGGGGCTTTCTTGAGCAGATAGGGGAGAAGCTCAACACGGGCTATGCCTACGGAATGCTCAACAACTGCCGCTCAGAGCTGGCTCAGGAGGGAAGGCGGCTGGCCGCGGCCATACAGAAATGGACTGGTGTGGTCACGGTCTATCCGGTGTTCAGCCGCTTTGAGGAGCCGCCCTATCGCTGCCCCGGCTGCGGCGGCGACTGGCGCAATCCTTATACCGGTGCCATACCATACAAATATTTCTGCCGTCAGTGCCGGCTGGTGCTGACCGATGAGGTGTGAAGAAGTAAATGAACGACACGATCATTACAGCCACTGATGTGGTGTTTCGATATGAAGACGATGCCGCCGATGCCTTGTGCGGCGTTGGCCTTGAGGTAAAGCGGGGCGAGTTTGTAGCTCTGCTGGGCCACAACGGCTCGGGCAAGTCCACCTTTGCCCGCCATCTGAACGCCATCCTGCTGCCCTCGGGCGGCAAGGTGCTGGTGGACGGTATGGACACCGCCGACGAGGAGACTCTTCTCCAGCTGAGAAGCACCGTGGGCCTTGTCTTCCAGAATCCCGACAACCAGATGGTGGCCGCCATCGTCGAGGAGGATGTGGCCTTCGGCCCTGAGAATCTGGGTATAAAGAATCCCGAGCTGCGCCAGAGGGTGGATGATGCCCTAAGGGCGGTGGGAATGTATGAATATCGCCGCCACGCGCCCCACAAGCTGTCCGGCGGCCAGAAGCAGAGAGTGGCCATCGCCGGCATTCTCGCCATGCGCCCCAAATGTCTGGTACTGGACGAGCCCACCGCCATGCTTGATCCCGGCGGACGTGCGGAGGTCATGAGTGCCGTGAGGCGGCTGTGCGACGAGCAGGGAGTGACCATCGTGCTCATTACCCACTACATGGACGAGGCCGCCATGGCCGACCGGGTGGTGGTGATGCACGAGGGCAGTGTGCTCACAGAGGGCAGGCCGGCGGAGGTTTTCGCCCGCACCGAGCTGCTCAGAAGCCACGGCCTCGATGTGCCCCAGCCGGTGGAGCTGGCGGAGCTGCTGCGCGCCAGAGGCTACGACCTGCCCGAGGGTATACTGACTCCGGAGCAGTGCGCCGACGCCATTGAGGCTTTGCTGAGAGATCAGTAGTATGATCCTACAAATTATACGGCAGATTTCCCGCGGCCTTTTTGACATTTGTCAATTTCATTTTTGCGCTGACCATGAGATAATATAATAATCGGATTATACCGAAAGGATGATTATGTAATGAATATGGATCTTACCAGTATTCCTGTACGAGTCAAGGAGCTGCGCGAGATACTTGAGATCGAGCCCAACGAAATGGCCGACCGGCTCGGTGTTACGCTGATAAATTACCTTGCCTATGAATCGGGCGAGCAGGATATTCCCATAAGCACCCTCTACGAGATCGCCTCCATTCTGGGCGTGGATTTTACCACTCTGCTCACCGGACGCACTCCCAAAATGAACACCTACACCGTCACCCGCAAGGATCAGGGCGCCAAGGTGGAGCGCTATCCCGGCTACGACTACACCAGCCTCTGCTACAACTTCAAGGGCAGAGAAATGGAGCCCATGCTGGTGCACCTTTCTCCCGAGGAGGAGCGCCCGTCACTTGTATCCCACAGCGGACAGGAATTCAACTTCTGTGTGTCGGGCAAGGTGTGCGTGACCATCGGCAAAAAGGACATCATCCTTGAAGCCGGCGACTGCGTGTACTTTGACCCCATGATCCCCCACGGTCAGGCGGCTGTGGAGGGAGAAGCCACCTTCCTGACCGTCATCAAGGAGTAATACTATCATTCAAGCAATCACGGCGAAGAACGCCTGAGTATACGGGAGCAAGATTAATATGGATCATATAATTAAAAAATACTGTCCTCGCATCGACTTTGAGTCCTACGAGGATTTCTGCAGCGGCTTTCAGATCAACACCCCCGAGCTTTTCAACTTCGGCTACGATGTAGTGGACGAGTGGGCCCGGGTTGAGCCGGACAAGCTGGCTCTGGTGTGGACCAATGATGAAGGCGACATGAAGCGTTATACCTTTGCCGACGTCAAGAGACACAGCGACCAGGCGGCCAATTTCTTCCGTTCCTATGGTCTGGGCAAGGGCGATGTTGTCATGCTCATCCTTCGTCAGCGTCCCGAGGTGTGGTTTGCCATGGTCGGCCTGCACAAGCTGGGCGCGGTGTGCATTCCTGCTTCCTTCCAGCTCACCCCTCACGACATTGTCTACCGCTGCAACGCCGCTTCGGTCAAGATGCTGGTGGTGGTTTCCGAGGACGGCCTGCTGGACTATGTGCGCGAGTCGGTGCCCAAGTGCACCACTCTGAAGCACGTGTGCACCCTTGGCGAGCCTCACACCGACGAAGGCTTCATCGACTTCGGTGCCGAGCTGTATGCCCAGAGCGAAGAATTTGAGCGTCCCACCGGCGATCAGGCCGTTACCAACGACGACATGATGCTGCTTTATTTTTCCAGCGGCACCACCGGAATGCCCAAGATGGTCTGGCATGACTTTGCCTTCCCCCTTGGCCACATCGCCACCGCCCGCTACTGGCAGTGCGTGCAGGAGAACACCATCCATATGACCCAGACCGACTCCGGCTGGGCAAAATTCGCGTGGGGCAAGATCTACGGCCAGTGGATCTGCGGCGCGGCGGTCGGTGCCTACGACACCATGAAGTTCAAGTCGCAGGATATGCTTGCAGCCATTGATCGTATCCATCCCACCACCTTCTGTGCCCCGGCAACCATCTACCGTGTTATGATAAAGGATGACCTTTCCGGCTGGGATCTGAGCTATATCAAGCACGCCTCCGTCGCCGGAGAGCCCCTCAATCCCGAGGTTTATAACAAATTCCAGGAGCTGACCGGCCTTGAGCTGCGCGAGGGCTTCGGCCAGACCGAGACTCCCGTGCTCTTTGCCAACTTCCCCTTCTTTGATGTCCGTCCCGGCTCCATGGGCAAGCCCAATCCCTACTTTGACATCCAGCTCATCGACGCCGACGGAGAGCCCTGCGAGGACGGCTACGAGGGCGTCATCTGCATCTGCGGTGTGGGCGACCACGGCCCCTCCGGCCTTTTCCGCGGCTACTACCTCGACGAGGAGGTCACCCGCAAGGCGTGGCACGACGGCCGCTACAGCACCGGCGACATGGCATGGCGCGACGCTGACGGCTACTACTGGTTCGTCGGCCGCAACGACGATGTTATCAAGTGCTCCGGCTACCGCATCGGCCCCTTTGAGGTGGAAAGCGCTCTGATGGAGCATCCCAGCGTTCTCGAGTGCGCGGTTACCGCCGCTCCCGACCCGGTTCGCGGTCAGGTGGTCAAGGCTACCATTGTGCTGACCAAGGGCTACGAGCCTTCGGACGAGCTGGTCAAGGAGCTGCAGAATCACGTCAAGCACGCCACCGCTCCTTACAAATATCCCCGCATCGTGCAGTTCGTGGACGAGCTGCCCAAGACCTCCAGCGGAAAAATACAGCGAAACGTCATCCGCAACGCCGATATCCACTATCGTCACAGCGGAGACCAGTAATTGAAATTATGTCAATGTGCCCCTTGCGCAATATACCTTCCTTTGGTATAATCGAAGAGGCAAAACGGCATCGTATTGATAAATGAGGTTGCAATGAGAGTAATTACCGGAGAGGCCAAGGGCCGCCGACTCAAGACACTGAACGGGGACGATGTGCGTCCCACTGCCGAACGCGTCAAGGAGGCGCTGTTCAGCATCATCCAGTTCGATATCGAGGGCCGCAACGTGCTCGATCTGTTCGCCGGCAGCGGACAGCTTGGCATCGAGGCCATCAGCCGCGGCGCGCGCCGATGCGTGTTTGTGGATTCCTCCCGCCAGTCGATTAATATCGTGCGGGAAAATCTGGAGTACTGCCGGCTTTCCGATCGTGCCCGTGTGCTGCAGAGCGACGCGCTGGCCTATCTTGCCGGCTGCGGAGAAAAATTCGACATCGCCCTGCTTGACCCGCCCTATTACGCCGGTCTGCTGGAAAAGATCCTCCCGGCGCTGTCGGGAAAGATGAATGTGGGCGGAGTCATCATCTGTGAAACCGCCTCCGATATCACCCTGCCCGAGGAGGCCGGTGATTTCACCAAGCGCCGTGAATATCGCTACGGCCGCGTAGTGCTCACGCTCTACCGCCACCGCAGCATAGAATCTGACTGACGGAGGGACAGCTATGATCGCGATTTGTCCCGGCAGCTTCGACCCGGTAACGGTCGGACATATCGACATTATCACCCGGGCCGCCAATATCTTTGACAAGGTATATGTGGCGGTGCTGCACAATCCCAAAAAGCATCCCGCCTTCACCGAGGAGGAGCGGGTGGATATGCTCCGCACGGCCACGGCCAACATGAGCAATGTGGAAGTGGAGTGCTGGGGCGGTCTGCTCACCGACTACGCCGCGCGCAAGGGTGCCGGAGTGATAGTGAAGGGCCTGCGGGCCGTGTCCGACTATGAATACGAATTCCAGATGGCGCTGGCCAACCGCAGTCTGCGCCCGGAAATCGAAACAGTGTTTTTGACGACCAGCTCGGAGAATATGTTTTTGTCCTCCAGCGTGGTCAAACAGATAGCCAGCTTTGGCGGTGATATTTCCGGATTTGTGCCCGCCGAGCTGCGCGAAGTGATAACCGAGAGACTAATGGAGCAAAGGAGTGACCAGAAGAATGGTAAGCATTGAAGAACTGCTTGACGAAATGGACGCGCTGCTGGACAGCTCTAAGGCTGTACCCTTTTCCAGCGGAAAGGCCATGGTCAATGTTGACCGCCTGCGTGAGCTGATCGACGACATCCGCATACATATGCCTCAGGAGATCAGGCAGGCCCGAGCCATTGCCATGGAGCGCAACGACATCATCGCCAGCGCACGCAAGGAGGCCGAGAGCATCACCCGTAAGGCCGAGGAGCGTGCCCGCACTATGGTGGACAAGGAGGAGGTCGTGCGTCGCGCGACTATCCAGTCCAACGAACAGATTTCCCAGGCACAGACCAAGGCCCGCGAGATCCGCAAGGGTGCCACCGACTACGCCGAGGACATCATGCGCACCACCGAGGATGTCATCAGCCAGAAGCTCAACGAGCTTCGTCAGGCTCGCCAGAATCTTCGCTCGGCTGTGCGCAGCGAGGCTGCTCACGCCGGTCCTTCTTCCAAGCCGACGGCCGATGTGCCTTCGGATGACGACGAGGAGTAATTCCCCGCCCGACCAGAACAAAAAACAAAAGCCTTCGGAGACAAGTCCGGGGGCTTTTTGCTATGAAAAGTTGTGAATTGTTGTGAATAGGGTGCTGTGTTATATGAAACTGCGGAACAGCGCCTTTGCCCACGCCAGCCAGGATGGGACAACCGAGTCGAGCAGCTCGGCCACCGATGCGATATCCTTCGGGGAGAGCTCTCCGACTTTCTCAAAGAGAGTGCCCGAGGCCTCGCTGTCTCCCAGCGCGATCATGGCTTTGGCGTTGTCACCCAGAGCGGCATACTTGCCGACGGCCAGAGCGCCCACGGAAAAATCTCCGATGGCCACGGCTCCGATGGAGAACACGCCAAAGCAGATGGCTCCGAGGGAGAGAATGCCTGCCGCGACAGCACCGGCGGCGACAAATCCCAACGCGAATACGCCCAGCGCCGCCAATCCTATGGAAAGAAGCCCAAAGGAAAAACCGCCCAGCGACAGCATTCCCACCGAAACGGCTCCTCTGGCCATTAAGCCCACGGCTATGATCCCCTTGGCGTCCAGACCGAGGGCGAAGACGCCACGAGCTTTTTTGCCGATATGGTATAGCGGCAGACCCCAGAGGGTTTTCTCGCTCTTTTTCTCCGGCAGCCGGAAGAAACCGAAGGGAACGCGTCCGGGCTGAGCGGAAGCGTCTTCCCGGGGAGCTTCCTTTCGTTCGGCGTTTTCTTTGAGCAGATAATCAACTGTGCAGCCGTACAGGTCGCTGAGCCGTATGAGTTTTTCCGTTTCCGGGAAGGTGACACCCGATTCCCACTTGCTGACCGCCTGCCGGGAAACGCCGAGAAGGTCGGCCACCTGCTCCTGAGTGAGATTGTTTTCCTTTCTGAGCCGTGAAAGCTTTTCTCCGATAGTCATGTTAAGTCCTCCGTGAGAGTGTATTGCCGATTGGCTGCCGGAATGATAGCATGGGACATAGGAAAAGACCACCAGCCTGAGGTTTATAAACGCAAGCTTTGGGTTGCGTTGGCGTAAACAAACCGTTTTTTACCGGAGCCTGCGCCAGATAATTATAGCAGAAAGGGTCGCCGCCGACAACACAAAAGCCTTTGCCGGAGCAAAAAAGGAGGAGACAACAATGGATGCCAAAAGAGAGTTGCTCGAGCGCATAGCGGAGATACACACGACCGAGCTGGGAGCCATACGAATCAGACGGAATCTCGCTCTGAACGCCGAAGACCCGGTCGAGTGGTGCGAAACGGCCATCCGGCGTCCCGACTCAAAGGTGGAGAGAAGGGGAAAGAACTGGTATATCTGGGCAGAAGGCTGTGTGATAACCGTAAATGCCCACAGCTGTACGATAATTACCGCTCACAGGAAAACAAGTGAAGATCGGTGATTCCCAAGGCGTGAATTGATTGGTGTAATATGAATATTTATGAAGATAAAAGAAAAAATGCGCTGCCGGAAAAGCTGAGGCAGCGCATTTTTTGATCGTTCAGGGTTTATGGTGATCCATGGATAAAAGCATGATGTCCGGATCCGCATTGCCTTGCGGTACTTGTCTTGTTGCAAAATCCGCGGCGCTCAGCTGTGCTCGCCGTTGGCGTAGCGCTTGATGGCCTCGAAGGACTGGTCGCTCAGGTCGTGCTCGATCTTGCAGGCATCCTCCGCGGCGATCTCCCGGTCAACACCCAGCCGAACGAGAAATTCGGTCAGAAGGGTGTGGCGCTCGTACATTTTCTCAGCCACTTCCAGACCGGCCTCGGTCAGATGAAGAAAACCGTCGCCGTCAACGGAAACATATCCGCCCTGCCTGAGCAGTCCCATGGCGCGGCTGACGCTGGGCTTGGAATAGCCCATGTACTCACCCACATCGATGGAGCGCACCGCCTTGTTGTTCCGGGAAAGGATATAGATAGATTCCAGATACATTTCTCCCGATTCCTGCAGACGCATAGCTGGTTCCCCCTTGTGTGACCGTGTTGGTGTTTATTATATATACAGTATAGCACGGAGAAATCGGAAATTCAAGGTGCAGCCGTGCCGGGGAGGTCAAAGTCGGCGGACGGATATGCGTTTTTAACAATAATCACGCTGTATATTTGTGAACTATGTCAATTTTCGGAATAGACATTTTTTGACATAAGAGTATAATGATTTGGGCTATTTCAGTAACAAGAAAGAGGGAAGAACACCATGAAAGAAAAGATCAAACCCATGCTGTTTTCCACACTCAAGGGCTACAGCAAGGGTCAGCTCGTCAAGGATATCGTGGCGGGCGTCATCGTCGCCATCATCGCTCTGCCGCTGTCCATCGCGCTGGCGCTGGCCTCCGGCGTCGGCCCTGAGCAGGGTATCTACACCGCTATCATCGCCGGCTTCGTCATCTCCTTTCTGGGCGGCAGCCACGTCCAGATAGCCGGCCCCACCGCGGCCTTTGCCACCATCGTGGCCGGAATCGTGGCCAAGGACGGCATGGAGGGCCTGATGATCTCCACCCTTATGGCCGGTCTCATTCTGGTGCTCATGGGCATCTTCCGTTTCGGCGGACTCATCAAGTTTATCCCCTTCACCATTACCACCGGCTTTACCGCCGGCATCGCCGTGACCATTGTCATCGGTCAGCTCAAGGACTTCTTCGGCGTGACCTACCCCGAAGGAATGCCCACCATTGAAACGGTGGAAAAGATAGAAGCCTTTGCCGCCGGCATCGGCACGGTCAACCTCGACGCGGTCATCGTCGGCGCGGTGTGTCTGGCCGTTCTCATCATCATGCCCAAGATCTCCGCCAAGATCCCCGGCTCGCTGGTCGCGGTCATCGTGGGCATACTCATGGTCAAATTCCTTCCCCTCGAGGTCAACACCATCGGTGACCTCTACACCATCAGCAACAAGCTGCCCTCCATCACCCTCCCCGGCAGCATCAGCTTCGACATGATCCGCAGCGCTCTGCCCAACGCCTTCACCATCGCCATCCTCGCGGCCATCGAGTCGCTGCTGTCCTGTGTGGTAGCCGACGGAATGGTGGGCGAGAAGCACCGCTCCAACACCGAGCTGGTGGCTCAGGGCGTGGGCAACATGGCCTCCGCGCTCTTCGGCGGTATTCCCGCTACCGGCGCCATCGCCAGAACCGCCGCCAATGTCAAGAACGGCGGCCGCACTCCTATCGCCGGAATGGTGCACGCTGTTGTGCTCCTGCTTGTCCTTGTGGTTCTCATGCCCTACGCCGGCTGGATCCCCATGCCCACCATCGCCGCCATTCTCTTCATGGTGGCCTATAATATGTGCCAGTGGCGCACTTTCGTCCACCTTGTCAAGACCGCTCCCAAGAGCGATATTCTCGTTCTGGTGCTCACCTTCATTCTCACCGTTGTCTTCGACCTTGTGGTCGCCATTGAGATCGGAATGCTGCTGGCCTGCCTGCTGTTTATCAAGCGCATGAGCGGCGAGACCGACATCAAGAGCTGGCGCTACACCGGCCAGCACGACATCGAGGAGGCCGAGCGCGCCCGTCTGCGCCAGATATCCGAGTGCATCCGCGTGTATGAGATAACCGGCCCGCTCTTCTTCGGCGTGTCCGACATCATAAGCAAGATCATGGTAAAGAATGTCACAAAATACCTCATCATCCGTATGCGCAGTGTGCCCTCTCTGGACATCACCGCCATGAACGCCCTTACCGAGATGGTGGAAAAGTGCAAGAACAAGGGCGTGACCGTAATTCTCTCCCACGTCAACGAGCAGCCCATGAGAGCCATGGAAAAGGCCGGCTTCGTTGAACTGGTGGGCGCTGAGAATTTCTGCGCCAACATCGACGCCGCCATCGAGCGCGCCGAAACGCTTGCGGCTCAGCAGGAGCAGTAAGCGCCGCATAAAAACGAAAAGCCCGACCCGCAGGAGCTGTTCTGCGGGTCGGGCTTTTTGCGGTATTCAATAACAAAAGGGTGTGCGGTCAGTCGACGAAATCAAATTCGTCCTTGAATTTCTCCTTGAATATCTCGTAAATCGCGGAGAGAGTTTCCTCCGACTCCACGGGCAGGAAGGACACCTCGTCGTCATCCTCGTCCTCGTCTTCCATCTGGAGAATGACCAATTCGCTCTCGTTCTCGTCATCGGCGGGCAGGAGAATGGCGTAATCCTCGTCCTTGTAGGAGATAATGTCCATAAGCTCAAACTCGGTATCGTTTCCGTCCTGATCGGTAAGTACGATGGTGCTGGACAGATCGTCAAGATCCTCAGGGGAAAGGTTATCAAAGAATTCTTCCATATCAATGCGCTCCTTATTATTTGATTACACGATCCCGAAGAAGGATGTGTATACAATAATATTATACCATGCTTTTCCCGGTTGTGGAGTATTATTTTCAAACAGCATCCCCGGAGGCACGGAATGCTGTAACCCGTCAGCTTCAGGCGGCATACTATGGCGTGAAAGACCGTTACATTCGGAACGCTATCAACCGCAAAGGAGCTATAGACTATGTGGCAATATGAAAAGAAGCTGCAGTATCCCATCAAGATAAAGAACACCAATCCGGCCATGGCAAAGTATATCATCAGCCAGTACGGCGGCCCCGACGGCGAGCTGGGCGCCTCCCTTCGCTATCTCAGCCAGCGCTTCGCCGCGCCCTATCCCGAGGTCAAGGCCATTCTTACCGACGTAGGCACAGAGGAGCTGGCTCACCTCGAGATGGTCGGAACCATTGTCCACCAGCTTACCCGCTGCCTGACCGACGAGCAGATCAAGGCCGGCGGATTTGAAGCCTATTTTGTCGACCACGGCAACGGCGTCTATCCTCAGGCCGCCGCAGGCTTCCCGTGGACAGCGGCCACCATCGCCTCAAAGGGCGATGTGCTGACCGACCTGCATGAGGACATGGCGGCGGAGCAAAAAGCCCGCACCACCTACGACAACATCCTGCGTATGTGCGACGATCCCGATGTGCGTGATGTTATCAAATTCCTGCGTGAGCGCGAGGTGGTGCATTATCAGAGATTTGGCGAAGCCCTCCGCATCGCCACTGACCGCCTCAACGAAAAGAACTTCTACGCCTTCAATCCCGGGTGCGAGAGCGGAGCGGTACCTGCGGGCTTCAGACGGTAGGATCCGGGAACAAGCGCTCATTCGAAGAATATCCAAACAAAACCGGCCTGCTTCCGATGCGGAGGCAGGTCGGTTTTTCACACACTGTTCAGCTTAGCAGACCCTGCGCCATCCATTGGCAAAGGATTTGACCTGCGGACTTGATTATGATATATTTGTAGTCAAGCGATACCCATAAACAAATTATAACGAACAGGAGGCATGCGAAAATGCCGAAGCGTTGGCTGCTCTTGATAGTGACGATTCTGATCCCGACATTGTTCTGCGTTCCCGGGTGCGCGAGTGACGAAACGAAAACGGCCGATGAGGATAATCTGATTACCTGTTTGGAAGACTATGAGGGATATGACGAAATAGTGAGCCGCTCCCTGAAGATAGCAGAGATACTGGGCGAAAGCTGGTACGGAAACGGCGATGTTGAGGCAGACAGCAGCGATTACAGCTGGATTGAGGACTATTCTGTCAGTGCGCACACACAGGATGGAAGAGGCGTGGTCGCGATACATATTCCGGAATCCGCGGGAATGTCACAGGTGGATTTTATCCTTCTGACAACTGAAGATTACGGAAGAACATGGACTCCGGGTAAAGGACCGTATCATATTGCCGGAAGGGTAGCTCAGATCGCTATAAACGATGATTTCGTTTACCTGATCATAGATTCGGGTGTGACTTGCTCATCGCATATTCTGGTGTCAGAAGATATGGGCTGTTCTTTCAGAAAATATGGTGTGGAACATATTGTGCCGGAAGCGCATCGCTCCCGTATGTCTGAGCTGGCTGATGTATATATGCGGATCATCAATGTGGAGAACGATGGAAAAGTCGTACTGCAGTGCGGCAGCTATGGTAGCTTCTACGACTTTGGATCCGAAGACTCTGAGGGATCTTATGAATATGAGAATGATTTCAACTCCGACAGAGAAAGAGTGGTTATGATCCTGCGTTCGGATGCGCGATTCTCTGATTTTAAGACTCTGTACGCTGACGATAGCATTTTTGGCGAAGGGAAATAAGCGCCCGTTCAGGAATTCAACCACAAACCCGGCCTGCTTCCGTTCTGGAGGCAGGCCGGTTGCGTTTTTCGACATGACAAAGTATAATATTGCAGATAAGACTGCGGCAAGGAAGGTGAAACGCAATGATATCAGGCGCGATTCTCGAAAAGGGCGAAGAGCTATACACACGCTTCGAAAAAATTTTCCGGGCCGCAGGCAATTTCCAAAAGGATTACAACTGGCTGATAACCGACTGCGAGGCATATCCGAAAAGACCGGGGCACTATGTTCGCATAACCCAGTCCAAACACGGGAATTACGCGTGGATAAGCGGCGAGGAGCTGACCGATATTATCCGGCGGGACGATTTTCAGTGGGTATGGGGAGTGCTGTCGGGATTCAGAAAAGATGTTCCGAAGGAGGAGATTCTGAAATACCCGGAGCCGTATGCCAACGGCTATTCCGGTTTCTGGAAGCCGGAGCTGTCCATACAGCATCCGCTGGCCGAGATTGAGCTTGTTGCGTGGGATTCGGCTCTCACGCTGATATTCAGCCGCGAGGAGAAGATAGTAAAAGCGTTCAGGGCCGCATTTCCGCTGAGCGAAGACCTGAAGGAGTACAATTCAGGACTTGCGGATCTACAGTAGACCAAACGACTGTATACCGACTATACCAATGGATAGTCCTCGGAAGGAGAGAGGGAGAGATGCGTGCTGAACTGGCCGCGTTCATAGAAGAAAACGCTTCTGATATCATTACCACAGGGGGAATCTCCGAAGAAAAGATAAAAGAGCTTGAAGAGGAGCTGGGGCTTGCCTTCCGAGGGGAGTACCGCGATTTCCTTGGGCGATACGGAATGCTGCTCGGATACGGGGTGGAGATACTGGGCTGCGGAAAAGGAGAGGCAGCGCCGGTCGTAACGCAGACAAAGCGTTTCCGCCGTTCAGGGCTGACTCACGAATATCTCGTGATAAGAAACGCGGACGAGTGGATATACTGCCTCAGCAATAGCGACGGAACAGTGTCAAGCTGGGACGGAGAGTCGCGGCGCCATTTGCTCGTATCGGACAGCCTTGATGAATACATCTTCGAGGAGCTGTCGGCGACAAAGAGAGATTGGGACTGACTGATCGAAAAAAGCAAAAAGGACAGGAGACGGTCACATGGGTTCACCGATAGATTTTACCAACCACATTGACATTTCGGACAGGTCGTGGTCGAACGGCTGTCTGACATTTTACGGATACAATGACCTGACGGATGAGCTTATCGCGGAGATCGCGGCAAACCGGACGATCAGATACATCCAGATATCCAAGCAGCTGCCGGAGCAGGCGTTTCTGGCGATAGATAAAGTTCTGTCTCAGCGTGATGATATGTTTTTCCGGATCTACGGTCTGTATGGAGAGGCCGGCTTCGATCTGTCCTGCCTGCGTCAGCTGAAGCACCTTCGTCATCTCACAGTTGATGTCCATCTGAGAGACAGGCAGGATCTCCTTGAGCTGAGTGTTCTTACAGAGCTCGAAGGTCTGCGGTCGCTGCGTCTTGATTTATTCGATCTGAGAGATTACGGCTTCGTTCAGGAGCTGTCGCCGGAAATCCGGGAGCTGTGGATCAATGCCGATACCATGGGCGGCGCGGTATCCTTTGACTGCGAATGGCTGGGACGATATGAAAAGCTGGAAAATCTGTTTCTTGGCAGAAAAGCGAAAAAGCACATTGAAAGCATTGCGGACATCAGCAGCCTGCGCAGCCTTACACTCAGAGGCATCAAGCTGAACGACTTTGAGTTTTTGCGGCCAACCGGGCTGCGGACGCTCTCGGTTGGCTCGTGCGGAATGAATGATCTCTCCTCACTGATGGGATTCGGTCTGAGGTCGCTGGAGCTGTGGAGGATCAACAAGCTGGAGGATATATCCTTTATTTCCTCTCTCCGGCAGCTTGAGACGCTTCGTCTGCAGGATCTGAGGCATATTACCGCGCTGCCTGATATGTCGGCGCTGGCCTGCCTGAAGGAGATAATCCTTGATAATGTGCCGATAGATGTATCGGCGCTCCCGGATAATCTGAGAGATAAAGTACGCGGCTGACAAATACCCGCGAATGCCTCTCCGAGCACGGCATAATTATGTGTTGAATTTGTATTTTCCGCTGTGCTATAATTAAAATAAAGAAATCGGGCAAAGAGTAAGAAGGTGAAGAATATGGCGATCACATACGGCGCGATATGCGTCGTGTCTCTGCTGCTGATAGGCGTCTGCCTGGCAGTGGACAAAAAGAGGAATATCTGGCTGCTGATGCTGTTTGTTTCCGTGTTCGTGTGCAACCTTGGGTACTTTCTTGTTTCGGCGGCAAGCTGCCTGACTTTCGCGCTGGTCGCCAACGGCATTTCCTATCTCGGAAGCGTGTTTCTGCCCTTCTTCATGCTGTTGATGATACTCAACCTGTGCGGGATGGGTTTTCCAAAGTGGCTCCCGTGGGTTCTGACGACGGTCGGCGTGGTGATGTTAATTCTGACGGCCAGCCCGGGCATATCTCAGCTGTATTACAAAACGGTCAGTCTGGATACCACCGGCAGCGCCGCGAAGCTTCTGCGTGAATACGGCCCTCTCCATTGCGTGTATTCCGTGTATCTCGCCCTGTACTTTGCCGCGATGATAGGCGTGGTGTTCTGGTCGTTTTCAAAAAAGAGGATCACAAACGCCCTGCAGGCCATCTTCATGGTGTTTTCGGTATTCGGGAACCTTGTGATCTGGCTTGTGGAGCGCTTCATACCACGCAACTTTGAATTTCTTTCGGTTTCATATATTTTCACGGAAGTTCTCATTCTGCTCATGTATGGTATCGCACAGGAGTATAGCGCTGTCGGCGTGGCCGAAAGGGCGGCGTATTCCGCCGTTCCGGCGACGCGGGAGCTATCGGTGCCGCCGGCCGCTGTCGACACAGGCGACACAGAGCTGTTCTCACCCGAGCAGATCGAGCGGATGACAGAACGGTGTGCGGAAAGCACCCAGCTTACCAATAGGGAAAGGGATGTGCTGAGGCTGATCCTATGCAACCGCAGGCGCAAGGACATCGCCGACGAGCTTTGCGTCACAGAAAGCACCGTCAAAAAATACACCTCCCAGATATACCGAAAGCTGTCGGTCAGCAGCCGAATTGAGCTGTTTGCGCGGCTGAAAAACCAAATATGATCCACCAAAACGCTATCCGCCTCGAGGATAGCGTTTTTTCTTGTCCTTATGCGGTTTTTCGAGGATAGTGTACCCCTTGGGATACCCATGGAAAGGACGAAATTCTACGATTTGGAGAGAAAAAAGTATCCTCGGGGGCAATATACATATTTTGTGCTGGCTGATAGATTATTGTTGCAACCAGCTCTTGAAGAGGAGGTGCTTCCATGCTTGATCCGGTCACAAAAAGGTTTGAGGACGCTTCGGATATGAGGCGGTTTGAATTTATCTTCTTCTGCGACTGCTGCGGCAAGGCGATTCCTTCCACCGCGCTGGAATATCGTTCCGGGTTCAGAACCAAGTGGTTTCTCACAGCCGACGAACGGGAGGCCCGGGCCATCATCTACGCCGACCACCACAGCAAGGCCTACGAGCGAGCCAACAACGAGGTGCTCCACGAGCTGAACCGCTGCGAGATATGCGGCGACATGGTCTGTGAGGATTGCACCATATACAACGAAAACCGCGAGGGCGGCGTGATATGCGGAAAATGCAGAGCGGCGGCAGCCGGAAGCGCCGGCAAAAAGCAATTATGAAAAGGCAGGCTGACGCGAGGAGCGTGTGATGTCCGCCGGGAGGACGCAGGAGCTTCTCTATCCAGTGTTCCTTGTTCAGGGCGTATCCGTAAAAAGCTATCGGAACGGATATCCGATAAATACACATCAACAGGAGGTAAAGAACATGAGCAAATCAAGCGGCACCGTCAACTCTGATCTGCCGAGAATGATCGTCAGAGAGCCAACGGCGGCCAACACCACCATCCCTCCTCTGCCCGTAATGCCCGAGGGCTTCCAGTACGGCGGAGAATGGATGGATCCACAGTGGAAGAAGGATCTGAACGGCTACAAAAAGCTGTTCAAAAACTTCCCCATTCAGATGGCGGCCATTCTGCTTGTGACCATCGGCCTTGCTATCGGCCTCGCGTCGCTGAGCAGTACGGTCTGCTCGGGAAACGGCTCCGGGAGTGGCAGCACCGGAGACTACGAATTCACTGACGATCTGCAGTTCGAAGACGACAACGACATTTTTGGCGGAGAGATAATCGATCCGGAGCAGCCGGACGGCCTGCTCGGCACTTCCGTGACCGGCAATGTGGGCGAAACCTCGGTCACTATCCTCGGATATAAGTTTGCCGAGGATCTAAATGGTATAGATTCCATTATGGTGGAATATGAGGTCTACAACGGCAGCGGTGACCCGACATACTTCTACTACCTCGACCACAAGGCCTTCCAGAACGGTGTTCAGCTTACCAATTCCTACGGCAAGACCGATGAATACGACAATCAGGAAATGATCCTTGAAATTCTCCCCGGCGCCACGCACACCGTTCACTGCCTGTACAACCTCAGCAACTCCACCGACCCGGTGGAAATTCGCGTGAGCGACATGATGCGGCTGAGCGACGATGTTGTCACCCATACCTTTGAGCTCAGCGGAGATAATGCTCCCGCCGCCATGCCTGAGGACGTAGAAACTCCGGCTCTGCCGGCCATCGTCAGCGAGGGTGCCACGGGCGAATTCTACATCAGGTTTATCGACAGCTCCATTGTGACCGATGATTGGGGCGATTCCTATATCTGCGCCTCCTTCGACTTTACCAACAAAAGCGAGAATGTCACCTCGGCGTGGGCGTCCCTGACCTACTACGCCACTCAGGACGGCAATGACCTGAGCGAGGATACCTTCTATTTTGAGGAGGAGAATCGAATTCTCATGGCCGATGTCCAGCCGGGTGAGACCGCGCGAATCAAGCTTATGTTCAGCGGCTATGATGCCAGCGGCGGAAACGCTGTGGTCTCTGTCTGCGATTACTGGGACGAAGAATCGGTCATCAGCTTCAGCTGCCCGGTGAACTGAGAAAGAGGTGAACGAAAAAGATGAAAAACTTTGATTTTAAGAAGATCCTCGATGATTTCAAGGAGATTTTCGCGAGCACAAACAACCTGAAGCTGATTCTGACCCTTGTGCTGGTGCTGTTCATCCTTCTGTTCACAGTGTTCGGCGGCTGCACCGGCTGCGGCTGCTCCGGCTGCATCGATGTTTCCTGCCACAGCTGTGGCAGCGCCGGCGAAAATGGCCCGGAGTCTACTCCGGAAATCGGCGCGGACACCGGTTCGGACAATGCCGAGGCCCAGCCGATCAGCTTCTATGAGGGCAGCGAGATAGCCTATTATCCGGTCGCCCTCGAGGAGGAAGATGTCGCGCTCACATTCCGCTATCCCGCCGACATCTATTCCTACACCGAGAACACAGAGGAATTCTGGGCGGACTGGTGCGGCATCGGAATGCTTTCCGCTGAGGGCAAGTTTGCCATCCAGACTGAATTTGAGTATGTTTACAATGGCTGGAACAGCGTTACCGGAGCCGTTCCCACCACCATCGAAGAGGCTATGGAGGCTCACCGAGCCAACGCACTGGCATACAGCGAGCCGATCGGCATGGTAAATGTTGGCGGCAAGGATTGTCTGTGGCGTGAGCTGGGCGGATACGTTATGGTGTTTGTTCCCTTTGAGCACAACAGCGACGTGTTTGCCGTGCTCAACATTCTGCCGGATAACCTTGACCAGAACGCTTCCGACACAATCAACAGAGCGGTGGAGCTGATCTACAGCGATGAGGTCAGAGCCATTCTCAGTGCGGTAAAGATAAGCGATCTGAACGGCATTTCCGACGACACCTCCGGTGTGGAGTTCAGCGTCGTTCCCTTTGCCGACACCGCTGAAATCGGAGCGAAGCTCTCATGGCCGTCCCTCGGAGGCACGGTGTACACGGTGGATCAGACCACGGAAAACGGCTCCTGCAAGCTGCGCCTTGATTCCGTAGAGATCGCACAGGACGCCTATGGTCAGGACATAGTTGCCTTCAATCTTGAGTTTACCAATCAGGGCGACACCGCCATATGCCTCGGCGATGTGTTCTATACCTGCGGAAGTCAGGGCTACAGCCTTGGCGTGACCGGCGATATCACCGGCAGCTATATCCCCGTTGCTCCCGGAAGATGTATTGCCTATCAGGAAACCTACACCCTCGACGCGCCGGGAGAGAATATCTACTTCGAGGTCAACAATCTTACCAAAGAAAACGGAGAGCTTATCTTCAGTGATGACAGCGTGTATATCGACGCTTACATCGCTGAGTAACAAGTCAGTTTGTGGATTTCAATATATAACATTTTCAACACAATTACGAAAGTGAGGATATTAATATGAAGTATCAGATCATCGGCGAGCCCCTGCCCGTGGCAGTCTGCACCGTAAAACCCGGCGAGACCCTTATTTCCGAGCGCGGTTCCATGGCATGGATGACCCCCAACATGAAGATGGAAACCAAGGGCACCGGCGGCCTTGGCAAGATGATCGGCCGTCTGGCCTCCGGCGAGTCCGCCTTCCAGAACAGATTTACCGCTGAGGGCGGCGAGGGTATGGTGGCTTTCGCTTCCAGCTTCCCCGGCTCCATCCGCGCCTACGAGATCTCTCCGGGCAACGAGATGGTCGTCCAGAAGTCCGGCTTCCTTGCCAGCGACGAGGGTGTTGAGCTGTCCGTGTTCTTCCAGAAGAAGCTGGGCGCCGGTCTTGTGGGCGGCGAGGGCTTCGTGATGCAGAAGCTGTCCGGCAACGGCACCGCTCTGATTGAGATCGACGGCTTTGCCGTTGAGTACGAGCTGGAAGCCGGCCAGTCCATGGTCATTGACAACGGCTATCTGGCCGCTATGTCCGCCACCTGCACCATGGATGTGCAGATGAACAAGGGTGTCAAGAACCTGCTGTTCGGCGGCGAGGGAATGTTCAACACCATCATCACCGGCCCCGGTATCATCGTTCTCCAGACCATGCCTGCCGCAGGCGTCGCGGGCGCTCTGATTCCCTTCCTGCCCCTCGGCGAGAAGAAGTAAGGCCGGAATCGCTGATTCAGTATAACAATTAATTCAGACCCGAACCTTTTGCTGAAAGGCAGAGGGTTCGGGTCTGGTATTCTGAGGAAACATGGTATATAATCAGATCGAAAGGAAGTGGATTGAATGAAAAGAGTTATTTCCATGCTTTGCGCCGCCATGCTGTGCCTTGGCTGTCTTGCCGCCTGCGGCGACAAACCGGAAGCTCCCGAGACCGGGAATACCGCTGTGACCGAGAACACAAAGCCTTCGGTCACGCCCATACTGCCCGGCGGAGAGGAAGACGCCGCCGGCGAATCCCATGAACCGATGCCCGAGCCCGTCAGCGAGTATGACGAGATCACTGACGCGGATTTCGCGGACTCCTACTGGGTGGCGGTGGAGTTTGTGTCCACCGAATCGCAGGTAGAGGTCAATCAGATGCCGTGGGAAACCTGGAATGTGGATCTCATTCTTTACGCCGAGGGTGCGGCAAAGTTCCGCAGCATAATGTATGATGCCTACACCGAAGGAGCAAAAATGTATGCTGACAGCGGCTGGGTCGTGGATGAAGACACTGACGAGCTGCAGATAGGACTTTACGACGCCGAGACCATGCTGTTCGGCAAGGTAAAGGACGGATATCTTTATATTGATTACTCCGGCGGCACTTTGCGCTTTGAGCGCGGAGAGGAGATGCCTGCAAACGGTGGCGAATGGTGTGCCGCGGATCTTGTGGGAACATGGGCGCTGGAAACCCATGAAATCGACGGCTACGCAGAAACCGCCGAGGAGCTGGGAATGAGCGGCTCCATCTCCTTCTTCGAGGCCTATCCCGGACTGGCCGCCAACTTTGTCAACCACGACATAGCAGGCAACGAAAGCTTTGTGTGGAATGCTCCGGTGGAGTCTTCGCCCATGGCTCTCCATGATGGCTGCGCAAATGAGCAGTGGTCGGTGATGTTTTATCTCGAGCCGGACGAGTTTTCTTACAAGAAGGAGTGCTGCGCGACCATGCTCGATCGCGACACTCTGGCAGTGATGCTCTTCTCCTATTATGAAGGCGACGAGTATCCTGCCGTCTGCTATCAGACATACAGCTGGCAGGGTGAAGACGCTGTGGGCTGATATTTCTCTGATATAGCTCAGGAGGAAAAGCGATGAAAAAGATTATCGTGATAATTATGCTGGCCGCTCTGCTGCTGACCGGCTGCGGAAAAATCCAGACTCCGGATGAGCCGCAGAGTCAGCCCGATCAGCCCGGAATTCAGCAGACCTCTCCCGGAGAGGAAGGCGCGCCGCTGAACGACGCCTACTCCGAAATGCAGAAGAGAGTGGCTGACAGCGGAAAGCTGCTGGGCGTGGCCTACCTCGGATATTACGAAACCGACACCGCCGGAGCCATTGCTCAGCTGAAAAATGAAGCCTTCTGGAACGACTTTGCTTTTCTGGAGGAGCTTGCTGACACTCCCCAGCGCTGCGCTCTGGAGGAGGGCTGCGAGTGGTACGCGGTCATCCCCGCCGGCGATCATGTTTCTCTTGAAGCGCTGGAGAACGCCTTTGACTGGGAAGCTGAATTTGAGCTTGGAGTGAATCCCGCGCCGGGAGAGACGCTTGCCAGCGGAAGCCCTTTGCTGCTGCGCTGCAACATCAGCGATATTCTGGCCAATACCGTTGTGCGGGCGTCCGACGGCAGCACAACGGTGGAATATGAGCCTTGTCTGAGCCTTGAAGACGGCCGCCTGAGCAACTACAGCGGCCTTGTCTGCGATCTGACTCCCTATGAGCGGATGGAGATATTCTCCGGTCAGGAGGATATGCTTTCCGACCAGAGCTATATCGAGGTCAACCGAGAGGGAATAGTGGATCAGATCCCGGTGGAGATCGTCCGGGGCGAAGCCTTTGACTACACCATTGCCATGGATCCGGAATATTTCGGTTTCACCAGCTATGAGGGACTGGATACCTACAGCTATATCGACTGCCCCTTTGACCGGCCGATATATTATTGCGTGTATCCCGTCTACGGCATGACGCCTCAGGAGGTCAGTGATGCTTTTGTTCACCAGAACGGTGACGACTATGCCTTCTGCGATACCGACCGGGTCACCCTTGGCGATTATGACGCCCTTGCCGTCTATCTGACCAACGACAACAGCGATCCGGACTATCAGATGCACTTCTTTATCGTCGAGTGCAGCAGCGGCAGCGTGGTCATCGAGACCCAGTTTGTGACGGAAATGTACGGAGGACTGTATTCCATCATGCGCGGGTGTTTTGATACCTTCACCATGCTTGACGCTCAGTGAACTCCTGATGAATGAGATCAGCTTGTGTGGATGAAAAAACAGACAAACCCGGCCTGCTTCCATTGAGGAGGCAGGCCGGGTTTGCCGTGCGGCCGAAAGACTCTTGACAGGTGACCTTTTGGTCACTACAATATAGGTGTCCAATTGGTCACCTTATCTGTGCGGAGGGCAAAATGGAAAAGGATACAAAAAACAGAATCCTCGACGAAGCGCTGATTGCCTTTGCTGAAAACGGCTACAAGGGCACGAATCTGCGAGACCTTGCTGCCCGGCTGGGGCTGAGCAAATCGGCGCTGTACAAACATTACGAAAGCAAGGAGGCCATATGGAACGCCTTGCTTGACCGAATGGAAGCTTACTACGCGGAGCGGTTCGGCTCAGCGGACAATCTGCCTCCGATACCCGGCTCCTGCGAGGAGCTGCTCCGGATGACCATGGATATGACAAACTTCACCATCCATGACCCGCAGATCGTTCTGACGAGGAAGCTGCTCCTCACCGAACAATTCCACGACGAGCGGGTTCGAGGTCTGGCGACAAAGCATTTCCTTGAAGGCACGGCCAATATTTTTGAGAAGGTCTTTGAGGGAATGATGGCGAAGGGCGTGCTGAAAAAAGGCGATCCGGCTATGCTGGCCTTCAGTTATACGGCGCCCATCTCCTCTCTTATTCATCTCTGCGACCGTGAGCCGGACAAGCGGGCGCAGGCCGTTCAGAGGATCGAGGACTTCGCGAGGCACTTCATTGGCGCCCAGAGAGCCGAATAGGCCGATGGGCGGAAAGGATCATTATGTTTAATCCCGAACAATATATTTCCGCTCTGACGGCACTGCTGGAGGAGCGTTTCGGCGAGCGGCTGGTGTATGTCGGGCTTCAGGGCAGTTATCTCAGAGGCGAAGCCGCCGAAGACAGCGACATTGACATCATGGTCGTGATAAGAGAACTGACGACCGCGGATCTCAAGGCTTACCGTGAGGCGATAGCCTCGCTGGCGGACTGCGAAAAGTCCTGCGGCTTCATTTGCGGTCTGGAGGAGCTGGGCGGCTGGAATCCTCTTGAGATATGCCACCTCATCCACACCACAAAGGATTATGTCGGTGTGCTGAGGGAGCTTGTTCCGGCATATACGGAACGGGATGTGCGCTCCTTTGTGAAGCTCAGTCTTGGCAATCTTTACCACGAGCTCGGCCATCGCTTTGTTCACTCGCCGGAGGAAAGCGTCCGCGCCGCGCTGCCATACGCTTACAAATCGGTTTTCTTCATCCTGCAGAACCTGCATTACCTTGAGAGCGGTTCCTTTGTGCAGACGAAGAAAGAGCTGCTGGAGGTTCTGGACGGCAGAGACAGACTTGTTCTGGACAGAGCCGCTGCCCTTGGCAGAGGTGAGCCGTTTGAATGCGCCCCGGCCTTTGAACTGCTGTTTTCATGGTGCGGGGAGACGCTGGCGCGAATGTCGTCCGTATGAATAAAGGGAGGTCTTTTTATGAAAGCCGAGGCATATCTCTTTGGTCAGGTGCTTGGCACCCATTCCTTCCGGCTGAAAGGAGATTTTCTGAAGCCGGATGAATATTCCGAAATCGACGCGCATTATTTTCTGCCCGGAGGAGAGACCGGCACGGCCTGCACGGTGCTCAGCTCTCTGGGTGTGAAGGTGCGCATGGACGGCACATACATCGGCACCGAGGTAGCGCCCATGCTGAGGGAATTTTACAAGGATAAGCAGGTGGACATTTCCTCTCTGCGGTTTGTTGACGACGACCCCGGAGTGATGGATTATGTGGTCATCGCCGGCACAGTGCGCTCGCCCATGGGACGGTTTCAGACCCTTTTCGGCGAGAACCGCAGGTGGTGGAGCGTTCCCCGTGAGGAGGATATCGCGGGCTGTCGGGCGGCGGCTATCGATCCCTTCTTCCGGGAGGAATCCGACCGCGCGGCGGAGATCTGCGTGAAGCACGGCATTCCCTATGTGACCATCGACAGCACCCATGATTCCTTTCTGCATCGCAATGCCGCGGTGAATGTGGTGTCCGGCGAGTGCCTGAGCGGGCACTATCAGGGCATGAGCCGCGAGGAGGTAATGGCGCTCATGCAGGAGGACACCGACGGTCTGACCATCATCACAGCCGGAAGCGGAGAGATGCTCTACGGCCGCAGGGGAGAGGAGATCAGACGAATGGATCCCTTCCGCGTAGAGGTCAGAAGCACCCTCGGCGCCGGAGACACCTACAAGGCAGGATGCGTGTACGCACTGCTCAGAGGCATGGCTGACGAAGAGCTCGTCCGCTTTGCCAGCGCCTGCTCGGGCGTTGCCATAACACGCTTTCCGCTGCCCATTAATCCTCCCACGCTGGAGGAGGTCAGCGCTCTGATCGCAAAGAACAGCTGACAACGGAAAATTTTATATTCGCGAAAAAAACAAGCTCTTTTCTGAGCGGCAGCTGCCGTTCGGAAAGGAGCTTTATCTACGAAAATTTCATGGAAGAATATGTGGACTTCATGAAGAATTACGAGGAGTCCGGCGGGAGTGATCTTGCCCTTCTGGCGGATTACGCCAGATTATCAAGCGAATATCTTGAATTCTGTGAGGAATTTGAAAGGTGGGAGGATGAGGCTCTGAACGCGGCTGAGTCCGCCTACTATATCGAAGTGCAGGCGAGGGTGAACAAAAGGCTGCTGGAGCTGTACTGATACCGACGCGCCCGACCAGATGAAATAATTAACCCCGATGACCCGTTTCCGGCTTACGGATGCGGGTCATCGCTTTTTAAACAATATAATGGAATAAATATAATCACTTTGACAGAACACGCGTCTGCCATGATTTTGTATGTTGAATTATGGGCAAGGCTGTGGTATCATGGTCAAAATGTCAGGGCACAGGCTCTGCCGGACAAGGAAAGAGGGAGGATGGAAAATGAAGAAAACAGTAATAGCGGTCGTGGCCTTGCTTCTTCTGCTGACCCTGGCCATCGGATACGGCATAGGCCGCTCCACCGCGTTCATGACCCACAAGCGCCAGTGCAGCGACCACCTGATATGCGCGGCGCACGACGAGGGCGTCAGCGTCGGCACCGATATTGACGGAACACGCACCGAGCTGACCTACAGCAACATAGACGCCTTTCTCCGGGCGGTGACCCGCACCGAGACCGAGATGGTGCTGTTTGCCTCCGGGCTGAAGGAAATGCCCTGCGTATCGGTAAATTTTCCCGACGGAGCCGTGATAGAGGTGTTTGACGGCGGCGAAAAGGACGGCGACGACCTTGTGTACATCCGCCACAGCTGGAAAAACCGAACCACCACCTTCCGGCTGATGGGATATAATACCTTCTCCCGGGTGCGGGAATGTATAGGCGTCGATGGGTACAATGAAAGCAACAGACTGCTCGAAGACTGAAAAAATTTTTCCCGGCATCACAGCGTTTTTCGACACATGATGTTGTGACTGATAATGCCGGATGTGGACAAAAGTTGTGTGGTAATCGTTTTTTTCACATATTTTTCACGGTGGAATTACCAGATAATTAGTTATTTTATTTGACAAACACATCAATTTTTCTTATAATATGTGTAACTGGCACTGTCAATAAGTAAAAAATGGGCGTGCCGGGGCAGCCGGGGGCGGCGGATTCACGACCGGCCGGCGGCCGCACGGATTGGAATGGTGCGAAAAATGTCATTTCGTAAATACGCGGGAGACTACGGTCTTGAGAATGTCCCCGGAAAGTCGGGCAAGCTGAAAACGGTGGCCGTTTACAAGGGCGCCGGATATGAGTTTGCTTCGGCGGAGGGGATTCTGAGCCGTGCCAGACCGGTTCTGGCGGTGTGCGCGGTGGCCTTCTGGGCCGCGCAGATTCTGGCGCTCAGCCTGAATACCCGCTGCGCGCGGTGCGCGTGGGTTATTATGCCTCAGGGCTTTTCGCTGCTGGCCTTTGGCTTTGTGACCGTAGGCGTGTGGATGCTGCTCAGAGCCAAGGTTCCCATGACCCGGGAATACGCCGAGCGGATGCGAGACCGTTTTTCCGGCGGAGCTCTGATGGCCATGCTTCTCAACGGAGCGGCGCTCATAGGCGCGTTTATCGCCGCGGTGCTGTTCCGCGGAGAGCTGATGCTTCCTGCGGATGTTGTTTACATTATAATGCTGGCGGCGGCGCAGGCGGCCTGCGTGGCCTGCTTCACGCGGCGAAGCTGTCTGGAGATCCGCGTGATCTCAAAAGGGTCGGAATGACCCGGTTGGAATTATGAATGTATCCGCGTTTGATCGCGGTTATACATAACTATTATACTGGAGGAAGAAAAAATGAAAGCAAAGCTCAACAAGATCCTTGCGCTCCTCCTCGCTTCTGTGATGACCGTGTCCGCTCTGGCGGGCTGCGGCAAGCAGCCGGAGGCTGAGGTTCCCAGCGCTACCGATGTCAGTGCCACTGACGTCGAGACCTACGAGGGCGCAGACACTCTGGTCGTTGGTTACGCCAACTTCACCGAGAAGTTCAGCCCCTTCTTCGCCGACTCCGCCTATGACCAGGATGTTGCCAGCATGGTATCTCTCGGTCTGCTGGGCAATGACCGCGGCGGCAACATGATCCTCAACGGTATTGAGGGCGAGACCATCAACTACAACGGCACCGATTATCTCTACACCGGCATCGCTGACTGCGAGATCGTCGAGAATGCTGACGGCACTGTTGACTACAACTTCGAGATCCGTGACGATATCGTCTTCTCCGATGGCGACGATCTGACCATCGACGATGTTATCTTCAACATGTATGTCCTGGCTGACCCCACCTATGACGGCAGCAGCACCTTCTACGCTCTGCCCATCGAGGGTCTGGACGATTACCGTGCCGGTATGGACACTCTGTCCAACCTGATTCTCGCTGCCGGCCCCGATGCCATCAGCGAGTTCGCCACCGAAGAGCAGACCAACTACTATTGGGAAGCTTTCCTGGCCGGCGGCACCAACTTCGCTCAGGAGATCGTTGACTTCTGCATGACCAGCTATGCCGATTACGGCGCTGTTGATGTCTGCACCTCCGCTGCTCTGTGGGGCTACTCTCTGCCTGAGGACGCCACCGCTGAGGACTTCTTCCTCGAGATGGTCGCCACCTACGGTCTGGACCTCTCCGACAACGGCATCAACTACGAGACTGCCGGCACCTCCATCTCTACCTTCATCTCTGAGGCTCTGGGTGATCGTGCTGACGAGTTCGCAGCCGGTGTTTCCACATCTGAGTCTGCTCCCAACATCGCCGGCATCAAGAAGACCGGTGACAACACCATGACCGTTACCCTCACCGAGGTTGACGCCACCGCTATCTATCAGATGGCTGTTACCGTCGCTCCCATGCACTACTACGGCGACGCTGCCAAGTTTGACTATGACAACAATATGTTCGGCTTCGACAAGGGCGATCTGAGCGGCATCAAGGCCAAGACCACCCAGCCTCTGGGCGCCGGCGCTTACAAGTTCGTGAGCTACGAGAACGGCGTTGTCACCTTCGAGAAGAACGACCTGTACTATGCCGGTGCTCCCAAGATCACCAACATTCTGTTCCAGGAAGTTTCCGAGGCTGACAAGATGACCGGCGTTGCCACCGGCAGCCTGGACATCTCTGACCCCTCCATCAGCGAGGACGTCGTCAACTCCATCAAGACCTACAACGGCAACGACGAGCTGGTTGGTCCCGTCATCACCACCAACACTGTTGACAATCTGGGCTACGGCTACATCGGCATCTGCTCCAAGACCGTCAACGTCGGCGGCGACACCGGCAGCGAGGCTTCCAGAAACCTGCGCAAGGCCTTCGCCACTCTGTTCTCTGCTTATCGTGACACCGTTATCAACTCCTACTACGGCGAGCGCGCCTCTGTTATCCAGTATCCCATCTCCAACACCTCCTGGGCTGCTCCCAAGCCTGCCGACGAGGGTTATCAGATTGCTTTCTCTGTTGACGCAGAGGGCAACTCCATCTACACCGATTCCATGAACGACGAGGAGCGCTTCGCCGCTGCTCTCGAGGCTGCTATCACCTTCTTCAAGGCCGCCGGTTACACCTGGGACGACGCTGCCGGTAAGTTCACCGCTGCTCCCGAGGGTGCTTCCATGACCTACGAATTCACCATCCCCGCTGACGGCGTTGGCGACCACCCCGTATTCGGTATTGCTACCGCTGCTTCCGATGCTCTTGCCACCATCGGCATCGACCTGCAGGTCACCGACCTCTCCGACTCCTCCATCCTGTGGGATGCTCTGGATGCCAACACCTGCGAGATCTGGGCTGCTGCCTGGGGCGCTACCATCGATCCTGATATGTATCAGATCTATCACAGCTCCAACTGCGCCGGTCTGGAAGGTTCCACCAACTCCAACCACTACTGCATCACTGACGAAGAGCTGGACGAGCTGATCATGGCTGCCCGTTCTTCCACTGACCAGAGCTTCAGAAAGGCTACCTACAAGCAGTGCCTCGACATCATCCTCGACTGGGCCTGCGAGATCCCGACCTATCAGAGACAGAACTGCATCATCTTCTCCTCTGAGCGCGTCAACATGGATACCGTTACTCCCGACATCACCACCTTCTGGGGCTGGATGAACGACATCGAGCTGCTGGAAATGAATCCCGTCGCTGAGTAATCAGTTTTCTGAAAGACTGATTTTCGCAACGCTATTCACAGCGAATTAGTTTAGGCGTTTAGTACTTTTGAGTCATCAGCGCCCGACCCGGGCGCTGATGACCCCTTTTTGCATCATGCGGATTTTACTGGTCCCTCTCCTTTGCGCATCCCCGGGGTCAGTATTTGCTGCCGTCACCGAAGGGCGAACTCTTTTTGGTAGGTGTGTTTTATGACAAAATTCATAATCAAGCGATTGCTGACCTGCACAGTAATTTTCTTTTTCGTAATGTTTATCGTTTATGTTCTGATGTACTCGCTTCCGTCGAGCTATGTCGAGAACATGGCCCGTGAAATGGCTGCCAAGCCCGGCTCTCAGAAGAGCGCGGCGCAGTGGCTTGAGGAGCTCAACGCCCAGTACGGTATGGACAAGGGCGTTGTCGAAGGTTATCTGACCTGGCTCAAGTCGGCGGTCAAGGGCGAATTCGGTGAAAGCTGGGCATGGACTGTGCCCGTCACCGAAAAATTCCAGGATGTCATCTGGTACAGCTTCGCGCTGGGCGCGGTGTCCTTTGTGCTGGAGATCCTCATCGCCATTCCCCTCGGCGTTCTGGCCGCCAGAAAGCAGTACAGCCTCACCGACTACACCATCACCGTGGTGTCGCTCATAGGCATATCGCTGCCCACATTCTTTACGGCCATTATGCTCAAAATGATTTTCGCCGTGCAGCTTGGCTGGTTTGATATAGGCGGATTCCAGAGCCGCGATTATATCAATCTCACGCCCGTGGGACAGTTCTTTGATGTTGTCTCCCACTTTGTGCTGCCCGCTCTTACCTTGACTATCGTCAGCATCGGTGGTCTGATGAGATATACCCGCGCCAACACCCTCGAGGTGCTCAACGCGGACTATATCCGCACAGCCCGTGCCAAGGGTCTTCCCGAAAGCAAGGTCATCGGCTACCATGCGTTCAGAAATACTCTTATTCCCATCGTGACCATCCTCGGCGGTTCCCTGCCCGGACTCTTCTCCGGCGCTCTGATCACCGAGCAGCTGTTCTCCATCCCCGGCATCGGCTTCACCTCTTATCAGTCGATGATCCGCGGCGATATTCCCTTTACCATGTTCTATCTGGCGTTCATTTCCATACTGACGCTGCTTGGAACGCTTATTTCCGACATTCTGTACGCTGTGGTTGACCCGCGCGTCAGAGTTCACTAAGGAGGTGCGGCATGAAAAATTTTAACGAGGTTCTCAAAGAGAAGGAGGCCCGCGAGGGCACCGGCCGCACAACCGGCACCGGCGAAATGGCCCTTGACGATACCCAGCGAGTCAAGGTGCTCAGCCCGGGACGGATGGTTTTCAACCGCTTTGTGCGCAACAAGCTCGCCATTGCGGGAACCATCATTCTGGCCGCGATGTTCGCCTTTTCCTTCCTCTGCCCGCTGTTTTATCCCTACGGACAGACCGAGATTTTCTACAAGTACGACGGCCTGAATGTAGACTACGCCAGCGTGGCCGAAAGAACATCCTACACCAACTATGTTGTTGACGAGGACGCTCAGATCCACTACACCGTCAAGAACATGATTACCTCCTACATCAACGAGATGGAAGCCAACGGCGAGACCGAGCGAGAGATCGTCGACGAAGGCTCCGGCACTGTTTATCACCTGAGCAAGCTGGGCGACAAGGTCTACCAGCTGTCCGGTGTTCTCGTTGTTGAGGAAGGCAAGCTCACCGGCTTTGCCGATGTTGCCAAGTACAACAGCCGTGTGGACAAGTTTGTCTATCCCGAAGGCACCGAAGCCGATTCTGCCTTTGAAAATGCCTGCTCCGCCGCCGTCAGCGCCGGCGAGGCAGTGTTTGTCAGCGGCGATGTTACCTACATCGTTGAGGACGCGGGCAAGGGCTTCTACAACATCAAGGATTCCGCCGCTGCCGCTCTGAAGCTCAATGACGGCAGTGAAGCTGACCCTGCTCTGCAGCAGGCCATGCTGGCAAATCTGGGCGGCTCCTTTGAGCACGACGGCCAGAAGTACAGCGTTTCAGCCAATGCTGACGGCACCTTCTCCCTCCAGAGCTCCGGCGCCGCGCAGCCCCTGATCGTCAGCTCTCTGTTTGTTTTCGACGCCTATGAGATCGGCAGAGAAATCAGCGATGAGCTCAAGGTTGGCACTCTGCTGAATATGTACGGCGAGGGCAAGTTCTCCGCTGACGGTGTTGACTACACCGTGGCCGAGGAGGACGGCGACTTTGTGGTCAGCGCCGGTTCCGAAAAGGTACTGGAGCTGGGCACCTACAGCATCCGCCGCTACAGCGGTGAGGATTCCCTGTCCCTTGAGTTCAAGGAAGCCGCAGCCGCCACCGTTGACGAGATGATCGCCAACGGCCAGACCACCGGTTCCTTCACCTTCCCCCTGCCGCGCATCGACGAGAACGGCCAGCAGGTGGTGGATGAGGAAGGCAACATCACCACCGAAGACTCCACCATCAAGGTCACCCGCAAGGAGGGACAGTATGTCCTCAACTGCGAGCAGGTGACTTACCTTATCGACATTTATGCCGAGCCTTCCAAGGCTCATGTGTTCGGCACCGACGCCGACGGCATGGACATCCTCGCCCGTATGATGTACGGCGGCAGAATCTCCCTGATGGTCGGCTTCGTGGTCGTCATCATTGAGCTGCTCATCGGCGTTGTTCTGGGCGGTATCGCCGGCTACTTCGGCGGCTGGGTGGACACCCTCATCATGCGTCTGGTCGATATTTTCTACTGCATTCCCTCCATGCCCATTCTGATCATTCTGGGATCCATGTTCGACGCCCTCAAGCTGGATTCCTATCAGCGTCTGCTGTGGATGATGGCTGTTCTGGGCTTCCTTGGCTGGGCCGGCGTTGCCCGTATGGTTCGTGGTCAGATCCTCTCTCTGCGCGAGCAGGAATTCATGACCGCCGCCGAGGCTACCGGTCTTTCCACCTCCAGACGGATATTCCGTCACCTCATCCCCAATGTCATGCCTCAGCTTATCGTCACCGCCACCATGGGACTGGGCAGTGTTATCATCACTGAGTCCACTCTGTCCTTCCTCGGTCTGGGCGTCAAGCATCCTCTGGCTACATGGGGAACCATGATCAACTCCATCACCTCGTCCAACGAGAACATGATCCGCTACGCATATATCTGGATCCCGGTCGGCGCGCTCATCTGCCTCACCGTTATCGCCTTCAACTTTGTGGGCGACGGTCTGCGTGACGCGTTCGATCCTAAAATGAAGTAAGGAGGCGGGACAAATGAGTGAAAAGAAATCCGGCTCCAAGAAAAGCTCCTATATTTCCGGTAAAGAGTCGAAGAGAATAATAAGATTCAACCGCAAGCTGACCAGAAAGCTGGAAAAGCAGAGAGAAAGCGCCAAATCCAACCCCGAGATGTATACCACCAAGATGAAGAACGAGAACAATGTTGTCGAGTTTGACAATATGTGCACCTACTTCTTCACCGACATCGGTACGGTCAAGGCGGTGGACGGCGTCAGCTTTGAGATTCCCAAGAAGACCACCGTCGGCGTGGTCGGTGAGTCCGGCTGCGGCAAGAGCGTCACCTCTCTGTCCCTCATGCAGCTGCTTCAGCGGCCCCAGGGACAGACCGTCGGCGGAGAGATCCGCTTCAACATGGGTGACGGAAAAGCCTACAACATTGTCAACACTCCCTCCCAGACCATGCAGGACATCCGCGGCAAAAAGCTGGCGATGATCTTCCAGGAGCCTATGACCAGCCTCAACCCGGTCTTCAAGATCGGTCAGCAGCTGGATGAGGTCATGGAGCTGCACGGCGAGGTGCTTTTCGGCGAGGAGTACGACAAGAAAGAAAAGCTGAGCAAGGAAGAAAAGAAGAACCGCAAAGCGAAGATAAAGGCTCACTCCATCGATATGCTCAAGATGGTGGGCATCGCCAACAGCGAGGGCGTGTACAATATGTACCCCCACGAGCTGTCCGGCGGTATGAGACAGCGCGTCATGATAGCCATGGCTCTGTCCTGCAACCCTGAGCTTATAATTGCCGACGAGCCCACCACCGCCCTTGATGTTACCATTCAGGCGCAGATCCTCGATCTGCTCAAGGGCCTCAAGGACAAGATCGGCAGCTCCATCATGCTTATTACCCATGACCTTGGCGTGGTTGCCGACATGGCCGACTATGTTGTGGTCATGTACGCCGGCCGCATAGTGGAAAAAGGCCTGAGCCGCGATATCTTCCACAATCCTTCTCATCCCTACACCATCGGCCTGATGAAATCCAAGCCGGTCGTAGGCCAGAAGGTGGAAGAGCTGTACAACATTCCCGGCAGCGTACCCAACCCGGTCGATATGCCGAACTACTGCTACTTCCGCGACCGCTGCGAATACTGCACGGAAGCCTGCAAGGGCAAATATCCGCCTACCTACAAGATCAGCGACACTCACTATGTGGCCTGCTATCGCTTTGCCGAGACCGGCGAGGAAGGCGAGTATCCCAAGTCTGTGAATGTGGAGGAGCTGTAATATGAGCGAAAATGTAAAGACCACCGTCAACGAAGCCGCCGCAGACAGCACCTCGGTCACCTATGACGATCTGCTGGTCGTCCGGAACCTGAAAAAATACTTCCCTATCAAGTCTGCCTTCTTCAAATTCACCATAGGCAATGTCAAGGCTGTGGATGGCGTGTCCTTCTCCATCAAGAGAGGCACCACCATGGGTCTGGTGGGTGAGTCGGGCTGCGGAAAGTCCACCATCGGCAGAACCATTCTCCGCCTGCACGAAAAGACCTCCGGCGAGGTGCTTTTCAACGGCGTGGATATCTTCAAGCTCAGCCGCGACGAGCTGCGCAAAATGCGTCCCAAGCTCCAGATCATCTTCCAGGACCCCTATTCCAGCCTTTCGCCCCGTCTGCCCATCGGTGAGATCATCGGTGAGGCTGTCCGCGAGCACGGCATTGTTCCCGAGGAGGAGCTGGACGCCTATGTGAGCCGCATCATGCGCGCCTGCGGTCTGCAGGAGTACCACAAGGACAGATATCCCCACGAGTTCTCCGGCGGCCAGAGACAGAGGATCTGCATCGCCAGAGCGCTGGCTCTCAATCCCGAGTTCATTCTGTGCGACGAGCCGGTCTCCGCGCTGGATGTTTCCATTCAGGCGCAGATCATCAACCTGCTCAAGGATCTGCAGAAGGAATTTGGCCTGACCTATCTTTTCATCTCCCACGACCTGTCGGTCGTTCAGCACATTTCGGACACCGTAGGCGTCATGTACCTTGGCTCCATGGCCGAGTACGCCGACACCGACACCCTGTTCGATAATCCTCTGCATCCCTACACCAAGGCGCTGTTCTCGGCCATTCCCGTTCCCGACCCGGATGCCAAGATGAACCGCGTTATCCTCGAGGGCAGCATCCCCTCTCCGGCCAATCCTCCCAAGGGCTGCAAGTTCCACACCCGCTGCAGCGAGTGCATGGACATCTGCGGCAAGGAGGCTCCGGAATTCCGCGAGGTCGAGCCGGGCCACTTTGTTGCCTGCCATCTTTACAACAAAAAGTAAGCGCCGTGAAGAAGGAAAAAGCGAAATTCGAGGATGACGGCCGCACCATAGCCAACATGAATGTTGAGGGTATGCCGTGGTACAAGGCTCCGTCGCCCACGAAAACCAATGACGATGCCGGAAAGGACACGCAGCCGGAGGAGCTTACTCCCGCCGGCCGCCGCGCGATGACCGGAGGAGTGCTTGCCGCGTCGCTGCTTATCGGCAGTATATACGCAGTGGTTATCCTGCTGTTCATACTGTTCTGCATACACGTCTGGTTCAAGTAAACGGTGCTCCGACAAACCAAACAAAACAAAGCCGTTCAGCCCGCAAACGCGGACTGAACGGCTTTTGCTATTGCGTAAGAATCAGATTTTTTCCAGCATGGAAATACCGAGGCCGAGATTGAGAAGGAAATAGATGGCCACGCCGGCGCAGGTGGCAATCCATCTGAAGTGGGGCTTCTGACTGCGGTTCTCTTTGATGAAGGCGATTATCGTTCTGCGCTTGATGATGAGCACGATGATGCCGATAATGGTAAACACAGACATTATGCCGAGGAAGATGATCTCCTGCATGGTCTCGGAGAATCCTGCCAGAGCCATGTCCAGGAGGTCGCCCAGTACCATGTTGTTGAGAATATGCAGCACGATGCACCACACGATGGAATAGCGCGAGGCCACATAGCCGAAGACAAGACCGGTGAGGAAGGCAAAGACCGCCTGAGGAATGTTTCCGTGCATGATGCCGAAGAGAGCGGCAGAGATGACGATGGCCAGATTCTTGCCGTACTTGTCAAGGGAGCGGAGCACGAAGCCGCGGAAAACCAGCTCCTCCACCACGGGGCCGATTATTCCGGCATAGAGGAACATGGAAAGGGTGGTGCTGCCGGCGGTAGCCGACTCCATGGAGCTTACCGCGCTGTAGCCAATGAGGTTGAGGCCGGCCTCCATCAGGTAGTAGATGCCGTTGAATATGAGCTGGGTGCCGAAGAACACGCAGGCGATACCGGCGAATTTCTTTATGCTCATAGGCTCTTCTCTGTGGAAAAGGCGGCGAATGACGCCGCGCTTTCTGAAGAAAAGGAAGAGGAAGCCGAGACCGACGAGCACTCCGGCTATCATGGAGGCGCCGGATTCCATGCTTCTCTCCAGAACCTCGTTCATCCTGATTTCAGCGTCGGCCATGTCGGCGGCGCCGGCCACAGCCATGGCTATCTCAACGCCCATCCAAACAAATACAACGGCAAAATTGATGAGCAGATACCACAGCAGGCCAAAGCCCACACGGTTGCCGTCCTTCTTTACCGCCTTGCGGGCGGCTTTGCGCTCGGCCCGTTCTTTGGCCCGCAAAGCCTTGCCTTCCGCCTTTTCAAAAGCTGTCAGTTTACTCATTGATTTTTCCTCCGTTTCGATTTCTGAGGAGATATTAGCACAGATTCACAGCGCGAGGGAGAAATTGTCGTGAACGGGTGCGGAGCTGTCGTGAAATGCGGTGAGAGCCGGCCGCGATTTACTTATACGCTACGACGATGGGCTGATAAAAGCCTGTTTCCTCGGGGAATTTCCATTCCACCCGGCGGCAGCCGGCAGCGGTGAGCAGCTCGCTCAGTTCTTCTCTGCGCACAGCCCGGTATTCGCACTCGAATCTGCTTACCTGCAGAGAATCCTCGTCATCAATGATATATTGGGTGAGCCGGTAACGCTCGCCCGCCCAGTCCCATGTCTGGAAGGACACCCTCTTTCCCTTGTCGGTTTTGTGGATGTAGGGAGGAGAATAGGGTGGCTTGGTCGCCAGCAGCGCGTCGTAATCCCTGATGCTGGCCACAAACATACCGCCGATCCGAAGCCGACCGACGATGCTTTCAACGGCGGCGCGCAGCGAATCCTCAGAAAGCATATGGGGCAGGGCGTTGTCTATGGCTATAACGATGTCAAAGATTTCGGGAAAGACCTCCGAAAGAGCGCGGAAGTCGGCGCGCTCAAAGCGAACGGACACTTTGTACCGGGCGGCTCGCTCTCTGGCCTGAGCAAGCTCAGCCTCGCTTATGTCCGAGGCGGTCACATGGTATCCGAGAGAGGCCAGTCCTATGGCCTGAGTGCCGATTCCGCAGGCGCAGTCGAGTATCCGGGCGGTGCCATCATATCCGCCATTCTGAAAGAGTATGTCAAGGATCAGCGCCTGCTCACGGGTGGCGGAGTGCCAATCGAGAAACAGCTTGTCGTACTGAGATGCCAGATCATCATAAAAGGTCTGAGTAATGTTCATTTTCAGTCATGTTCCTTTCAGGACGAGGAAATCTGGCTGCCCGGGATGCCGTTTCGGACAGCTTCCTCCTTGTTTATCACCAGCTCAAGGGCAAAAATCCCGTCCTCACAGCTGGCTTTTATCATGCCGCCGTGCCTTTCCACGATACGTTTCATGTTGTAGGTGCCGATGCCGTGCCTGCCGGGCGAATTTTTGGTGGTGTAGCCGCTTTCGGTGAAAAGGCGGGTGACATCCACCGGCTCGCCCACCGGGTTTTCAATGCGCACGAAGCGGAACTGTTCGGCTGTCTTGAGGGTCATGGTGACCCTTCTCCGCTCCTGAGGAAGCCGGGCGCAGGCCTCGGCGGCGTTGTCCAGAGCGTTGGCGAAAACGCCGCATACCTCTATGGCGCTCCAGCCAAGACCGCCGGCAACCACACCGTCAAGGCTGAAATCCACGCCGGCTCGCTCCATGGCCGACGCCTTGGAGGAAATGACGCAGTCCAGCACCTCGTCGCCGCTGACATATCTGGGGGAAAGCCCACGCACCGTCTGGAGAAGTCCGCTCAGAAATTCCGAGGCCTCCTCGGTTTTCCCCGCGCTGAGCAGCTCCTCGAGGCAGGTGAGGTTATTCCGTATGTCGTGGCGGAAGCGGGCGGTTTCCTCCTGCGCCTCACGATAGCTGCGGAAGTGCTCCAGCTCGGCCTCAAGATAGGTCTGCTGACGTTCGTACATCCGGCGGTACTGGTCGCTGATGCGGCTGTGGAAAATGAATACGGGAAACAGCAGCATCAGAAAAATGCTCACCAGCACCATGAGGGACTCCACCTTCCGGGGCCAGCTGTCGAAAATGGCTTCGCCCACAGTCAGGGCAGTGAAGATGGTGAACACTGATATGACATAGAAAAAGAGAATGAATTTCTCCTTTTTGCCGCAGGGAGCAAAGATGTCCCGGCTGATGAGACGGCGTTTGAGATAGTGGAAGACCGCGCCGAACACCAGTGCTGTGGAGGCTGTCACAATAAAAAGCTCCGTATCCAAGGATAGGGAAGAGCTTGGGTCATAGCCGGGCAGGAAATACGTAAAGGCGATCAGCAGTATGCACACCACGCACAGCATGACGACAAAATACGCTGTGACTATCTTCAGAGCGCGGCGGAGCCATTTTCCCTTGCAGTCGTATATGGGGATGATAATATAAATCAAAAAGGACAGCGCCCCGAGCAGGGAGTTTTCGGGGAGAAAGGCGCCGGCCAGTTCTGAGAGAAGGACATACACGCCCAGCATGGCGGCCTTTTGGCGGCTCCACACGATGCCCCGGTCAAAGAAGCACTGCATGATGGCGATGACAGCGGCGGAAATGTAAAATCCGCTGGTCATGCTCAGGAGAAGAATCAGAATCTTCTGGGCAAGCTCCATTTATATCGCCCCTTCCTTGACACAGCTGAACAGAGCGTCCCGCAGCTCCTTTTCTCTGGAGCGGCTCACCGGAACGCGAATGTCGCCGAGAACCACCTCGCCCTTACCCAGACTGCTGATCTGCCGCAGAGACACAAGATAGCCTCGGTGGACGCGGAAAAAGCCGTCGGCGGCCAGCTCCTTTTCGTAGTCGCTGATGTTGTGCCGGACGGTGTATTCCTGCCGGAGGGTGCGGATGCGCACATTCTGATTCTGCGCCTCAAAATACAGTATCTCCGAAAGAGGCAGCCGGACGTCCTCGCTGTCGGTCTTTATCCATATGGAACGCTGTGCCTGCGCCTTTGCGGCAACATGATCGATGATCTCCCGCAGCTTTTCCGGCTGCGCGGGTTTGGTCAGATAGCGCAGAGCGTTGACCTCGTAGCCCTCCAGAGCGTACTCGATATGGGCGGTCAGAAAGACGATGGCCGCCTCTTTACTCATTTCCCGAAGCTGTCGGGCCACGGTGATTCCGTCCATTCCCGGCATTTCTATGTCCAGAAACACAAGGTCGTAAGGGCTTTCCTCAAAGCCGCGCAGCAGCTCCGCGCCGTCCTCAAAGGCTGAGACCATCACATCAAGACTCTTTGACACGGAGTACAAAGCATCCATCAGCTGCCTGCGGCACCGGAGCTCGTCGTCGCACACCGCGATGCGCATATTTTCACGTCCTTTCCCGTTCGAGCGATATAAACTCTGTATAAGTATATCACAATTCCGGGGAAAGGCAACTGGGGAGGAGCCTCCCTTGCATTTCCCGTCTCCCGGTGATATAATGGACGAGCCGCGGGAAGCTGGTTCCGCGCGGATATTCAGAACAAGGAGCGTTTTGTATGCGAGGCTTTCGTTCCAAAAGAGCTTTTCAGAATATTTCACGCCGGACGCTGGCGGCTGTGCTGGCGGCACTGATGCTTTTGTGCGTCGGCTGCGGCCCGGCGGGCACGCCTGAAATCGAGACCAAATGGGACTGGGAATACTGCGAGGACGGCACCGCCCGCATCTCCGGCTGCATGACCAATGAAGCGGAGCTGACTGTTCCCTCGACCATGGAGAATGTGATGGTTTCAGCCATCGGCAGTGAGGCGTTCGCCTCCAACGTGTCCCTGCGCAAGGTCATTCTTCCCGCCTCGGTCACTTCCGTGGGCGACCGTGCCTTCAAGGACTGCGCGGCCCTTTGCTCGGTCAATCTGGATAATGTCACCTCCATCGGCGAGGAGGCCTTTGCCGGCTGCGGACTGCTGAGTGATTTATCTCTGAGCGGACAGCTTGCCGCTCTGGGAGAAAAGGCCTTTGAGAACTGCGCCGCCGTGACCGATATCACGGTGCCCGGAACACTGAGCGCCGTTCCCGAGGGAGCCTTCCGTGGATGCTCCCGCCTTGCCCGGCTGACGCTGGGTGAGGGCATAACGGCGGTGGAGGACTACGCCTTTGCCGACTGCCTCTCCCTTGTGTCGCCGGAACTTCCGTCTACGCTGACGGCTATCGGAGAGTATGCCTTCATGGGCTGCCACTCCATCACCGAACTTTCGCTGAATAATGTATCGGTGGCGCCCTTTGCCTTTATGGACTGCCTGCGGCTGAGCAAGATTTCCCTCGGCGAGGGAGTGAGCCTTGAGGGCGGTTACACCTTCAGCGGATGTGTCGGCCTGAACGAGGTGGCTCTGTCGCCCTCTGTCAGCGCCATACCGGAGGGAACCTTCATGTACTGCACCGGCCTTGGCCGGATCGAAATACCCGGCTCGGTGACATCCATCGGGAAGAATGCCTTTGAGGGATGCGAGGCGCTGACCATAGCCGCTCCCATGACCTCTGCCGGCTATCGCTACGCCGTGGCCTACGGCTTCGGGTACGAGGACACCGCCGAATAAAGAGCGCAAAATCAAAACACCGTTCATGGCTCTTCGCCGTGAACGGTGTTTTTGCTGAAGCTATCAGTGTCCGTTATCTATGACCGCCTCGCGGCCAAGAGCGAATTCGCAGAAGACCTGCTTCCAGATGGCGTAGGCGTCGTCGTTGATGTGAACATATTTGTCGAAGGTGTATTCCTCGAAAATGCCGTCGGTCTCGTTGCCGATGTACTTGGATACCTCAATGTAGCCTGCGCCGTTCTGCTCGCAGAACTCCTTCTGGGTGTTGGCCAGAAGGGTGAAGTTGGCGTTGGTGAGATATTGAGGATCATCGTCGGGCTTCATATATCTGTGGCAGGGGCTTACCACATAGATTTCAATGCCGGGATTGGCGTCGTTGATTTTGGCGGCCAGCTTTTCGAGATTTTTCCGTGCCGCCTCAATGTCGCCCCGGGGGATCTCATTGGCCCAGAACATAAGGAAAACCCGCTTGGCACCGGCCATTTCGATGGACTCCCAAACCTGACGCTCCATGCCCTTGTATATGGGATGGATGGAATGGGAGGTGATGCCCTTGATGGCGACGCGGGTGGAGTAGCTGTAGGAAGCCAGCATGGTGGATTTCACGAAGCAGGCGTCCATGTCATTGCGCTGGAGATATGTACGGAAGCCGATCAGCAGAGAATCACCCACAAAGGCCGATTCGGAATAGAAATTGGTGATGGCGGCCAGCTCGTCGGCGGTGAAGGAACCGCTGTCGGGCTGCTGGGCGGTCTGAATGATCTGCTCCCGGTAGCTGGCAGGCAGTGTGTCAGTGATGGCGCTAAGATCGGAAAGAGCGGTGTCGGGAAGCTCCGGCAGAGAAGAGCCGGGATCAGACTCGGGCTCACGGTTTACCATCATGAATATATTGGCGGTCAGCAGAAGTGCCAGTATGACCGCGGAGATCATCGAGAAAGGTTTTCTGCTTGCGTCGGTGCGCATAATAGCCTCCTTGAACGGATGAAATGATATACATACATTATTCATTATAGCACACAAGCGGCTCATTGCAAGAAATTTTGAGCCGGGGAAAGGCAATTCTTGCCGCAAATCGCTCCCTTGGCGCTTTGACCGCATAAAGTTGTTGCAGAGGGGCGACTGTTTGTGATATAATATCTTGACGAATTGTCGTTACAAGAGAAATTTATACAGAGGTTTGACATATCATGAGTCAGAAGATTGCTATAATGAGCCTTGGATGCCCGAAGAATCAGTGCGACGCCGAGCTGATGCTGTACAAGCTGCGCGAGGCGGGCTATGAGCTGGGCGAGGATGTAGGACAGTGCGACTGTGCCATAGTCAACACCTGCGGCTTTATTGAAAGCGCCAAGGCCGAAGCCATTGAAGAAATAATCGAGCTGGGCAAGCTCAAGGCCGAGGGCCGCATCAAGGCACTGGTGGTCACCGGCTGTCTTGCCGAGCGCTATCGCGACGACATTCTGGAGGAAATGCCCGAGGTCAACGCTGTGGTGGGCATCGGAGCCAACGGCTCCATCGTTGAGGCCTGCCGCCGTGCCCTCGAGGGCGAGACCTTCTCCATGTACGGCGAGAAGTCCGAGCATCCCATGGAGGGCGGACGCATCCAGTCCACGCCTCCCTTCTACGCCTATCTGCGCATTGCCGACGGCTGCGACAACCGCTGCTCCTACTGCGCCATTCCCGGCATCCGCGGAGGCTTCCGCAGCCGGAAGCTGGAGGATGTGGTGGCCGAAGCCAAGGACATGGTGGGCCGCGGAGTCAAGGAGCTTATCCTCGTTGCGCAGGACACCACCCGCTACGGTGAGGATCTCTACGGCGAGGCAAAGCTGCCCGAGCTGCTCCGTCAGCTCTGCCAGATAGAGGATCTTGAGTGGATCCGTCTCCTTTACTGCTATCCCGACCGCGTGACCGACGAGCTGCTGGAGGTCATGGCCTCCCAGCCCAAGATCGTCAAGTATATGGATATTCCTCTGCAGCACTGCTCGGAGAGCATCCTCAAGGCCATGAACCGCAAGGGCAGCAGCCAGTCGCTGCTGGCTCTGGTGAAGAAAATCAGAGAAAAGGTGCCCGGAATCGCTCTGCGCACCACCATGATGGTCGGCTTCCCCGGAGAGACCCGCAAGGATATCGAGGAGCTGGCGCTGTTCGTCCGCGAGGCTCGCTTTGAAAAGCTGGGCGTGTTCGTGTGGTCGGCCGAGGAGGATACTCCCGCCTATGACCTGCCCGACCGGGTCAGCGAAAAGGAAGGCAGCCGCCGCATGGACATCATCATGGAGGAGCAGTCCAGAATCATCGACAGCCACGGCGAAGAGATGATCGGCAAGGAGATAGAGGTGGTCGTGGAAGGCTTTGACCGTCTGGCCGAGTGCTGCTTCGGCCGCAGCAAGCAGGACGCTCCCGACATCGACGGCAAGGTGTTCTTCTCCGCCGAAGGCGAGCGCATGAACGCCGGCGACATTGTCCGGGTACTTGTCACCGACCACATGGAATGCGACCTTGTGGGCGAAAAGGTCGACTAAGACCCAACGGCAAAACATGAATCGAGGTTCTGACATATGAATTTACCTAATCGACTGACGATGGTGCGCATCGTCCTCATTCCCGTGGTAACGGTCCTGCTCCTTCTTGCCCCCGAAAAGGGATGGCTTTTCTGGCTGCTGGGCGGCCTTGCCTTCGGAGCGGCCTCCATCACCGACGCGCTGGACGGCTCCATCGCCCGCAAGCGCGGACTTGTGACCGACTTCGGAAAGCTGATGGATCCGGTGGCGGATAAGCTGCTGGTCACCTCGGCTCTGGTGTGCTTTGTGGCCTGCGGACTGTGTTCTCCCTGGGTGCTCATTATCGTGCTTGCAAGAGAATTTCTCATCACATCCATCCGCATGGTGGCTGTGACCAAGGGCATTGTCATCCCGGCCAACATATGGGGCAAGGTCAAGACGGTCATCCAGATCGTGGCCATCGTCACCGTGATCGTCGCGCAGTTTGCCATGTCCGGCCTCGGAGCGCTGGGTGTCGGGCTCCCCGCCTTTGTGTCCACCGCCGCCCATTGGCTGTGCGAGGGCCTGCTGTGGCTGTGCGCGGCCATGACCGTGATCTCCGGTGTGGTTTACGCCGTGGGCGCACGGGATCTGTTCAAGGATATGTAACCAATGGAATATACGGAGGCAGAGTCCTCCGCGCCAATATATAAAAAGAAAAAACGGAGGATAACCATGAATAAGCTTCAGGAACGCAACGAATGCATCAACCGTCTGGTAGCCGCGTCCAAGAGCACCGGCCTTATCGGCGCGACCTTCACCACCGGTGACGACAACACCGAAAGCGGTGATCTTCGCTTTGTTGCGGTAGCCATGGACGGTGAGACCACTTCCGAGGCCATAATGAAGGCCTACAAGCGCATCAATTATCTCATTACCGGCGAGCTGCATCCCGTGGCCGAAAAGCCCATCAGCCGTGACGACTGCTGCCTCGTGAAGAGATACGACATGGCCGATGGCGTCATCGTGCTGCTCAAGGTGTGCAGCAGCAACAGCGTCCGGGTGGAGAACTGGTGGCGTCCGCTGTACGACCGCATGGGCGTCGTGAGCACTCTCGATCCCTCCGGTCAGGTGGAGGAGGATAATCTTTGCGATCTTCGTCCCCAGCCTCAGCCCGAGCCCGAGGCTGATCCCTTTGAGGATATTGTCGACGAGGGCACCGGCATGGATCCCGTGGAGGAGCCCAAGGAGCCGGTCATCAACACCCTTGCCGAGGAGGTTCCCGCCGCTGCTCCCGTAGAGGAAAAGGCGGAGGATTCCGGCGAGGAATACTGGAAGTTCGTTTCCGACAGCCTGCGCGACGCCTGCGACGCCGTAGCCGACAACGCTCTTATCCGTGCCAACGAAATTCTCAACCTGCTGCGCCGGATGCTCATCGAGCTCATCTGCGTGCGCAACGGTGTCACCGAGAATTACGAGCGGGAGATCGACAAGCTGGATTGCCCCGAAAAGGATATGCTCCAGCTGACCTTCCCCACCCGCCACGACCAGCGCGCCTTCATTTCCGCTCTGGGCGTTGTTTCATCGATCTTTGATCGCCTTTCCTGATTTTTCATAAATCTGCATACGCTGCGGCGGACGTCGTCTGTTTTCCGCCGCAAGGTTTATCTTTGGAGGGATTTCATGTCTGCCTACGGCAAGGAGCTTATCAGCGCTATAATGGAGCATGACCCCGCCGCGCGCTCCCGGCTGGAGGTCAGACTGCTGTATCCCGGTTACAAGGCACTTATGGCTCATCGCCGCGCCGCCTGGTTTGACCGGCACGGAATGAAGCTCATCGCCCGCTGGATCAGCCAGCGCACTGCCCGCCGTACCGGCATAGAAATTCATCCGGGCGCCCAGATTGGCCGCAGGGTCACCATTGACCATGGCATGGGCGTGGTCATAGGAGAAACAGCGGTGGTGGGCGACGGCTGCACCATCTATCAGGGCGTGACCCTCGGCGGCACCGGCAAGGACAAGGGCAAGCGCCATCCGACTCTGGGACAGAATGTGCTGGTAGGCTCCGGTGCAAAGGTGCTCGGCCCCTTCAATGTAGGCGACAACGCCCGCATCGCTGCCGGCGCTGTGGTGCTGAGCGAGGTACCCTCCGACGCCACAGCCGTAGGCGTGCCGGCGCGCATTGTGCGCATTGCCGGCCAGCGTCCCGCCGAGCTGGATCAGATCCACTACGACGATCCCATCGGTCAGGAGCTGCTGCGCCTGAGAGGAGAAATAGAGACCCTCAAGCAGCGTCTGGGCGAATAAAAAAGCACGGCTCCTTCGTTGCCGGCTCAGATGATTTTCGCGGAAGAAATGTTTGAATCCATGAATAAACATGATAAGCGAGGAAATACCATGAAGAAGGATCGAGACAATACTTCACGAAAGACAAAGAGCAAAGCAGGGTGGCTGGCAGCGTTTCTTGTCCTTGCGGTTTTGGCCGCAGGAGGATGGGCGGTGTATAAATACGCCGTTGTGGGCTGGCTGACCACCGATGTTACGATCAACTCAGTGGATGTTTCCGAGGATGGTTCGGCGTTGATAGACGGTCGGCTGAACGGCTTTGCCGGCCTCAAGGAAGACCGCTGTATTATAGACGAAGATACCGCAATTGTGGAGCTGCGCGCCACATGGCCGGTGTTTGGCCGTGACGCCGAGTTCATCATGATATATGAAGCGGGCTATTTCTCCGAGGACGTGACCGAGATAGTCATTTCCGACGGCCGCAACCAGAGAGTTATCTGGACAAAGGAATGAAAACAACACCGAAAGGTGTATGATATTGCGAAACTGCATGAAGCTATATGAAAGGGGCGGAGCGTTCCGCCAGTGGTAATGAAATTATGAGAGTATTCAATACCCTTTCCCGAACCAAGGAAGAATTTGTACCCATCACTCCGGGCGAGGTGCGTATGTACGCCTGCGGCCCCACCGTGTACAACCTCATTCACATCGGCAACTCCCGGCCGCTCATCGTTTTCGATGTGCTGCGCCGCTACTTCGAGTTCCGTGACTACAAGGTGACCTTCGTTCAGAACTTCACCGACATCGACGACAAGATCATCAACCGGGCCAACGACGAGGGCACCGACTACAAGACCATCTCCGAGCGGTACATCGAGGAGTTCTGGAAGGATGCCAAGGGTCTGGGCGTAAAGCCGGCCACCATCCATCCCAAGGCCACCGAGAACATAGACGAGATCACCAGCATCAACTCCGGCCTCATCGAGAAGGGTCACGCCTACGAGTCTGGCGGAGATGTCTACTTCGCCACCTCCAGCTTTGAGGAGTACGGCAAGCTGTCCCGCATTCCGCTGTCCGACCTGCTGGACGGCGCCAGCGAGCGCGTGGACGATCTTGGTCTCAAGCGGGAAAGCACCGATTTTGCCCTCTGGAAAAACTCCAAGCCCGGCGAGCCTTACTGGGAGTCTCCCTGGGGCAAGGGCCGTCCCGGCTGGCACATTGAATGCTCTGCCATGAGCCCCAAGTACCTGGGCAACACCTTTGATATCCACGCCGGCGGCATGGACCTGATCTTCCCCCACCACGAAAACGAGATCGCCCACTCCGAGTGCTGCAACGGCGTTCCCTTTGCCAGATACTGGATGCACAACGGATTCATTACCGTGGACAACGAGAAGATGAGCAAGTCGCTCAACAACTTCTTCACCGTCCGCGATG
>JAZSQO010000021.1:0-6011 GCA_045538015.1 Acutalibacteraceae bacterium | reverse complement strand
GTCAGATTTTTTGTCAGACGATACAAAAAGCGGAACCAATACTTTGTGTATTGGTGAGCATTTTTGTGAAGTATGACGGAAAAGATGCAAGCAAGATCGTGCTTAAGTTCTAAAACGGGAATTGTGCGGTGTTGCCTTTATTCTTTAACGGACGATTCGCAGGCATACAGCCGCTGTTCGGACGCGGCGCGGATTCGCGGGCGGTCAATGCCGCCCCTACGAAGCTAACCGGAGGCTTTGTTCATGGACGGATATGGAATCCGCCCCTACGAATGAAACGAGGAGCGCTTGCTAAACGGACGACCGCGGCGGACAGTGTCTGCCCCTGCTTACCCATTCTACACACAACGATCGGAGCTTTTTCTCATGCTTAACACCGAATTTGACCATCTGCTGGACAAGGCGCAGAAGCTGCATTTCATGGGCATCGGCGGGTCGGGTATGTGCCCGCTGGCCGAGATCCTGCTGGCCGAGGGCAAGACCATCACCGGCTCGGATGTGGACGCCGAATCGGACACCGTGAAGCGTATGCAGGCCCTGGGCGCTCAGGTCATCATCGGCCAGAAGGCGGGCAACGCCGGCGACGCCGATCTGGTGGTCTACTCCGCCGCCATCCAGAAGGATAATCCCGAGCTGGTGGACGCCATCCAGCGGGGCATCCCCACCGTGGAGCGCTCCATTCTGCTGGGCGCGCTCTGCCGCCGCTACGACCGCACCATAGCCGTGTGCGGCACCCACGGCAAGACCACCACTACCTCCATGATAACCCAGATACTGGTGGAGGCCGACCTCGATCCCAACATCATCATCGGCGGCAAGCTGCCCCTCATCGACGGCAACGGCCGGGCGGGCAAGAGCGACCTGATGGTGTGCGAGGCCTGCGAGTATGTGGACACCTTCCTGCAGATCACTCCCGCCGTGGCGGTCATTCTCAACATCGACGCCGACCATCTTGAGTATTTCGGCTCGGTGGACGGCATCGTAAAATCCTTCCGTCAGTTCGTCGCCCAGACCAGCCAGCTGGTCATCGTCAACGGCGACGATCCCGACTCCATGCGCGCCGTGGAGGGCACCGACAAGCCGGTGGTCACCTACGGCCTTGCCGAGGGCAACAGGTTCACCGCCGTCAATATCGACACCGACAGCGCCAGCCACTGGGCCTTCGACATTATGAAGGACGGTCAGTTCTACTGCCACACCCGGCTTCGGGTGCCCGGTCATCACAACGTGCTCAACGCTCTGGCCGCGGCGGCTGCCGCCGATTACGCCGGAGCCTCTCCCGAGCAGATAGCCTCCGGCCTCGAGAGCTTCGGCGGCGCCAAGCGCAGATATGACGTACACATCGTCAAGGACGGCATCACCGTGGCCGACGACTATGCCCACCATCCCACCGAGATCAAGGCCATTCTCTCGGCCTGCAAGGAGATGTCCTTCCGCAAGGTGTGGGCCGTGTTCCAGCCCTTCACCTACACCCGCACCCGGGATCATATGCAGGAGTTTGCCGACGTGCTGGCCATCGCCGACGAGGTTCTGCTGACCGAGATCATGGCCGCCCGTGAGGTGGATGACCTCGGCGTCAATTCCTCTCAGCTGCAGGCCCTCATCCCCGGCGCGAAGCTCTTCGGCTCCATGCAGGAGCTGGCCGACTACGCCATCGCCAACGCTCAGGAGGGCGACCTGATAATCACCATGGGCTGCGGCGACATCTACAAGTGCGCCAAGATCATGGCCGGTATGCTCCGGGAAAGATAAGCAAACGCAAGTATAAAAGTGCCCGCCTCCGGGCACTTTTTCTTTCTTATTTCTTATTTATTCTATATTCTTTATTCTTTAACGGGCAGTTCGCACCGAAATAACCTTTGTTCGGACACAGCGCCGATCCGCAGGCGATCAATGATCGCCCCTACAAAGGAAACCCGGAGGCTTGTGCAAGGGCAGATATTGAATCTGCCCCTACGAAGGGAGCCGAAGCCTACGCGCACAGCCCAACCACAGCCCCCACCCCTCCGCTGCGCGAATGTTAATTTCCGTTGCTTGCCATTTCCGGCTGTCCGCGCTATAATTATCCCACGCAAAGGAGGCGACGGCTGCAATGCTGAACGATAACATAGGAGAAAACATAAAGGCCCTGCGCAAGGCGTCGGGACTCTCTCAGGAGGCACTGGCCGGGCAGCTTCATGTGGTGCGCCAGACGGTTTCCAAGTGGGAAAAGGGTCTGTCGGTGCCCGACGGGGAAATGCTGGTGCGCATAGCCGAGGCTCTGGGCACTACAGCCAACGCTCTGCTTGGTCTGCCCGAGGAGTCCGACGGACAGCGGGACGCCATCCGCGCCCTTGCCGACCGGCTGGACGCTCTGGATCAACGCCTCGCCGCCCGGGAGGAACGGCGGCGCAGGATTCTGAGAGTGCTCCTTATGCTTGTCTGCACAGCGGCGGTGATCGCTCTGCTGTGGCAGACGGTCAGCGCCATACACCTCCGCCGCGCCGGTGAGGCGATGGAGGAATCAGTATCCATAATAGGCGGTGCGGACGGCCCAACGGCCATTTTCGTCACCGGAGGCCCCGGAGATCCCCTTGCCTTCATCGTGCCCGTCCTGCTGGCGGCGGCCTGCGCTCTGGGGCTGTACCACACAAGACGCAGATAAAAGGCAACACCGCACAATTCCCGTTTTAGAACTTAAGCACGATCTTGCTTGCATCTTTTCCGCCATACTTCACAAAAATGCTCACCCATTTGAAGCGCTTGCGATTCAAATGTTTACACCAAAGTATTGGTTCCGCTTTTTGTATCGTCTGACGAAAAATCTGACTGCGCAATATCGCACTTAGAATTGTGCGGTGTTGCCAAAAAACAAAAGCATTCGCGTTTGCCGTTGTGCGAAACGGCGCGCGAATGCTTTTTATATTGTCTTACTTGCCGGAATCGGCGGCGAATTTTCCGCGCAGCTTCTTTGCCAGCAGATAAATCCCGTAGCCCGCGAGGAAGCCCACGGAGTTGAGGATGAGGTCGTCGATGTCGCTGGCCCGGCCAAAGAAGGGCAGCTGGAGAATCTCGATGCACAAAGACACGCCCACACCCGCGGCGATGACCTTCCAGTGGGTATCCAGCTGCTTGTACACCGCCGGCCACACGATGCCCAGAGGGATGAACATGGCCGTGTTGCCGATGAGGTTGAGAAGAGCGTCCCTCATGGACGGATAGTCGAAGAGATAGACAAAGGGCTTGAAATTCAGCCAGAAGGGCAGGATCTTATCCTTGTCAAAAAGGAGAGGCTGGATGTGCCCGTCCACCTTGCCGAAGGGGCAGAAGGTAAAGCGCACCACGACCACGATGCAGATGTACACCAGCATCAGCTGTGCCTCTCGCCTGAGGTCGATCTTGCCCGCCCGGAGCCAGCATATGCCCCTCACAGCCAGCCACACAAGGCTGATGAATACCACCATTTGCGGATAGGATATGGAAATCATATTTTCACCTCATTGTTTTTTTCTTCCCGGCCCCGATCACAGATCGCCCTTTGGGCGCTCCCTCGACCGCTGCGCCTCAAAGCCCTCGGGATACCGCTTTCTGAGCTTTTCTATGTTGGCGCGCAGGATGTCCTCCAGAGGAATATCCAGGGCGAAGGCCGCCTCGGCCAGATACCACGCGATGTCGCCCAGCTCTCCGGCCAGCCGCTCTCTGTCCAGCTCGTGTCCCTGAGCCAGCCACTTTTTCACGATGTCAATGGCCTCGCCCGACTCACCGCACAGCCCCATCACGCTGTTGATGAGCACATCTCTGCGCTCAAGCTCCGGATTGAGGGTGGTCATGGCCAGTCTCTGATATTCGTTGGCGTCCATGCTTTTGCGCCTCCCTGAGTGTCAGTGATGCTGTCATTATACCATCGTCTCCCGACCTCGTCAACAATCCCCGAGCCGTCACACCAGCCCCGCCGCCAGACCCACCGCCAGCCACAAGCCTCCCTCGCCGCCTTTCTCCGGGCGGGTCAGTCCCGCCGCGCCGATCCCCGCAAGCCCGGCACAGGAAATGCCGCCTAATACGGCGTTTAGCCGCAGTGCCAGCTCCACCGATTCCGGAGCGGGCGCGAACACCGCCGCCGGGAGCATCACCGCCGCTCCCAGAGCCAGCCGGGATGTCCATCCGCACCCAAGAGCCATGGCGGCCAGCACCACTCCCGCGCCCAGCAGATGAGCCGCCCATGGCAGACCGTCGTTCCGCGCCAGAGGATACCACAGAGCGTAAAGGGCGAAGGTCAGCCACTCCGCCGTCCTCGCCGCTCCCCGGCCAAAGTCCCGGCGGGCGATACCCGCCAGAGCACAGCCCGCGCCGAAAAGCGCCGCGCCCCAAAGACTCCCTGCCTCTCCTCCGGCCAGAGCAAACATACTCCACCGGCAGGCCACCGCGCCGCCGGTCAGCCCTCTTGCCAGCAGAAAGCCAAGGGCGGCTTTCCTCAGCCCTTCCGACAGCTTTTTCTCTCGATTTATCTTATCATTTTCCACGGTCTCCGCCCGGCATCCATATATCCGCATCCCGCTTTGCCTCCGTTTTTTTTCATATGTATATGATGATATTCCGATTAATTTTCCTTTGGCATTGCATTGAAACGAGCTGTATGATAGAATGATTACAAAATTATTACAGTCACCGGAGTGAATGATTATAAATGAAAAAGGTTGAAATATACACCGACGGCGCCTGCTCGGGCAATCCCGGCCCCGGAGGCTGGGGAGCGGTGCTGGTGTACGGCCAGCACGAAAAGGAGCTTTCCGGCGGCGAGGCCAGCACCACCAACAACCGCATGGAGCTGACCGCCGTCATCGAGGCTCTGCGCCTGCTCAAGGAGCCCTGTCAGGTCACGCTGACCACCGACTCCCGCTATGTGGTGGATGGCATAACCAAGGGCTGGGCCAAAAGCTGGCGGCGCAACGGCTGGGTAAAGTCGGACAAGAAGCCGGCCATGAATCCCGAGCTGTGGGGCGCTCTGCTGGACGAGCTGGAACGCCATCAGGTGGATTTCGTGTGGGTCAAGGGCCACGCCGGCCATCCCTACAACGAGCGGTGCGACCGCCTTGCCGTGGCCGAGACCGAAAAGCATCGCAAGTGAGCTTCCCCTCCGCCGGAATTATTCTCCCGGCCGCGTAAACATACAAAAAGACAATGTGAGGTACAGACAATGAGCTATAAGATCATCTCCGATTCTTCCTCGGACCTGCTTGCCCTCGACGGCATCAACTATGCCTCGGTACCCCTCAAGATCAGCACCGACGAAAAGGAATACGTGGACGACGCCAATCTGGATGTGGACGGCATGATAGCCGACCTGCGCAAATACAAGGGCGTCTCCAAGTCCTCCTGCCCCAGCGTGGGCGAATGGAAGGACGCCTTCGAGGAGCACGACAACATCTTCTGCGTCACCATCACCAGCAACCTCTCCGGCAGCTACAATTCCGCCTCCATGGCGGTCAGCCAGTATGTGGAGGAGCATCCGGAGAAGAAGGGCTTTGTCATCGACAGCCTTTCCACCGGCCCGGAAAATGTGCTCATAATCGAAAAGCTCAGGGAGCTTATCACCTCCGGCCTGCACTTTGACGAGATCAAGGAAAAGATCATGGCCTACAAGCAGAAGACCCATCTCATCTTCTGCCTTGATTCCCTGCGCAATCTGGCCAACAACGGCCGGGTCAGCTTCGCCGTGGCCAAGATCGCCGGCATTCTGGGCATCCGCATCGTGGGCAAGGCCAGCAACGAGGGCACTCTGGAGATAACCGACAAGGCCCGGGGCGCCGAAAAGGCTCTGGCCGCCATCCTGAAGAACATGATCTCCACCGGCTTCAAGGGCGGCATCGTGCGCATCCACCACTGCCAGAACCTCGCCTCCGCCGAGACTCTGGGGCAGATGATAAAGGAAAAGTTCAAGGACGCCGTGGTCAAGATCCAGGAGACCCGTGCCCTGTGCAGCTTCTACGCCGAGTCCGGCGGATTGCTGGTGGGCTATGAGGGCGCAGTGAAGT
>JAZSQO010000019.1:0-4805 GCA_045538015.1 Acutalibacteraceae bacterium | reverse complement strand
GGCAACACCGCACAATTCCCGTTTTAGAACTTAAGCACGATCTTGCTTGCATCTTTTCCGTCATACTTCACAAAAATGCTCACCCATTTGAAGCGCTTGCGATTCAAATGTTTACACCAAAGTATTGGCTCCGCTTTTTGTATCGTCTGACAAAAAATCTGACTGCGCAATATCGCACTTAGAATTATGCGGTATTGCCTTAAGCGATTGACACATCAAACCCCACACCCGGTCAAAAATCGGGTGTGGGGTTTTTCTGATTGGCATCAGGAGAAAAAGCAAAGAGCGAACAAATCACACTCACAGTTGCAAATCCCTTCCGGATATGCTAAACTGTCACCACCACAACCGCTCCGGCGGTAATTTCACAACAAAAGGGGAAAATACTATGAGAAAGTTATTCAACTCCGCACTGGCGGCCGCGCTCTGTCTGGTCTTTGCCGCGCTTGCCGGCTGCGCCTCCGTTCCGGCTGAGACTCCGGCAGCCTCGGATACCGAGCCGAGCGGAGTCGTGTCCTCTGCCGACGAGGGCACCGAGGCAGAAAACGAGCCCGAAAGCGAACCCGTCGTTGAGATAGCCGACGAGCGCCTCATCGAGCTGAGCGGCGATCCTGCCGACGAATTCATCGCCGAGCGCAATTGCTACGCCGAGGGCGAGCAGGTCATCCTCTATTTTCAGGAGGGAGTCAGAGTCAAGGGGGATATGATCGATATCGCCGAGAAGGCCATGGCGGACATCACCGAGATCTCCGGTCTGAGCTTTGAGAAAAACCACGAGCCCTACGGCGGATACGCCCTGTTCCTCCAGAGCTACGGCATGGAGGAATTCATCGACATCAACGAGAACCACGAAAAGATAAACATCTATGTCCTTGATCTGGGCGATTATATTCAGCAGACCATCGACAACAGCGTCATAGCCGATTCCTCGGACTTCTATTTTGAGGAGACCTCCTATCAGACACTCTACCATGAGCTTGTCCACGTCGCGCACCTGAGAAACGGCGGTTCTCTGGGCAGCACTCTCACCGAGGGCTACGCCGAGTGCATCACCTATGAGGCTCTGAAGAAGAACAAAACAGCCGCGTGGAACATGATCCAGTACATCGGAAACAACGATCTGTTCGACGAAAGCCTTGTTTATGCCGGCGAAGAGGGCTTTGAGCATATATATGACGACAGAGACTACAACTACCAGTACGGCTTCCGGTTCATGACCTTCCTCTTTGAGGAGTACGGCGACGGAATATTCGTGGATATTCTCAAGGATGCCACCGCCAAGGGCTACGAGGACGCCTATAGCCTCGGCGACACCGCGGAGAAAGAGGCCGACTGCCAGATGCTCAGAGATATCGTCAAAGCCAACACCTCCGAGGATGTGTTTGAACGGTTTGGCGCATGGTATCCCGAGGGCTGGAAGCAGGTAAGGGCAGATTACGAGCAGTACATGGACTCCATCGGGCTGGGCTGGTAATTTTTATACAGCTACAGCCTCGGACATAATTAAGGCAACACCGCACAATTCCCGTTTTAGAACTTAAGCACGATCTTGCTTGCATCTTTTCCGTCATACTTCACAAAAATGCTCACCAATACATAAAGTATTGGTTCCGCTTTTTGCATCGTCTGACGAAAAATCTGACTGCGCAATATCGCACTTAGAATTATGCGGTATTGCCTTAAAAGGGAAACCGCTGAGAAAGGCAGAGTGTTCTGTATTTCTCAGCGGTTTTTGCTGTTCGCAAGTTGTATGTCGGCTATCTGGTGTTGTCGCCCGGAGAGATTTTGCCCAGATTCAGCAGCTCTGCGCACATGGCTCCGCCGATTATCAGCACTGCGCCGATGATCTGCAGCGGCAGCATGGTTTCCCTGAGAAATAGGGCTGAAAACAATACCGCCGACAACGGCTCCAGATATCCGCAGATTGCCACCGTGTGAATGCTCAGCCTGCTGATGGATGAAAAGTAAAAATAGCACCCTATCCCGGTGTTTACCAGACCGAGGATCAGGATGGGCAGGATGCTTTCGGCAGGAATACGAATAGCATACCCGTGCCGCGCGGCCATGAACACGGCCACAGTCAGAAACGCCGTGGTGAGCTGCAGGGCCGAATTTTCAAGTCCGGTGATATCCTTGGCTTTCCTGTTGAAGATGACCATAAAGGCGTACATGAGCGCAGAAAGCAGACCGCAGACAATGCCGGGAGTGTCGCCGTTGCCGCGCAATGCGTTTCCGTTTATCAGAAACACACCGGTAACCACCGCGACAAATCCCAGAACCTTGCCGGTGGTCAGCCGCTCTTTGAACAGCAGCGGAGATAAAGCCATGACAATGACCGGGCCGCAATAGTATAGGAGCGACGCGATTCCGACGCCGATCCGGTCATATGCTTTGTAGAGAAGCATCCAGCTCGCGCCCATCGCAATGCCCGACACGGCAAGGAAAAGAAATTGCGTTTTGTTTTTATAGCAAGTAAGTCTGCCGCCGCTGATAAGGAATACCGCGATGAGGAAAACGCTTCCGATCAGCGTGCGGAGCAGGACTATGTTATGGCTGCTCAGATTGATAAAGCTTGCCATTATACCGTTTGAGCCGAACAGCAGCAGAGCGGATATATATTTGAAAAAAGCCTTGTGATCCATAGGACACCTCTTGTGAAAGAATTGAAAATAGTATATTATAAAATCAAGCACAAAGAAAGCGAATGTTTGTAATGCTTAAAATAACAATCTGGAATGGGTACGCCTATGGATATGAATCTGCAAAAATATCTTTCCTTCGTCAGAACTGTGGAGTATGGAAGCTTCACAAAGGCGGCGGAGGTGATGAATTATACGCAGTCGGGCGTCAGCCGGATGGTGGCCGATCTGGAAAAGGAATGGGGGATTACCCTTCTTGAGCGAAGCAGAAACGGCGTCCGACCAACAAGCGACGGAACAAAGCTGCTTCCTTATGTCAGGAGTCTCTGTGCCGATTTTGAGAGATTGAAAATGCAGGTTGATGAGCTTAACGGCCTGCAGTCGGGACTTATTCGCATTGGCACCTTCTCCAGCGTGGCAACCCATTGGCTGCCGAATATAATAAAGGAATTTCAGAAGGACTACCCGAACATCGACTACGAGCTGCTGCTGGGGGACTACACAGAAATCGAGGAATGGATATATACGGGGCGGGTGGACTGCGGCTTCCTCAGGCTGCCGACTCGGCCGGAATTTGAAACCATCTTTCTGGAGGAAGACCGGCTGATGGCAATTATCCCCGAAAACCACCCGCGGAAGGACTGCGATAAATTCCCGTGCGCGGCTCTTTGCGACGAGCCGTTTATGCTGCTGGAAAAGGGGGCAAAGGCGGAAATTTCGGAGGTTTTTGAGCGATGCGGGATGACTCCGAATGTGAAATTTACCACATGGGATGACTATGCTGTTATGTCCATGGTGGAGCACGGCCTCGGAATTGCGATACTTCCCGAGCTGATTCTGAAGCGAGTGCCTTACAATGTTCTTGCCAAAGAGCTTGATGTTCCTGCGTTTCGGAACATAGGCCTTGCTCTGAGAGACAGAAAAGCGGCATCCCTGGCTGTGAAAAAATTTATTGGTTATCTGCGGTACAGGAACCCGCAGGCGTAAAAAGTCCGCCGCAGACTTCCCGTCTGCGGCGGATTTGCGATTTTATTCTTCGATTGCTTCTTCAGTGGCTTCTTCGGATTCTTCCGTCCAGACCTCCACGGGTCTTTTCTTGTAGAACCACCAGAAGACCTTTCTGCGGAACAGATACACGGTGTAAAGGAACCACAGCGAGGCGAAGATGATGAGGGCGATCTTGGCGTTTTCAAAGGTCTGTCCGGCAAAGCCGAGCAGGAGCAGCAGCGGCGCGATCATCACCATCGCGGGGAAGTTGGAGAGAATGTACAGGCTGGAGGTGGGAGTTCTCAGACCCGGGTCGACCTCCTTCATGAGGATCATGCCGTTGGAGGCGGTGCCGGTCAGAGTGCCGAAGCTCATCAGGAAGAACTCATGCTCAAAGCCCTTGAAGCATTCCTTGGACACAAGGCGGATGTAGACGAAGGTGACCAGAGAGCCCACCAGACTGAGGATCACAATGGGGATGATGTAATCCTTGATGTCGTTGATCTCGATGGCGGCCACGCCGGCGACGATCATCAGGTCAAAGGCAAAGCCGGAGATCCTGTCCATCTGATAGTTGTTGATGTAGTCCCGGTGCATCACGCCGCGCTTGCGCAGGCCCTTGACCACGGCCTTGATGAGCATCGCGGCCAGAGAGGCCCAGAGAAAGTTGAAGCCCCAGGCGATGCTGTTGGTGAAGTCGGAGAGAACGCCCAGCAGGCACATGAATCCAAAGGAGAGGGCGTAGGCCAGAGCCACAAAGCCGGCCTGCAGGGAGAACTTGTCCACGGATTCGTTGTCGGGGATCTCGTTGCCGTCGGGATTGGTCTGGTCAACGAACTTTTCCGAGGGGCTGCCGGTGCGAATCTGAAGGTTACCGCGCTTTTTCTGAACATTGATGTAAAGCACGCCGAACACCGAGGCCACCACAAAGCCGATGGAGGCCAGCGACAGGCCGAAGCTGCCGTTGCCGGCAAACTGAGTCTCGGGGATGTTGGTGAAGTTGATGTCCCAGCTCAGGGCGTTGCCGGGACCCTGACCGAAGGCCAGCGGAAGGATAAGGCCGCAGATGTAGGAGATGACCTCCTGCCCGTGGCTGGTGGTCAGCCAGCACATCAGCATGGTCAGGCCGAGGCCGGCGGCGGCCTGAAGCATATATGTGCCGCCCTGCAGCGCGCCAAA
>JAZSQO010000134.1:0-5264 GCA_045538015.1 Acutalibacteraceae bacterium | reverse complement strand
GGAGTCCTGCCTCGTCAACGAGAAGGTCATCGAAGATATCGCCATGCTGGGCACCCTCGCTCCGCTGCATAACCCTGCCCACGTTCAGGGTATCCGTGCCGCCATCGACGTCTTCGGCGCCGATGTGCCCCAGGTCGTCGTCTTCGACACCTCCTTCCACTCCACCATGCCTCCCGAGGCGTATATGTTCCCCATTCCCTACGAGTATTATGAGAAGCATAAGATCCGCCGCTACGGCCCCCACGGCACCAGCCACCGCTATGTCACCGGCCGCTGCCTCGAGCTGCTGGGCAAGGACGCCGATCCCACCGGCACCCGCATCATCAACTGCCACATCGGCAACGGCTCCTCTCTGACCGCCGTCAAGGACGGTAAGGTCATCGACACCAGCATGGGTCTGACTCCTCTGGGCGGCTTCATGATGGGCACCCGTTCCGGCTCTCTTGATCCCTCTGTGGTCACTTATCTTGCCGAGAAGGAGGGCTTCACTCCCCACGAGATGAGCGAGCTGCTCAACAAGAAGTCCGGTATGCTGGGCATCAGCGGCTATTCCGATGACCGCGATGTCACCGCCGCCGAGGAAAAGGGCGACGCCAAGGCCATCCTGACCCACAAGATGCTCCGCTACCAGATCAAGAAGTTCATCGGCGCCTATGCCGCCGCTCTGGACGGCGTTGACGCCATTACCTTCACTGCCGGCCTGGGCGAGAACCAGACCGAGCATCGCCGCGTCATCTGCGAGGGTCTGGGCTATCTGGGCGTCAAGCTGGATGTGGAGAAGAACGCCGCCGCCAAGGGCGTTGAGGCTGAGATCTCCGCTCCCGACTCCAAGGTCAAGGTCTTCGTCATCCCCACCAACGAGGAAATGGTCATCGCCCGCGACACCAAGGCCATCGTTGAGGCTATGAACAAATAATTATCCAAGGCATTTATCCGACCGCCCGGCGTTTTCTGATACAGTAAACACCGGGCGGTCAACTATTATTCAGCAGCAAAGGATATGAGCAATGAAGAATATAGCGACCTGCCCGACGTGCGGCGCCCATGAATTTGCCAGAGACAGCGAGGGAGTGGTGCTCTGCCGCTACTGCCGCAACCGCATTCTTGAAAAGGACCTCGGCGGAGCGTTTCTTTCCCCGGAGGAAAAACAGGCTCAGGTGGTAGACCTCCTTTTTAAAGCGGAGAAGCTGCGGAGCGAGGAGCGCCACCACGAGGAGCTTCAGACGCTGACCAAGGCCGTGTCCATGGCTCCCGATTCTGTTCCCGCGCTGCTGAAGCTGGGGCGTGTCTACCGCCATATGGGGCTGTGCAGCAAGGCTCTGGAGTGCTATGAAAGAGCCCGAGAGCTTGATCCCGGCTCCGGCGTAGCATACACCAATACCGGCGCTGTGTATATCGTCACCGGAGAATATGACCGGGCCTGCGAATGGTACGAGCGGGGACTATCCATAATGAGCCGGGTCGACCCCGACTACCCCAGCGCTCTGGCCAACTACGCGCTGGCTCTGGGCATGAACGGAAACAAAAAGCAGGCTGTCAGGTATCTCAAAAAGGCCATGAAGCGCGGAGATAAATGGGGCGAGGCTGTTCGAGTGGTTCTGGGAATATCCCATCTTGAGCTGTTTTTCGCTTCCGCGCAGGACTTTGAGCGATAAGCAAGCGATAAAATAGAATTATGTTGTTAGGAGAAAAAGATGCAGGCAGATGAGGCTACATTAAAGAAAATTGAAGAACTAAACAAAAAGTATGAAGAAACTTGGGGAAGAGGAGTAAATTATACAATTATTCCTAAGGGAATAACTCAAGAGAAATTGGTAAAATGCTTAGAGTTAATGATTGAGAACAATTTAAGTTTAGTTATGGCTTATACCAAGTTATTTAAGAAATAGAAACACTTTCCCGAAAAGAGAGTAAAATAAAAACACCGGAGGTGCTCCATGTATTATCTCGGAATCGACATCGGTGCCAGCAACATCGCTGCCGCCGTGGTAAGCAGTGAATACGCCATCCTCGGACGCGCCAAGACCAAGGTGCGTCCGGGCATTGACAGCACTCAGTTCTGCGACGACATCGCCGACGCCGCGCGGCAGGCCGCCGCCGAGGCAGGCATAGCCGTGGAGGACACCGCCTACTGCGGCATAGGCTGCCCGGGCGTCATCAGCTCCCACTCCGGCGTGCTGGAATACGCCAGCAATCTCCCCTTCAGCAACCTCCCTCTGGGCTACGAGATCAGCCGTCGGCTGGGAATTTCCACCTACATAGAAAACGACGCCAACTGCGCCGCTCTGGGCGAGGTATACGCCGGCGCGGCCAGGGACGCCGCCAGCGCTCTGATGGTCACCGTGGGCACGGGCATCGGCGGCGGCATCATCATCGACGGCAAGGTGTACTCCGGCGTCAACGGCATTGCCGGCGAGATCGGCCACATGGTCATCTGTCCCGGCGGCGACGAGTGCTCCTGCGGCCGCAAGGGCTGCTGGGAGGCCTACGCCTCGGCCACCGCCCTCAAGCGCCAGACCCGGGAGGCCATGAAATCCGACCCGAATTCCCTCATGTGGAAGCACGCTCCCAGCCTTGACAAGGTCAGCGGCAAGACCGCCTTCCGGGCCAAGCGGGAAGGCGACCCCACCGCCACCCTTGTGGTGGAATCTTACATATATTATCTGGCCGAGGGCCTTGCCAACTGCATCAACATCCTCCAGCCGGAGGTGGTGTGCATCGGCGGCGGCGTGAGCAACGAGGGCGACGACCTGATGGTTCCTCTGCGCGAGCACGTCACCCGCTGCCGCTTTGCCCGGGGCGGCATCCGCCATCCGCGGATAGTGGCCGCCGAGCTTTCGGGCGAGGCCGGCCTCATCGGCGCGGCCATGCTTGGGAAGAGTATGCGGTGAATTTTCGCCATGCACAAAGAAAAAGGGCTCCCGGCCATTTACGGCCGGAAGCCCTTTTTTTGAGCATTTGAAACCAGAAAAGCGAATTATTTGTTGTCCTCGACGAACTGAACCAGAGCGCCGACGGTTCTGATGTTCTCGACCTCGTGATCGGGAACCTCAAACTCAAACTCGTCCTCCAGGGACATGATCAGGTCAACGACATCGAGAGAGTCGGCGCCCAGATCTTCCTGAATGTTGGTTTCGGCAGTGATGGAGTCTTCCTCAACATCAAACTGATCGGCGAGGATCTTCTTGATCTTCTCAAATACCATTATAGTAGCCTCCTGCATGATAGTGCCACACCGGCCACTCGGCTGTCGCCGGCCGGTACGGAGCGTTTAATGAAATATTATAAGGATTTCCTCTCTTTGTCAATAACTAAATCCAAAATATAAAAATATTTTTACCAACGCTTAACATATTGGCTCCGCGGCGGCTTTCCACGGCGGGTATACGCAAAAAGTTGTAAACTTTCTGTGACTGCCCGTGGTTTTCGGGTGCTTTTGGCCAAAAAAGCGCAAAAAAGGAGCCGCGCGCGATTGACTAAGAGCCGAAATTACAATATAATGTTTTCTTGTAATGCGCGATTATCCCCGCGTTTACTCCAACATATTGAAAGGTGTGACCCTGAAAAGTGAACACATCGCAGAAGAAAAAGCCCCTTCTTTACATCGGCCTGATCGCCTTTCTGGCCATCGCCGTGATCGGCATCGTCTACGACTTCGTCAGCAAGTCGGGCGGCATCGTGGCCATCATCTCCGTGGTGGTCGCCTTCCTGATCCTTGCCGCCGTCATGGTCATCGACGCCGTCATGCGCAAGCGCGGCGCCGGAGACAGCGAGGAGGATTCCTTCTCCGACGAGGATGCCGACGACCGCTTCATCCGCCACACCGGCGACGAGGACAGCGGCGACGACGATTATATCTGGCGTCCCAACAACACCGCCCGCTCCGGTTTCGCCGGTTTTGCCGGCTTCGGACGCAGAGGCTTTGAGGACAGCGGCACCGACGAGGCCGATCCCTTCGCTCCCGCCGCCGAATCGGCCGAGGACTTCTCCTTTGAATCTGCCGACAACGCCTTTGACGCCGATGCTCAGGATGATTTTGACGACGACTTCGCTGCCGACGAGTTTGCCGCTCCCGAGGCTGCCGAGGAAGCCTTCGCTCCCGCGGAGGAGCCTGAGGCTCCCGCCTTTGAGGAAGCTCCCGCCGAGGAGCCTGCCCTGCCCGAGCAGGAGGACGAGGACGATATGTTCAAGCCGGTGCTCAAGCTGAAGGGCACCCAGCCCGAGCCTCAGCCCGAGGAGCCCGCCACCCAGCCCGAGCCTGCCGAGGAGCCTGAGCCCGAGCCCGCTGAGGAGCCCGCGGAAGAAGCTCCCGCCGAGCCTGAGCCCGAGCCGGTGGTGGCCGCGGCCGCTCCCGTGAAGCCCGCCGCAAAGCCCGCCGCCAAGCCTGCCGCCGCCGAGCGCAGAGCAGCCGCAGCTCCCGCTGCCGCTGTTGCCGCCGCCACCGTTGGCGGTCAGTCCATTGAATCCTTCTACGACGAAATGAGCGACGAGGACATCCTCTACCGCGACTGCGTCGAGGTGTGGGCCGCCGACGCCAAGCCCGCCGCCCTGCGCCTTATCAAGTATGTGGAGGGCATCGAGGACAAGCAGACCGCCGCCCTCATCGGCCGCGAGGTGGAATATCTCAACGCCATGGTGGACCGCATCAACTGCTTCACCCAGCTGGAGTACATCGACGAGCTGCTGGAGTACAGACAGCACAACTACTCCACTCTGGTCAAGGACTGCCTCAAGCGCTTCTCTCCCTTCTTCATGGAAAAGCGTCTGGGTCTGCTGTGGAAGGGTCTGGACATTGATGTCATGACCGACCGCCGCTGGTTCATCTTCGCTCTGACTCAGGTCATCTTCAACGCCGTGGAGTTCACTCCCAACGGCGGCAAGATCGCCATTTCCGCCAAGAAGCACGACGATTACATCGACCTGACCGTTGAGGACAGCGGCAAGGGTATTTCTCCCGACGAGCTGCCCTTCATCTTCATGGCCGGTTACATGGGCGACGACGCTCCCAACGAGAGCGGCCGCCGCACCGGTATGGGTCTGTTCATCGCCCAGAGCGTCATGCGCAAGATGGGCGGCGAAATGCTGGCCGAATCCACTCCCGGCAAGGGCACTCGCGTCACCATGCGTATGCCCATCATCGAGCCGTAAGAAAATTTATCTGCCGTGAGGCATGATGTAAAGGAAGTATCTGTCCTTCGTATTGCATCATAACTACACCGAAAATTACCAGCAACAAGTCGGATCGTAGCCATGTCGTTCTGTGA
>JAZSQO010000149.1:0-28541 GCA_045538015.1 Acutalibacteraceae bacterium | reverse complement strand
ATGAAACTGGAGGCACAACTGGAACTGCTCCACGACGAGGTGGAACGCAGCGGCGGCGACCCTGCCCTTATCGACAGACAGCAGCGCCTGACCGACAGCTTCAACGACGGCGGTGGACTGACCTTCCGAGGCCGCACCCGTTCGGCTCTGCTCGGCCTTGGCTTCAGCGAGGAACAGCTCTCCCAGCCGGTGGACACCCTCAGCGGCGGACAGCGTTCCAAGGTACAGCTGTGCAAGCTGCTGCTCACCGGAGCCAACCTGATGCTGCTGGACGAGCCTACCAACCACCTCGACATAGCCTCCACCCAGTGGCTGGAGGAATTTCTGCTCAGCAGTCACAGCGCCTATATCGTCATTTCCCATGACCGCTACTTCCTCGACCGGGTGACCAATACCACCCTTGAGCTGGAAAACCGCCGGGTGAGCATATACAACGGCAACTACAGCAAATACCTCGACTCCAAGATGGAAAACCGTGAGATCGCCCAGCGCCATTACGAAAACACCCAGCGTGAAATGAAGCGCATTCAGGGTATAATCGACCAGCAGAAGCGCTGGAATCAGGCTCACAACTACGTCACCGCCGCCAGCAAACAGAAGCAGCTGGACAAGCTGGCCGCGACCCTTGTAAAGGTTGACAACTTGCCAAGAGAGATTCACTTCCGTTTTCCCGTGCGGGAAAGCTCATGCAGCGAGGTGCTGGTGGCCGACCGCCTCGCTCTCAGCTACGGCGAAAAGGAGATATTCTCCGAGCTTAGTCTGCGCATAATGAAGCAGGAGCGGGTATTCCTCATCGGCTCCAACGGCTGCGGCAAAAGCTCGCTGCTCAAGGTTCTGGCCTCTGTTCTGCCCGGCAAGCAGGGCAGCTTTACATATGGCCCCGGCATTGAGGTCGGCTATTTTGACCAGACTCTGGGCAGTCTGCACCCGGAAAAGACGGTCATCAACGAAATATGGGATCGCTATCCCCGCATGACCGAGACTGAGGTGCGCAGCTCGCTGGCTATTTTCCTTTTCCGGGGCGACGATGTGTTCAAAACCGTCGGGCTGCTCAGCGGCGGTGAGAAAGCCCGTCTTGCCATGCTCAATCTGATGCTGTCCAAATGCAATATGCTCCTGCTGGACGAGCCTACCAACCATCTTGATATCGCCTCCCGTGAGGCCATCGAGCAGGCCCTGCTGGAATACGAGGGCACACTGTTCATCGTTTCCCACGACCGCTATTTTATCAACCGCCTTGCCGACCGTCTTTACTATATGGACAAGGGCGGACTGACCGAATACATGGGCAATTACGATGACTTTGAGGAGCGCCGTCCGGCCGAGGAGGCCGCAAAGCCTCAGCAGAAGCCCAAGAGCGCTCAGGCCAACGAATACAAGCTGCGCAAGGAGCAGGCCTCCGCCGCCCGAAAGCGCAAGACCCAGATCGAGCGCACCGAAGCCGAGCTGGAACGTATATCCGCCGAAATGGAGGCGGTCAACGCCGAGCTGGCTCTGCCCGAGACTGCTTCAAGCTACGAACGGGTACTGGAGCTGACCGAACAGCTCAGCGCTCTTACCGATCGGGAAACCGAGCTATACACGTTACTTGAGGAACTGTGCGATGAAGACGAAGGATAAAACAGCCATGACATTCTATATCACTACCCTCGGCTGCAAGGTCAACCAGCATGAGTCTCAGCTGATGGCGGAGGCTCTGCGCTCCATGGGCATGGAATCGGTATCAGCCTCTGCCGGCGCGGACGTCATTGTCATCAACAGCTGCACTGTCACCGCCACTGCGGACCAGAAGACCCGCCAGATGCTCCATCGCCTGCGCAGGGAAAATCCCGAGGCGGTCATATGCGTCACCGGCTGTGTGCCCCAGGCCTGCCCGGAAAAGGTAGCCACTCTGAAGGACGCCGACATCATCATCGGCAACTCCAACCGCGAGGCTCTGCCGGGTCATATCGCTCATTTTCTTGAGACGTGCGCGCCCATTGTGGACATCGCACCCCACTCGCCCACCTCCGGACTGAGCGGCGGCGTGGTGGATTTCGGCGAACGCTCCAGAGCGTATATCAAAATCGAGGACGGCTGCAACCGCTTCTGCGCCTATTGCATCATCCCCTACGCCCGTGGCCGGGTACGCAGCCGTGCGCTGGATGATATCTCCGGTGAGGCCGAATCCCTCGCCCGTGCCGGATATCGTGAGGTTGTGCTTGTGGGCATCAATCTTTCCGCATATGGTCAGGACTGCGGACTCACCCTTGCCGATGCCGTGAAGACAGTCACTGCCATAGATGGCATAAAGCGGGTGCGCCTTGGCTCAGTGGAGCCCGATCTGCTCACGCCGGAGCTGCTGGAATGCCTTGCGGAGGAGGAAAAATTCTGTCCTCAGTTCCATATGTCCATCCAGAGCGGATGTGACGCCACTCTTGAGAGAATGCGCCGCCGGTACACCACTGCCGACTATACCGCGCTGGTGGATACCATCCGCGCCCGATTCGATAATCCCTCCATCACCACCGATATCATGGTGGGTTTCCCCGGCGAGAGCGACGAGGAGTTCGCCTCCTCTCTTGCTTACTTCAGGCAGGTAGGCTTTGCCCGGGCTCACTGCTTTGTATATTCCCGCCGCGAGGGCACCGTGGCCGCCGAAATGCCCGACCAGATAAAGCCGGAGATCCAGAATCACCGGGCTGTTCAGCTGCGAGCCGCCGCCGAAGACTCCGAAGAAGCCTTCATGGCCTCCCAGCTGGGCACCGTCGCCTCGGTGCTGGCCGAACGGCAGCGTGAGGACGGTCTCTGGGAGGGCTATTCCATGAATTACACTCCCGTGCGCTTTTCAGGCGATGTACAGCGGGGCGATATCGTCAGGGTTAAGCTCAGCGAGATAAAAGACGGATACTGCATCGGTCAGCCGGAATGATGGCACTGTCTGTAAATATGAAAAATATCATTTCCGACGCCATAGAATACGCCAGAGGCATTTTCGCCAGGGACTTCAGCGGCCACGATTTTTACCACACCCTCAGAGTATACCGCATAGCCGTGGAAATCGCCGAAAGAGAAAACGCCGACCGGGATATCACCGCGCTGGCGGCGCTTCTCCACGATGTGGACGATGCCAAGCTCTCGCCGGAAACTCACGAAGGCAAGGGCAACGCCGTGGCATTTCTTCGCAGTCACGGCGTCTCCCGCGATATTATATCCGCTGTATGCGCTATCATTGACGAGGTCTCCTTCGCAGGCAGTGATTCGGTGGTTCCCGCGAGCATAGAGGGCAAGTGCGTTCAGGACGCCGACCGCATCGACGCCCTCGGTGCCATAGGAATAGGCCGAGCCTTTGCTTATGGAGGCAGCCGCGGCCGGCCTATGCGCGACCCGGATATTCCTCCCCTTTTGGAGATGAGCCGGGAGGAATACCGAAAGCACCAATCCACCACCATAAACCACTTCCACGAAAAGCTGTTCCGGCTCCGGGAAATGATGAACACTGAATCCGGCAGAGCCATCGCCGCCCGGCGGGAATCTTTCATGCGCGAGTATACTGAAGAATTCATGCTGGAATGGAACAGCGAGGATATTTAGCTCTTTGATTATCCCATCGGAGGAAAAAAGCCTTCCGGTGGGATAAATTCTTTTCCCGGTTGTGACAAAGGGAAAATTTCGCTGTCTATATGAGTGAAAGGCCTTTATCAATCTCAACAAAATCAAGGAGGCAGCGCCATGGACGACAACAGCATAATCGAGCTGTACTGGCAGCGGGATCAAACCGCCGTTGAGCACACCTCGGAAAAGTACGGCTCCTACTGCGGCCGCATAGCCATGAATATTCTTGACGACGCCCGGGACGCCGAGGAATGCGTCAATGACACCTGGCTGCGCACATGGGAGAGCATTCCTCCTCAGCGGCCTGATTGTCTGCGGGCGTGGCTGGGAAGGATAACGCGCAATCTTTCCCTCAACCGCTTCGCCGCCAACCGGACGACAAAGCGCGGCTCCGGTCAGGCAGTCCTTGCGCTGCACGAGCTGGAGGACTGCGTCTCCGGTCAGGAAAGCTCCGACGATGAACGGATAGTCGTTCAGGCTATCGACGAATTTGTACGGAAGCTTCGTCCACGGGAGCGGCAGCTGTTCGTTCTGCGCTACTGGCAGCTTGAGCCGGTGGCGGGCATCGCCGCGCGGTGCGCCATGAGCGTGAGCAATGTGACCACCGTTCTCTATCGTCTGCGCAAACAGCTCAGAACCCACCTTGAGCAGAAAGGAATCGACATATGAAAAGCGAAAAGCTTCTTGAACTGATCGGAAAAATGGATGACGGTCTTGTCGAGGAGGCACTTTGCCGCCCGGTCACTCAGCGGCCATGGGCTCGCTGGGCGGTGGTCGCGGCCTCCGCGGCGGCGGTAGTTCTGCTGGTTCTGGTTGCCGGCCGTGTTTTCTCCCCCGCCTCTCCCGGAGTGCCCATCACAGCGGTAAGCGGCGGTGACATCGCGGGGATCAGCGGCACTTCCGAGACCTACCAATCCCTTGACCAGCTGCTCTCCCATCTCAGCCGGCACGACAATCACTCCGCCGATTCGCTGTCCGAGGGCGGCTCAAAGGGAGGCCTGAGCGGGATAGATGGCTCCGGCTGCGTGGAAGGCTCCAACGCCGTGGTGGTCAACGGCCACATCTGCCACTCCGGCGACGAGGGCATCGTAATTTCCCGCCCGGAGGGAGACGGAGCCGCAAAGGTCTGCACTCTTGAGATATTCGGCGCGCGGCTGTTCGCTCTGGGCGACCGTCTGGCGGCAGTGTGCCAGACCGATATTTCCTCACCCGATGATCCTCTTGACTACCAGCTGAATGTGCATATATATGTATATGACCTCTCGCGTCCGGAGGAGCCTCAGTTAGTCATGCTCACCAGCCAGAGCGGCAGCTATCAGGGAGCCTTTTTGAGCTCCGGTATGCTCTGGATACTGTCCAGCGACGGTGAGTGTGCCTGCGGATATTCCCGTCTCGAGGATAAAAGCGGCTATATCCCCACCGTAACCGTTGACGGCCAGCCGGTACCACTGACCGATGAGCAGCTCCATATCCTCGGCGAGCCTACTATGGTGCGCTACCTGGCCGTGTGCGGCATCAGCCTTGACGGCACTGTACTGGAGGAAACACAGGCTCTGTACGGCGACATTTCCAACGTGTTCTTCGGCGACGGCTATCTTGCTCTGGAAACATCCACCTTTGACGGACGGCGCGTTTCCCAGCCGGATGTATATTTATTCGACATCGGCGGCACAATCTCCTACAAAGGAAAAATAAGCACAGCGGCTATTCTGGACATTCCCTCCGCTGTAAATCCCTCCGCGGAGAGCGCGCAGAGCTTTGAGCTGGTCTCCTTTTCAACTGATGAGGAGCGATACCGCATGACCGGTACTCTGCACACCCACAGCGGAGACTTCGGCAGCACCCGCATTGCCGCCATCGAGATAAGCCGCGGCCTGGACTGCTGTTCGGCGGCGCTTTCCGAGACCATCTCCGGCGCGGTGACCATAACTGAGACAGTGGACGAACCGAACCGGCAGATAATCTGCTATTCCACCTTCGGAGATGATTTTACCATGAGCGGCCATTTTGCCTTCGCTCTGTATGATGACAACCTCAGTGTTGTGACTCCGGCGGGAAATATCAACCATATGGACGGCATCGACATGATCTTCTCCTATGGTTCTCCCTACGGTCAGTTTTCAACTATTGTTCCGATGGGCGAGGTTTACCTGCGCTTTGAAGGCTCTCCCGATCGCATACAGGCCTACGATCTTTCCGACCCATTGCACCCGGCTCCCGTTGGCGGTGTGTCTCTGGCGCTGGAGGATATACAGCGCTTCTGTTACCTGAGCCACATATACGAGGACGGACGGATAGGGTTTATCGTGCTCACTCCCGGTCTCGACGAGGAAGGCGAATACAACTACCGGCAGAGATATCTGACCTGCGAATATGTCGTGTGCGAATATGATCCGGACACCTGCCGTCTCTCTCCTATCTCCCGCTTCACGGTGGGCGGATATCAGGAGCTTGCGGTGGTGGAATGCGGAGGACGGATGTACTGCGTCACGGACGGAGCCGATGTTCCGGTTCTCATAGACTGAGCCATACAAAATCAAGCGCGTGGTCGGGCAAGGATGCGTCCGGCCGCGTGCTTTTTGGCGTATGTCGAAATATTGGGAGCTGTTCCGGTTGAAATAGCCATCGGGATGTGATAAAATACAATAGTTTTCTTCCGGATGACAGAGCGCTTTCGTTCTGTCCAGAATGCCGGACACGAAACGGAGGTTTTTCCATGATATGCTTTCGCTGCGGGCGTGAACAGCCCGATAAATCCCCATACTGCAAGGCCTGCGGTGCCCAGCTCAGGAGACCGAAAAAGGTGCGCAGGGACAGCCTGCTCAATGTGCTGACCAACGAAACTCCCGTAGGCAGCCGCACATACAAGGCGTGGCAGCTGCTGGTCATGCTGGTGGTCGTATGCTCACTGCTGACTGCAGGCGCTTTTCTCCTGCCCTCGGTGGTGGATATGCTCACGCCGGAAAAGGTCGAGCAGCCGGAGGTTCAGACCCAGGAAAACACCTACGATCCCGGCGTTGAGATAGGCAGTGTCACCGGCAGCATCATCGAATGCACCGTACCTCTGGGCGAGCACACTGTGACCGGCGAGCGGGCTTACTCCGACGGCAGCTGGCAGAAGGACTGCGCCGTGAACGAGCGCATCATGCTCCGATTCATCCGCCGTCCCATCGCCGACAGCTGGATAAACACCCACATCTTCCAGCTCTATCCCGACGTCCTTGAAGTGGATCAGTTCACCGAGGCTATCGACGTTTCCGGCTACACTGCCGCACGCATCCAGTTCAGCAGCCAGAACGCTCCGGATTGCGTCATCGAGGCTCTGTGCGTCAACGACGGCAGCTTCGACTATCTGTTCATCACCGAGATGCCCTATGATATGTTCGAGGAATATTCCATTTTCCTCGACGAATGGTTCTTCAGTCTGGCTCTCGTGGACGCTCAGACCGGCATTGAGAGCTTCAATCCCGCGGCCATGATAACCAATTCCTCCTCCGATGTGCTGGTGCTGGAGGAAGGCACTCAGGACTGATTATGCATTAATATGCATTTAACATTCATCTTTTATTCATTCATCATCCGGCATTTATGGTAATATATCCATTATAATATGTATTTATATTCGCATGATTGTGGGATATTCCTATTGCATTATGAATTATTATGCAGTATAATACAAAACATCAAGCGGAAAACCCGCATAAAAAATTGGAGGATATAATTATGAAGAAGATTCTTAAGGCCATCGCTCTGGTGGTTGCCGCGGTTTCCATGACCGCCGTTGTCGCCGGCTGCGCCGCCAAGGAAGACGACACCCTCGTTATGGCTACCAACGCCGCCTTCCCTCCCTATGAGTACATCGAAAACGGCGAGATCGTCGGCATCGACGCTGAGATCGGCGCCGCCATCGCCGAGGAGCTGGGCATGGATTTCGCCATCGAGGACATGGAGTTCGATTCCATCATCGTTGCTGTTCAGTCCGGTAAGGCCGATGTCGGTCTGGCTGGCATGACCGTCACCGAGGATCGTCTGCTTGAGGTCAACTTCTCCACTTCCTACGCCACCGGCGTTCAGGTAGTTATCGTTACCGAGGATTCCGAGATCACCTCCGTTGACGACCTGTTCGAGGGCGGCTACACCATCGGCGTTCAGAACGCTACCACCGGCGACATCTACACCTCTGACGATCTTGAAGCTGAAGGTCTTGCTACCATCGAGCGCTACAGCAAGGGCACCGATGCCGTTCAGGCTCTGGTCACCGGCAAGATCGACTGCGTCGTTATCGACAACGAGCCCGCAAAGGCTTTCGTCGCTGCCAACGAGGGTCTGAAGATCCTTGACACTGAGTATGTTACCGAGGACTACGCCATTGCCGTTTCCAAGGACAACACCGAGCTGCTGGACGACATCAACGCCGCCCTCGAGAAGCTCACTGCCGACGGCACCATTCAGGGCATCATCGACAAGTACATTCCTGCTGAGTAATTTTTCGGCAACAATGCGATTCATCAAGGGGCGGGCTGCTGTTCGCCCCTTGTTTGATATTTTCGCCGGATTGTTTTTCTCCCGGCGGGAAAGGTAAGGATTAATAAATGAAAGATTTATGGGAATGGTTCAACAACCTTGAGTGGGTTGTCGATTTCAAATCCGATTTCTATGTCAACTTCATCAAGGAGGATCGCTGGAAGCTGCTGCTTGAGGGTCTGGGCAACACTCTTGCCATCACCTTCTTCGCGGTGCTCGTCGGTATCGTCCTCGGCGTTCTTGTGGCTGCCGTCCGCTCCACATGGGAAACCAACGGTGAGAATATGCGCAAGAGTTTTGGAAAAGGCTGCCTGCGCGTCGCCAACGCCATCTGCAAGCTGTATCTGACCGTTATCCGCGGAACTCCCGTGGTCGTTCAGCTGCTCATCATGTATTTCGTTATTTTCGCCGCCTCCAACAACAAGCTGCTCATCGCCATCATCGCCTTCGGCATCAATTCGGGCGCTTATGTGGCCGAGATCGTGCGCGGCGGCATCATGTCCATTGATAAGGGACAGATGGAAGCCGGACGTTCTCTGGGATTCAATTACTACCAGACCATGTTCTATATCATTCTCCCTCAGGCGCTCAAGAATGTGCTTCCCGCTCTTGCCAACGAGTTCATCGTTCTGCTCAAGGAAACCTCCGTTTCCGGCTACATAGCCATGCAGGATCTGACCAAGGCCGGCGACATCATTCGCGGCCGCACCTACTCTGCCTTCATGCCGCTTATCGCCGTGGCGCTTATCTATCTTACTCTGGTAATATTCTTCAGCTGGCTCGTGGGCAAGCTGGAAAGGAGGCTGCGCAACAGTGAGCACTGAGAAACTGATCGTAGTCGAAAATGTGACAAAATCCTTCGCCAAAAACACCATCCACGCCCTCAACGGTGTTTCCACCCACATAAACAAGGGTGAAGTTGTGGTTATCGTCGGCCCCTCGGGCAGCGGCAAATCCACCCTTCTGCGCTGCCTCAACCTCCTCGAGGTTCCCACCTCCGGAAAGATCATCTTTGACGGCGAGGATATCACCGCTCCGAAGGTCAGCATCGACCTTCACCGCCAGAGAATGGGCATGGTCTTCCAGCACTTCAACCTTTTCCCCCACATGACTATTCTGGGAAACATGACCCTCGCGCCCATGAAGCTGCACAATGTCACCAAGGAAGGCGCCGAAGCCAGAGCCATGGAGCTGCTGGAAAGAGTCGGTCTTGCCGACCGCGCCAACGCCTATCCCAGCCAGCTTTCCGGCGGCCAGAAGCAGCGCATCGCCATCGTCCGCGCTCTGTGCATGGAACCGGAGGTCATGCTCTTTGGCGAACCTACCTCCGCCCTTGACCCGGAGATGGTGGGCGAGGTTCTGGAGGTTATGAAGGATCTTGCCAACAGCGGCATGACTATGGTTGTTGTCACTCACGAAATGGGCTTTGCCAAGGAAGTGGGCGACCGGGTGCTGTTTATGGATGAAGGCAAGCTGGTGGAGGACGCTCCTCCCGAGCAGTTCTTCAACAACCCGGAAAATCCCAGACTGCAGAGCTTCCTTTCCAAGGTTCTCTGATTTTTCAAAAAGACGACGGAGCATATACCGATGTGGTATACGCTCCGTTTTTGTAATTAAAAACAGCCGTTCGGTCTCTGTCCTGCCAGAGATCAAACGGCTGTTTTCCCAGCGAACCGCCTGTTGGCGGCCCGTTGTATACACGAGATTAAAAATTATCAGCCTTCGACCAGCATTTCCTTGTCGGTAAAGACTCTCAGGAAGCCCAGCACCTTGGCTCCGCACCACTCGAGCTGCTGCTTTCTGGCGCACTGCTCGCCATAGGCGGCGGCGGGAAGAATGAAGCCGGCTTCGCCGTGGACATCGTCACGCTCGATGCGCTGGGCACTGCCGAACACCTTTTCCACCGCGGCGGTCAGCTCCTCCTCGGGCAGTCCGCTCACGCGCAGATACATCTGCACGATCTGGTCGTTGATGGGACGAACCAGCTCGGGGCAGCCATCCTCCCAGTAGAGATACTTGCGGGCGGCAAAGTGCTTCACGCAGTCGATAACATCGGCCACGACGGCACTGGCGGTGGGCAGCTTGCCCGCGCCTCTGCCGTAGAACAGAACATCGCCGGTGGCGTTGCCCTGAGCGAGGACGCCGTTGAACACATCGTCCACACGCCACAGCTGGTTGGATTTAGGAACAAACATGGGAGCCACGCACATTTCAAGAGTGCCGTCCTCAAAAGGCTTGGCCATACCCAGCAGCTTGACGCTTCCGCCCCACGCGTCGGCGTAGCGTACATCCTCAAGGGTGACACTGCGGATGCCCTCAGTGGAAACCTGCTCGGGGTATACGTGCTTTCCGTAGCACAGAGAAGCAAGAATACAGATCTTGCGGCAGGCGTCCATGCCGTCTACATCGGCGCTGGGATCGGCCTCGGCGTAGCCCAGCTTCTGGGCAAGAGCGAGAGCATCCTCAAAGGACATATGCTCGTATATCATCTTGGTGAGGATGAAGTTGGTGGTGCCGTTGAGGATGCCGCATATCTCCAGCACCTCGTTGGCGGCCATGCACTGGCTCAGAGGGCGGATAATGGGAATACCGCCGCCCACGCTGGCCTCGAAAAGGAAGTTGAGGTTCTTTTCCCGGGCGATGGTCAGCAGTTCCTGACCCTTGGCGGCCACCAGCTCCTTGTTGGAGGTGACGACGCTCTTGCCGGCCAGCAGAGCACGCTTGCAGAAGTCATAAGCAACACGAAGACCGCCCATGCATTCCACTACCACGCGGATCTCGGGATCATTTTCAATATCCTCAAAATTCTTGGTGAACTTATCGGCGTAGGGCAGATCAGGAAATTCACGCAGGTCGAGTATCCGTTTGACCTCGATATCCTCCTTGGCCCGTTTGGAAATGCCGTCTTTATTTTTTTCAAGGACCTCAAGAACGCCGGAGCCGACGGTTCCGTGTCCCATAACAGCGATATAAACCATTTTAATGCTCCTTAGAACAACCAGAATATATATAGACTAATATATCACAAAGCAATTCGACACGCAAGTGAAATTATCGGACAAATTCCCGCTCTTTTCAGTTGATATTATCTATATTCATGTTGCGCATCTGGTTAAAATATGCTAAATTATATTTACAGACCGCCGCCAGTTGTGCAAGGTTACAATTGACGGCAATTCACTGTCACGGAGGTACAACCATGAGCAGATCAACAGAGCCGGCCCGCAGGCCGAAGTATGTCACTTCCGCCTTTGAGCGATTCTCCTACGGCGGATTCTTTTTCGGGCAGAATATAATCTATATTCTTCAGCTGCAGTATTTTTCCGATTTCCTCATCAACACCGTGGGCTTTTCCACCGGCACGGTAATGACACTGCTTGCCGCCTCCCGCGTATGGGACGCCGTAAACGACCCCATCATGGGAGCCGTCATCGACAAGGCGCATTTCAAAAAGGGAAGGTTTCTGCCGTGGATAAGGGTTTCCACCTTCCTCATCCCCTTCTTCCTGCTGACCATGTTCGTCAACCCCAACACCCTGCTGGGCGCTTCCTCTCCCGAATGGCTGCGGCTGGGATTTTCCTTCCTCGCTCTGCTGCTGTGGGACTTCTCCTATACCCTCTCCGACGCTCCCCTATTTTCTCTGGCCACGGCCATGACTCCCCATCTTTATGAGCGGGACAAGCTCATGTCCCACGGCCGTCTGGCCGCCGCTCTGGCCGCTATAAGCAGCGCCGCCTATCCCATGATGCTCAAGCCTCTGGGCGCCTTCGGCACCGTGGCCGTCTACTGCGTCATCGCCCTGCTGTTCATGCTGCCCATTTCCCTCTCGGCAAAGGAGCGAGTCAGCCACCGTCCCAACGATTTCAGCTTCTTTGAGGTATTCAAGTACCTCTTCCAGAACAAGCCTCTGCTTATCTATTATATCGGTTACTTTGCCATCAGCGCCACCAACACCCTGCAGAGCTTTGCCATTTACTTTGCCCGGGGCAATCTTGGCAACGAGGGCATCGCCACGCCCATCATGGCCGTAAGCATCGTGCCGGTCATTGTCATCACCCCCTTTATCCCCTCGCTCATACAGCGCTTCGGCAAAAAGAACCTGACCATCTTCTCCAGCATTATAGCTATCATTCTGTGCGTTGGTCAGTATTTCATCGGCTACCAGAACCTCATCGTATTCATGGCCGTGTGCGCCGTGAGAGTGGTGTTCATGATGATCCCGCTGATCGTCTACGGTATGTTCACCGCCGACTGCATCGAATACTGCGCCGCCAAGACCGGCAAGCGCACCGAGGGCATCTCCTTCTCCCTGCAGACCCTTGTGACCAAGCTCTCGGGCAGCGTGGTCACCGTTATCGGCCTTGCTGTGATGAGTGCCTACGGCTATGTGGAGCAGCTGGAATCCTTCCAGTCCGCCCGTGCCCAGGAGGGTATCTGGATCGTCATGAGCATCCTGCCTGCCGCGGGTTATGTGGTGATGCTGGTCATCATGCTGTTCTTCTACAAGCTCAAGGAGTCCGATGTGCAGGCTATGATCGAGGCCAATCAGGCAAGCGAAGCCGGAGAAGTTTCTATCAGTAACACAGAGCCCGCCTCCATCGCTGACATCCCCGCTCCCGAGGTTCTGGATGAGCCTTTTGTCGAAGAATAAGTTTCCCGGAGGCGCGCCATGTTTTCAGTTGAATACAGAATACACGACGACGAACGGTATCGACTTGCCGCAATGACTCCGGAGGAGCTTCGCTGTCTTCACAACTTCTATGTCGATGCCACCTTCCGGCTCAATTTTAACGGTTCCGAGCTTGGTTCATATTCCATGGATAATCCATACGCAGGAGAATATGTGGATGATTGGCTCTTTCTGCTCAACAGCGCGGTCGCTCTGCTGTCTTCATCGTCCTACGCCCGGATCGCCATTCCCGAGACCGGCGACCTGTGGCTGGAGTTTTTCCTCGATGACAGTGAAAAGATGACCATGCGCTATATCCGGACAGACATTGAGGATTTCATCAATTACCAGTGCACCGACATCGCCGCAGAACCGCTGGATGTGCGGTGTGTGGTGGAGGATATTGACGCCGGAGAGTTTATAAGCTCGATCATCAATGTCACCGAAAGATTTATCAGCGAGGTTTATTCCATCAATCCCGTGTTTCCCAAACTCAGACCTCTCATCAGCCTTGAGAAAATCCACTCGGAGGCCTCGGGAAAGCGCTCTGAAGTCATGGACACGATAACATATGACATGATAGCGCATTCTCAGGTGCCCGTTTTCAACGGCATCCTCTCCGGCGGCACTGTATATGAGTTTTCTCTTAGCCAGCCCGATCCATGTAAAGGAGCGCCCCGCATAGCTTCTCTTGCCTGCGTTTCGCAGTCCATAAAGAGCCGCTGTCTCCCCTGTGCGCTGTGTTCTCTCTACGAAGTCACCGCCGAAGGAGGACTGCTGCTGGAATGCGGCGAGGGCTCGCACGGCTCGGTAGGCTATGTGTGTCTGTCGAAGGACGGTGAAATCATCTTTCTCGCCTGCTTTGATGAATCAAATCCATTCATCGCGGCATCGCTCCGTGAGGACACGATCATCGCGCAGAACAACCTCGGAGAAACATGGACGTTCCGATTTGGCGGTAACGAACCGCCCTCTGTGGCGATAACCGATCCAATCTGAAATCCCCGCGATAAAAAATATTAAAAAATTATTAATAAACCTCCAACCTTTTCCCACGCCGGACGGTTATACAGTTGAACGGACGGCAAAAGCCGTACCCAACAAAAGAAAATCGGAGGGATAAACATGAAAAGAACCATAAGGAAAAATCTCGCTTTGCTGCTGGCGTCGATCATGACGCTGACCGCTCTTTCCGGATGCTCCGCCGTTATGACTGAAGCTGACTATGCTGGCGCTTATATGGAACCGTCAGCTCCGGAGGCCGTCTATGAAAGCGCGGAAATGGAAGCGACCTACGATTTCAGCTACACAATCAACGATGAGCTGGCTGACTATGACCCGGGCTACGACGAAGTGGAGTTTGACACCGAGGAATACAACGCCATCACCGAAAACCGTTTCCTCTCGGTAGTGACCAATCCTCTCTCTACCTTCTCGGCCGATGTGGACACCGCGTCCTACACCAATGTGCGCCGTTACATCGACGACCGTGAGCTGCCTCCTGCCGACGCCGTGCGCATCGAGGAGCTGCTCAACTATTTCACCTATGATTATCCTCAGCCCGACGGCGACGAGCCCTTCTCGGTCACTGCCGAGATAAGCCGGTGTCCTTGGAACGAGGACAGCCAGCTCATGCTGGTGGGTATGCAGGCTGAAAAGCTCGACGCTGACGTTCTGCCTCCTTCCAATCTTGTGTTCCTCATTGATGTCTCCGGCTCCATGGACTCCAGCGACAAGCTGCCTCTGGTCAAGCAGGCCTTCATGCTGCTGACCGAGCAGCTGGGCGAGGAGGACAGAATCTCCATCGTCACCTACGCCAGCTCCGACCGTGTGGTGCTTGAGGGTGCCACCGGCAGAGACAAGCAGGCCATCATGGACGCCATCAACCTGCTCGACGCCGGAGGCGCCACCGCCGGCTCTCAGGGCATCACCACCGCTTACGCCATAGCCGAGAAATACTTCATCGAGGGCGGCAACAACCGCATCATCCTTGCCACCGACGGTGACCTGAACGTCGGCCCCTCCAGCGAGGGCGAGCTGACCCGACTGGTGGAAAAGAAGCGCGAAAACGGCGTGTTCCTTTCGGTCATGGGCTTTGGCACCGGCAACATAAAGGACAACAAGATGGAAGCTCTTGCCGACAACGGCAACGGCAGCTACCACTACATCGACAGCGTATCCGAAGCGCGCAAGGTGCTTATTGAAGAAATGGGCGGCACTCTGTTCACCGTGGCCAAGGATGTCAAGTTCCAGGTGGAATTCAATCCTTCCGTGGTCAAGGGCTATCGCCTGATCGGTTACGAAAACCGCGTTATGAACGATGAGGACTTCAACGATGACACCAAGGATGCCGGCGAGATCGGAGCCGGACACCGGGTGACCGTTCTCTATGAGCTGGTCACCGTTGACTCGGCAATGGAGATCGACGCTCCTGAGCTGACCTACCAGACCACCGAATCCACCGGCAGCGATGAGTATCTGACCGTCAAGGTTCGCTACAAGGAGCCGGACGGCGACATCAGCCAGCTGCTGACCTATCCCATCGGACAGACCGCGTACACCGACCAGCCCTCCGACAACTTTGTGTTTGCCTCGGCGGTGGCTCAGTACGGTATGCTGCTGCGCGGCTCCCAGTATGCCGGCACCGCCACCTACGACAGCGTTATCCAGCAGCTTCTCTCCCGCGACAGTCTGCTGTGCGACGATTACAGAACCGACTTCCTGCGCATCGTCGAGGACACCAGCCTGATCGAACAGCTTTACAACTGACGGAACAGAAAATAATATTTGGCCCGCCCCGTGCAGGATTTCTGCGTGGGGCGGGCCTTTGTCTGTCATTCTCGCAAAACAAATCACTTATGGGAAATTCTATTCAATGGTGCTGTGGCAAAGCCGTATTCCTCCGCCCAGGAACGGGCGAAGGAGTCATCAGAACAATAGATTACAAGTTTATCGTTTATAACCTTTCCTTCCTCTGTAAGCCCAAGGTCATCATAAATATTTACCACAGAGTCCGGGATGACCAGCATATCCAGCTCATAGCACGACGCGAAGGCATCCTCCGCAATAGTGACTGCTCCTTCACATATTCTGACTTCGCGCAGATTACCGCAGCCCGCAAAAGCATTATGGCCTATTATTCTGACATTGCCGGACACTGTAACTCGTTCCAGATTACATGCCAGCTCGCTCTCATTGTTCTTCGAATAGGAAAAGCCGTAGGGCTTTATCATTCGGAAAGGCTCGCCGATTACCAGATCCGAATTATCCTCACCAGCAGGATAATTTTCCAGACTTGCATAGCCAACGCAGTGCTCTGCTCCGCTCCCGGTGAATGCGTCGTCGGCGATCAGCTCTATGCTCCCGGGAATGTTGATAGAAATCAGCGAGCAACAGTTAAAGAAAAGCCGCGAAGAAATTACTTTTATGCCCTCCGGGAGCGATATTTCCGACAGCAAAGAACAGTCGGCAAAGGCCCCGGCAAAGATTTCTTTCGCCGCGTCTGACATTGCCACTCTTTCAAGAACGGAGCAGCTTCTGAATGCCTCAGACTCGATGGTGACAACAGTATCCGGAATTCTGACACTCACTATGTCTGTTCCCTTGAACGCGTCCTCTGAGATGGCTCTGACCGGCAGCCCTTCATATGTATCCGGTATAACGATATGCTCGGCGCTGCCGCTGTAATTTATTACAGACGCGTAGGCCTCTCCCTGTTTTTCAAGATACATACTGCTGTTTGCCTGGCCGTATCGGTTTGTTCCGTTCAAAGAAAAGACGATCCCCTCCGTATATCCGGGTTCTCCCTTTCCATCCGGGTAATTCAGCCACAGAAGCCCAGCTGTCACACACAGCATCAAAACACCGGCAAGCGCACAAACGATATATCGCTTGTTTGCCCGGAACTTCGAGGTACCAGATTTAATTTTGCTCATATGTATACTCCTTTTAGATCTCATCCCGTATGACAATCATTATACCAAATAAAAACATATGCACAATACTTGTTCTACCGATTTTCCAGCGCGTTGGTCTGCCGCGGCAAAACTGAGCAAAAAATCACACAAACCGACATTTTGTCACACAAACCGACATTTTGTTCCGTTGACAGAACCGCCGGGCTGATGTAATATTAATTAGATTATGCGTCCGGCTTGTCCATAGCCGGAATACAGCTGAAGGAAAGGGCGTTTCATCATTGGCAAAGCTCCTTTATGTCACATTTGTTGATTTTTCAGACAGCCGGTTTGGCGGCGTCATAAAAAAGATAAACAGCCAGGTAAAGACCTTTGAAGCCGCGGGCTATCCAGTCACCCTTGTCTCCCGCTTTGGAAGCGGTGTCTCCGTCTCACGCGGCGACGAGCGTTCGGTGATAGAAAGCGACATAGGTGTGTTCAGCCGCCGGGTTCTCACCACCGCCGCCTTCGCCGAAGCCACCAAAGGCGGCTACGGTTTCTGTTATATGCGCTCCCAGTTTTTCTGCGGCAATGTGAAGCGAATGCTCACCCGCCTGAAAAACCTCGGGCTGAAAAATGTTGTTGAGATCCCCACATACCCTTACGATAAGGAGCTGCGTATGCAGGGGCTCAAAGGATATCCAAAGCTGTTCTGCGACCGATTCTACCGCACCAGATGCCGGAATCTTATCGACCGGATCACGACCTTCAATAAATATGACGAGATCTTCGGCGTGCCGGCAATCATCCTGACCAACGGCGTCAGGGTGGATGATCTGCCAATCTCCCGAAGCGAATACTCCTCTGACCGTCTGGATGTCCTTTCCATGTCTTCCATGCTGCCATGGCACGGACTGGATCGCGCCATCGCCGGTCTCGGCCAATACTACGAGCAAGGCGGCCGCCGTGATATCCATCTGCACATCTGCGGCAAGGGCACCGAGCTGGCGAGCTACGAAGCCCTTGTGCGCAAACTCGGCCTGGAAACCCGCGTCACATTCTACGGCCCTACATATGGCGAAGAACTGGACAAGGTATTCGATAAGTGCTCGGTGGGACTGTGCGCTCTGGGAGTCCATCGCCGGGGCGAGCTGTACGGCAGTCCGCTGAAAACGGTGGAATATCTCGCTCGAGGCATCACCGTCATATCTGAAATGATCCTTGATTTTCTGCCTCAGGGACACCGATTCCTCTTTACCGTTCCGGCAGACGAATCACCTCTTGATTACTTTGCCATTTCGGAGTGGATGGACAGCCTCGCCCGTGACGGAGCTGACCGGCTTCACGAAGAGGTTCGCAGCTACGCTTACGAGCACTGCGACACTGCCGTTACCATGAAGAAGGTACTCGACTATTTCCGCTCCTGCTAATGATTCCGGACCTATGTAACCGACCGTCTCACGGGGCAGATTATTTCTGCCCCGTGTTCAGGAAAGCCGGGTTTACTTATGCTCGGGCTTGAAGGTGGCGCAGGCTGTGTCACCGCAGCTGCTGGCATAGGACGGAGTCACTTCGATGCAGGGAGCGTTGCAGCAGTCGCCGCCGGCGTGATAAACGCAGTTGCTGACCTCGCATTTGATGTGGTTGACCTTATCCTCGTAGCGGCCGGTTACGTTTTTATCAGTCATAGCTATTTCCTCCGGACATTTTTATTTTCGCGGCATGATCGCCGCCGGAATTATTCTGCGCCTCTTCTCCATCACTTATTCATCAGATGAAAGGAATGACATCAACATGGCCCTTTTTGCCATCGGCGACACCCATCTTTCTCTCGGCACCGACAAGCCGATGGATAAATTTTACGGGTGGCAGAATTACACCGAAAGGCTGGAGAAAAACTGGCGCGCCGTGGTGTCGGAAGGCGACACGGTGGTCATCTGCGGCGACATTTCCTGGGCCATGAAGCTGGAAAACACCTACAACGATTTTTCCTTTCTCGATTCTCTGCCCGGAAAAAAGATCATCCTGAAGGGAAACCACGATTACTGGTGGATGACCAAAAAGAAGATGGATGATTATCTGGAGCGAAGCGGCTTTACCACTCTTTCCATTCTCTTCAACAACTGCTTTGTATATAAGGATTTTGTGCTGTGCGGAACCCGCGGCTGGTCTTATGACTGCCCCGCAGGCGAGCAGCTGGTTCTGCTGCGTGAGGCCGGCCGGCTGAGAATGTCCCTCACCGAAGGAGCCAAAACCGGTCTTGAGCCTATCGTCTTTCTCCACTTCCCGCCGCTGTACAGCGATTACCGCTGCGACGAGATCATGGAGGTGCTGCATGAGTTCAACGTGCGCCGCTGTGTTTACGGCCACCTGCACGGCGCTTCCCATCAGAAGGCCAGCATCGGCACCTTCGAGGACATAGCAATGAAGCTGGTCGCCGCCGACTACTGCCAGTTCACTCCGGTTCTGCTTGAGGGCTGAGAGGCAGGTTGTTGACATATATGTCATATATTTTTAAAGAAAATCGTTATTATCGGGCATTTGAGTATTCCATTTCCCGACGATTTATGTTATAATCTTATGGTATGCAACCATAAATTTCTTTTGGAGGATTTCAATCATGAAACTTATTAACTGCACCGACGCCGGAGTAAACCGCAAGAAGCTCGAGATCGAAGTCGAGGCTGAGGCTTTTGCCCAGGCCTGCGAAGAGGCTTTCCGCAAGAATTCCGGTAAGTTCGCCGTTCCCGGCTTCCGCAAGGGCAAGGCTCCCCGCGGTGTCATCGAAAAGATGTACGGCAAGGAGTTCTTCTATGAGGACGCCGTCAACGCTCTTTATCCCGTTGCTCTTCAGGCCGCTATCGACGAGGCCGGCCTTGAATATGTAGACGACAAGATCGATCTGGATGTCAGCGAGATCAACGAAAACGGCTTTAAGTTCAGCGCTGTCATCACCGTAAAGCCCGAGGTTGAGCTGGATGACTACAAGGGCATCAAGCTGATCAGACCCTCCACCGAGGTCACCGAGGAGGCCATCAACGACGAGCTGGACAAGCTGCGCCGCAAGAACGGCCGCATCATCGACATCGACGACCGCGCCACCCAGAACGGCGACTCCATCGTGTTCGACTTTGAAGGCTTTGTTGACGATGTTGCCTTTGAGGGCGGCAAGGCCGAAGGCTATCAGCTCGAGCTGGGCTCCGGCAACTTCATCCCCGGCTTTGAGGAGCAGCTGGTCGACCGCAAGATCGGCGACGAGTTTGATGTGAATGTCGCCTTCCCCGAGGAGTATCACGCCGAGGAGCTGGCCGGCAAGCCCGCCGTCTTCAAGTGCAAGCTGCACGCCATCAAGGCCACCGAGCTGCCCGAGGTCAACGACGAGTTCATTCAGGACTACACCGAGTTCGAGTCTCTTGAGGAGTACAAGGCCGACCTGACCAAGAAGCTGGAGAAGGCCGCTGCCGACCGCGCCGACCGCGCTGTTGACGATCAGCTTTTCGAGGCTCTGACCATCAAGCTCAACGCTGACATTCCCGACGCCATGATCGAGAACCGCATCGACCAGAACCTCAACGAGTTCGCCTATCGCCTGCAGGCTCAGGGTATCTCCCTCGAGGACTACATCAAGTTCACCGGCGGCGACATGACCGCTATCCGCGAGAGCATGAAGGAGCAGGCCACCCATCAGGTCAAGGTCCGTCTGGCTCTTGAGAAGATCGTTGAGCTGGAGAAGATCGAGATCACCGATGAGGCTCTGGATGCCGAGTACGCCAAGCTGGCCGAGCAGTATCAGATGGAGGTCGAGGCTGTCAAGAACGCCATCCCCGCCAAGGATCTGCGCGCCGATCTGGCTGCCGACGCCGCTGTCAAGCTGGTGCGCGACAGTGCCAAAATCAAGGAAAGCAAGTAAGCTTTTGTCTTATATTCACAGCCGGCTCATATTTGGCCGGTCTGGCGATATATTATTCACGGAGGTGCAACACTGATGAGTTTAGTCCCTATGGTAGTGGAACAGACCAATCGCGGCGAGCGTTCCTACGATATCTACAGCCGTCTTCTCAATGACCGCATCATTTTCCTCACCGAGGAAGTCAACGATGTTACCGCGAGCCTTGTTATCGCTCAGCTGCTCTATCTTGAGGGTCAGGATCCCAAGAAGGATATCAGCCTTTATATCAACAGCCCCGGCGGATCGGTCATGGCCGGTCTGGGCATCTATGACACCATGAATTATATCTCCTGCGATGTTTCCACCATCTGCGTGGGCATGGCCGCCAGCATGGGCGCTTTCCTGCTGGCCGCAGGCGCCAAGGGCAAGCGTTACGCTCTGCCCAACAGCGAGATCATGATTCATCAGCCCCTCGGCGGCGCTCAGGGTCAGGCCACTGACATTGAGATTCAGGCCAATCAGATCATCAAGCTCAAGAAAAAGCTCAACACCATGCTTTCCGAAGCTACCGGCAAGCCCTACGAGCAGATCTGCATCGACACCGAGCGCGACAACTACATGACTGCCCAGGAGGCCGTCAGCTATGGCCTCATCGACAAGGTCATAACCAAACGATAGGATCGGGTGATATAATTGTCCCAGCGGGATTCCGAAAACAACCTTCGCTGTTCATTCTGCCGCAAGAGTGAGGATGAAGTTGTGCGCCTGATATCGGGCAACGGCGTATATATCTGCGACGAGTGCATCGAGCTGTGCTACAGCATCATCTCCGACGGCGGCAGGTATCATGAAACCAAGCGCAAGCACGACCTCAAGCGTCTTCCCAAGCCCACTGAGATCAAGGCTCATCTTGACCAGCACGTCATCGGTCAGGATGCCGCCAAAATCGCGCTTTCGGTGGCGGTTTACAACCACTACAAGCGCATCCGCAGCGCCATGTCCGAAAGCGACATCAAGCTGCAGAAGAGCAACGTTCTTCTTCTCGGCCCCACCGGCGTGGGCAAGACGCTTCTTGCCCAGTCTCTGGCTGAGATTCTGGATGTTCCCTTCGCCATCGCCGACGCCACCACTCTGACCGAGGCCGGTTATGTCGGTGAGGATGTTGAGAATATTCTTCTTCGTCTCATTCAGGCTGCCGACTGGGATGTGGAGCGCGCCGAATCGGGCATCATCTATATCGACGAGATCGACAAGATCGCCCGCAAGTCGGAGAATCCCTCCATCACCCGCGATGTCAGCGGCGAGGGCGTTCAGCAGGCTCTGCTCAAGATTCTTGAGGGTACTGTGGCCAATGTGCCGCCTCAGGGCGGACGCAAGCATCCCCAGCAGGAATTCATTCAGGTGGACACCACCAACATCCTGTTCATCTGCGGCGGTGCCTTTGACGGCATCGAACGCATTATCGAAAAGCGCGTAGGCAACTCCTCCCTCGGTTTCGGCGCTCCCCTCCATGTAAAGGGCGACGCCGCCTACAGCGCGCTCATCGGCAAAGCCATCCCTCAGGATCTCGTCCGCTTCGGACTGATCCCCGAGATCGTCGGCCGTCTGCCGGTGTTCACCTCGCTCAATGACCTTGACTGCGACGCCCTTATCAAGATCATGACCGAGCCTAAAAACGCCATCCTCCGGCAGTATGCCGCCCTTTTTGATCTGGATGGTGTTGTTCTGGACTTTGAACCGGCCGCTCTGGAGGAGATCGCCCGCAAAGCCCTCGAGCAGAAAACCGGCGCCCGCGGTCTGCGCGGCGTTGTGGAAAACCTCCTCACACCGCTCATGTTCTCCGTTCCCTCCGACCCGACCATCCGCAGAGTGACCATCACCCGCGAATGCGTGCTTGGCACTGCCGAGCCCCGGATCAGGCGTGAACAGGCCGAGCCGGATGCCGAAGCCGGAAACGCTCTTCCCTCCTCCGGCACCGCGTGATAAGCATCAATTTTATATTCTGCCGGGGCGTTGTTTCTGACTTCGCCCCGGTGTAATACTATTTTTCAGGAGCATGAAATGAACAATACTCCCAAAAGAGGCCCGCTGCCCGTAGTTGTCCTTCGGGATACGGTGCTGTTCCCCAGAGTGGGACAGCAGCTTGATATGGTGCGTCCTCTTTCCATAAAGGCTGTCCGCTATGCCGTTGATTCCGGGCAGGAAGTCTTTATCACCATGCAGAAGGATCCTACTGTTGATGAGCCCTCCACCGACGATCTCAATCGCATCGGTGTTATCGCCACCATAAAGCAGGTCATCAACCATCCCTCCTCCGGTGCCCTTCGCATTCGCGTGGAATGCCTCTGCCGAGCTTCCATCACCGCGATGCTGGTCAAAAACGGCCTGATAGTCGGTTTTGCCGGCGAATGTGAAGAAACGCCCGCAGGATCAATTTCCGAAAAAAAGGCGCTCACCCGTTTGCTGCGTGATGCCGCCCTCAAATATACCCGTTCCGACGACGAAAAGCTCTATAAAAATGTTCTGGACGCCTTCGGCTCCATGGACAACCTCGGCGAGCTGGTGGACTTCATCGGCCACAGCATTCCCATTCCGGGAGAAAAGAAGCAGCAGCTTCTCGAGGAGACCAGCCATTCCAAGCGCTGCGAGCTGCTCATCGCCATCCTCAACGGCGAGCTTCAGCTCCTCGACCTCAAGCACGACATAGAACGCCGCGTCCAGCAGAACATTGATAAAAACCAGAAGGAATACTATCTGCGCGAGCAGCTCCGGGTCATCGGCGAGCAGCTGGGCGACGGTGATTCTCCCGCTCAGGACGCCGACATATTCCGTGAAAAGATCCAGTCCATGGCCATTCCAGAGGAGCAGGCTCAGCAGCTGCTCAAGTCCTGCGACAAGCTGGCCAAGCTGCCCTTCGGCTCCCACGAGGCCTCGGTTGAGCGCAACTATCTCGACGCCTGTCTCTCTCTGCCCTGGGGCATCACCACCGAGGACAAGCTGGATGTCGCCGCGGCGGCGAAAAAGCTCGACCGCGACCATTACGGCATGGAAAAGGTCAAGGAGCGCATCCTTGAGTTTATCGCCGTTCGTGCTCTGGCTCCCGACATCAAGGGCCAGATAATCTGTCTTGTGGGTCCTCCCGGCGTGGGAAAGACCTCCATCGCCCGCTCCATTGCGGAGGCTCTTGGCAAGAAATACTACCGCGTGTCCCTCGGCGGCATTCACGACGAAGCCGACATCCGCGGCCACCGCAAGACCTACATCGGCGCTATGCCCGGCCGGATAATAAACGGACTTCGCCTCGCCGGCTCCTTCAATCCTCTCCTTCTTCTGGACGAGGTGGACAAGCTGGCCAGCGATTTCCGGGGCGACCCCACCTCTGCCCTGCTTGAGGTTCTCGACCCGGAGCAGAATTCCACCTTCCACGACCACTATATCGACCTTCCCATTGACCTTTCTCAGGTCATGTTCATAACCACGGCCAACGACGCCAGTCGTATCCCCGGCCCTCTCCTTGACCGAATGGAGGTCATTGAGCTTTCCAGCTATACCCACGAGGAAAAATTCCATATCGCCAAGCGTCATCTGTTCAAAAAGCAGATCTCCCGGCACGGACTTACCTCCAAGACCTTCCACATAACCGACAAGGCTGTTTCCGCGCTGATCGACGGCTACACCCGCGAGGCCGGTGTGCGCAACCTCGAGCGAGAGATCGCCTCCGTGTGCCGCAAGGCCGCAAAGAAGATAGCCTCCGGCGAAACCGAACGGGTCAGAATCGCGGAAAAGGAGCTGGGCGAGCTGCTCGGCCCCGCACGCTACGAGAAGGATGAGCCTGAGCTTCATCCCGAGCCCGGTATTTCCAACGGTCTTGCGTGGACAAGCGTTGGCGGCACCATGCTGGAAATTGAAGTCGCCATTCTGGAGGGCAGCGGCAAGCTCGAGCTGACCGGTTCCCTCGGCGATGTCATGAAGGAATCGGCCCGCACCGCCATCAGCTACATCCGTTCCCGCGCCAGAGACTGGGGCATTGACCCGGATTTCCACAAGAACAAGGACATCCACATCCATGTGCCCGAGGGAGCCACTCCCAAGGACGGCCCTTCGGCGGGCATAACCATCGCCACGGCCATCATCTCAGCGCTGACCGGCATTCCGGTGCGCGGCACAGTGGCCATGACCGGCGAGATCACTCTGCGCGGACGGGTACTTCCCATCGGCGGTCTGCGCGAAAAGACCATGGCCGCTATGGTGTGCGGTATCAAAACCGTGCTCATTCCCGCCAAGAACGAACCGGACGTGTCCAAGCTGAGCGATGCCGTGCGCTCCTCGCTGAACATCATCCCAGTCAGCAAGCTGGACGAAGTTCTTGAATACGCCCTCGCGTCCCTTCCCGCTCCCTCCGGCGACCCGGTCGGAAGCGGTGAAGGCACCGTATCCTACATCCCCACCATCGGAGGTAAACATGAAGCTGGAGAAAGCCGAGTTTGAGGCCGCGTTCGGCACAGTGGCTCAGATATTTCCCTGCACCGTGCCTGAAGCTGTATTTGCCGGCCGTTCCAACGTGGGCAAATCCTCGCTGATAAACAAGCTGCTCGGCCGCAAATCCCTTGCCCGGGTAAGCTCTCAGCCGGGAAAAACGGCAACCATCAACTTTTACAGCTGTGAAGGCGCACGGCTTGTCGACCTTCCTGGCTACGGCTACGCCAAGGTAAGCCGCTCCGAAAAGGAGCGCTGGGCCGGTCTGATCGACGGCTACTTCGCTCAGGAGCGGGATATCCGCCTTGTGGTGATGCTGGTCGACTCCCGTCACAAGCCCACCGCCGACGACATTACCATGCTCGACTTTCTCGAGGAGACCGGACTGCCCACCGTTATCGCGCTCACCAAGGTGGACAAACTCAACAAGTCTGAACGGGCCGCCAGAATGGCCGCATTTCCCGACGAGCTGGGCTGCGACGAGGAGATGCTTATCCCCTTCTCCTCGATGACCGGCGAAGGCGTTGAGGCTCTGCGCGAGCTTCTCGACCAGCAGCTCGAAGGCTGATCCACTGCAAGATCGGCATCATTTCAACATAAATAACTATAAAGCCAAATGGCTTAACGGAGGATTTTATGGACAGCAGAATCAAAGACAGCAATGTAGACTTTCTGCTTTCGGCAGTATTGAAGCTCGAGACTCTCGAGGAGGCGTACAAGTTCTTTGAGGATCTTTGCACCGTACCCGAGGTCAAGGCCATGGCTCAGCGTCTGGCCGTTGCCAAGATGCTCAAGGACGGCTGGGTCTATGCCGACATCGTCAGCAAGACCGGCGCTTCCACCGCCACCATCAGCCGTGTCAGCCGTTCTCTTAACTACGGCTGCAACGGCTACGATATCGCCTTTGACCGCATGACTCCCGAAGAGCTCAGCATCCTCCCCAGCAAGGAAAGCAAGTAATGAGCTACGGAGTTTTCGCTCAATATTACGACGCCCTGACCGAGAATGTCGATTACCCTGCCAAGGCGTGTTATATCCGTGATATTCTCAATAAACATAAGCCCGGCTGCGCGCTGGTCGTTGACCTGGCGTGCGGCACGGGCACTCTTTCGCTTGAGCTGGCTTTGCTGGGCTACGACATGATCGCCGTGGACGGCTCCTATGATATGCTGTCGGTGGCCAGTGCAAAGGAAAACACCGGCGTGATGTTCCTTTGCCAGCAGATGGACGAGCTTGATCTCTACGGCACGGTGGACGCCGTGGTGTGCACGCTGGACAGCATAAACCACGTGACCGATCCTTCGGTTGTTGAGGAGATTTTCCGCCGCGTATCGCTGTTTCTCGAGCCGGACGGCGTGTTCATCTTCGATGTGAACACCGCCTACAAGCACCGGGAGATCCTTGCGGACAATGTCTTTGTCTACGACCTCGACAGCGTATACTGCGTGTGGCAGAACCACCTGATGGAGGACGATTCCGTCGAAATCGAGCTGGATTTTTTCGAGCAGGACGAGGACGGAGCCTATTTCCGCAGCAGTGAGAGATTCTGCGAGAGAGTATATACCGACGAGCAGATAACACAGATGCTTGACGGCGCGGGACTTGCCGCCGCCGAAAAGTACGACGATTATACCGACGCCGCCCTTTCGGAAAAAACCCAGCGGGTGGTGTATGTCTGCCGCAAGAAAGGAAACTGATTTTCTATGGGCCTTTTTCAGAAATGTATAACCTCCGACGGACTTGTTCACGGAGCTTTTCTTGATTCCACCGACATCGTCAAGGAGGCTGTGCGCATTCACAAATGCACTCCCGTTGCCGCTTCCGCTCTGGGACGGCTGCTCACCGGCGTGTCCATCATGGGCGAAAAGCTCAAGGAGGACAACGCTTCCATAACTGTGCGCGTCAACGGCGGCGGCCCTATCGGCTCTCTTATCGCCGTGGCCGATTCCCGGGGCAATGTGCGCGGATACTGTCAGGTACCCGAGCTTCTGCTCTACCCCGACGAGAACGGCCGGCTGGATGTTTCCGGTGCCATCGGAACCAGCGGCGAGCTTTCGGTCATCAAGGATTACGGCGTAGGCGAGCCTTACGGCGCCCGCTGCCCCCTCGTTTCCGGCGAGATCGCCGAGGATCTGACCGGCTACTACGCCACCAGCGAGCAGATCCCCACCGTGTTCGCTCTGAGCGTCCACTTCGACAAGCTCTGGCGGGTGGACAAGGCCGGCGGCCTCATTATCCAGCTTCTCCCCGCGGCTGATGACCGGGAGATCGTGAAAATCGAAAAGTCCATTGCTGAAATGCCCCCTCTTTCCGAAATGATGTGCAGCGGTCTCTCCGCTCAGGAGATACTCACCCGGGCGCTGTCCGGCTTTGAGGTGGAATTCTTTGATCCCCAGCAGGCCGAGTATCGCTGCTCCTGCAGCCGCGACCGTGTCACCCGCGCTCTCATCACCCTCAGCGAGGAGGGGATCAGAAACCTCGCCGACGAAAGCGGCCGCGCTCACGTTGAGTGCCATTTCTGCGACAAGCGCTACAGCTTCAGCCAGTCGGAGCTTGACCGCCTCGCCGACAGTGTGCGCCGCGGCTGAAAATAATTCTGGATTTATCCGGAGCGGTATACTATAATATACATTAAGGAAACCTTATCCATTCTGAAAGGAGTATACGCCTGCAACGGCGTTGCATCAGTCTATGACAAGAAAAGACGCTATTGTTGCCCGTCGCTCGGTGCGAACCTATACCGCCGAGCCTATCAAGGACAGCGTTCTTGCTGATCTGCGGCAGTTCATCGGCACCATAAAGCCGCTGCACTCCAGCATCAAGACAAATATATCCATCCTCTCCCGTGAGGATTATCTGCGCAAATTCCACGCCGTTCTCGGCCATAACGCCCAGCATTACATCGTTATTCGCTCGGTTCTCAAGGACGGTTATCTGGAAAACGCCGGTTTCATCGGTCAGCAGATCATCCTCTTCCTCACCGAGCAGGATGTTGGCACCTGCTGGCTGGGTATGTGCAAGCCCAAGTCTGAGGACGATGCCGGTCAGCTGCCCTATGTGGCCACCGTCTGCTTTGGCCGTTCGGACAACGCTCCCCGCCGTCTCAGCCCCGAGGAGGCCAACCGCAAGCTGCTCCACGAGATCGTTCTGGGCAAGATCAGCTCTCCCGAGCTGCTGCCTCTGCTGGACGCCGGCCGCCTTGCTCCCTCGGCCATGAACCGCCAGCCGGTGCGCTATATCACCGAAGGCACCAACATCTACATCTACCGCAAGCGTCCCATGATATCCATCAAGTATATGGAAGACCTCAACTGCATCGATGTGGGCGCGGCGCTGGCCAACATATACGTGGCCAGTGACGAGACAAGAATATTCGTCAAGGAAAAGAATTATCCCACTCCTCAGGCCAACTGCGTGTATGAATACACCGCCCTTGACGCTTCTTCCTTCACCGAATAAGCATTTGCGCATCGGAGGATTACGATGAAAAGAC
>JAZSQO010000047.1:0-8706 GCA_045538015.1 Acutalibacteraceae bacterium | reverse complement strand
TCAGCAGAAAATTTCCGGTGAACAGGTCTATCAATTTCTTCTGTATTTTGATAAACTGTATGATAGATTTACCGACGCGGAGAAAAAGGAATTTCTCCATTCCTTTATTGAGCGGATTGAACTGCATGAGCAGGAGCAGCCGGACGGCAGAATCCTCAAGCGTATCAGATTCCGTTTTCCCGTGTTCTTTGACGGACAGGAGACATCGGAAATTGGTTGGGACTCTGAAACTACTGTTGAGACGGTAGCTCTGCTGGCAAAGCAATAAGCCGGCGTTGCGGAGATGTGCGTGATATGAATAGAAGAATAGAAACAGAAAGGTTAATTCTCAGACCATTAACCGTGGACGATGCCAAAGATGTGTTTGAGTGGGTAGGCGACCCGATTGTCAATCGCTTTATGCCGTATCCTGTGTATACAAGCATCGAGCAGGTGGGAGACTGGATATCTTCTCTGGACGAAGAGAAAAACGAGTTTGGCTTTTGCCTGAAAGATACCGGGAAGGTGATTGGCTCCGGTTCAATCACTTTCGACCCAGAGAAGAACACTTATGAATTAGGCTATAATATAAACCGAATATTTTGGGGAAACGGGTATGCGACTGAGGCATCAAAAGCTATGATACAGTGGGCATATCAGAAACTGGGAGCGAGAGATTTCAGTGCTGCCCACGCAACGCTCAATACCGCTTCAGGCAATGTGATCAGAAAGTGCGGATTTCAATTTGAACGGTATGGACAGTACTCGCGTTATGATGGGAGCGAGACATTTGACGCGACATTTTATATAATGCACTTGGATTGAAAAACCGATTTGCAAAGGAGAAAACCAGATGGCAAACAAAGCACACAACTGCCCCGTGTATAAAAGATGCGGCGGCTGTCAGCTTCAGAATATGGAATACGCCGAGCAGCTTTGCTACAAGCAGAGCAAGGTCATCAAGCTGATGGGTAAGATGTGCCGTGTGGATGACATCATCGGCATGGAGAATCCCTATCATTACCGCAACAAGGTGCAGGCGGCCTTCGGCCTTGACCGACGGGGAATCATCTCCGGAATATACCAGTCCTCCACCCATAAGATCGTGCCCGTGGACAGCTGCCTTATCGAGGACGAGAAAGCTGACGCGGTGATCGTGACCATCCGCAGGCTTGCCGACCGCTTCAAGCTGGGCGTGTTCAACGAAAAATCACTCAAGGGCTTTCTGCGCCATGTGCTGGTCAAGCGCAGCTTTTCCACCGGCCAGCTAATGGTGGTGCTGGTCACCGGCACTCCGGTGTTCCCAAGGAAGAAAGATTTTATAGACGCGCTGCTTCAGGAGCATCCGGAGATCACCACCATCGTGCAGAACATAAACAGCCGCTTCACCGCCCTTGTGCTGGGAGAGCGCAGCATCGTGCTGTATGGCGATGGCAGGATCGAGGACGAGCTGATGGGCTGCCGCTTCCGCATATCTCCAAAGTCCTTCTATCAGGTCAATCCCGTTCAGACGGAAAAGCTCTATTCCGTCGCCATGAAATACCTCGACCTGAAGGGCAGCGAAACGGTGCTGGACGCCTACTGCGGCACCGGAACCATCGGCATACTGGCCGCAAAGGCGGGAGCCGGCAAGGTGATTGGCGTTGAGGTGAACGCGGAGGCTGTCAAGGACGCAAAGGAAAACGCAAAGTTCAACGGCATTGAGAACATAAATTTTGTATGCGACGACGCAAGCAAATTCCTCAGAACTCTCGCTATAAAGAAAACCAAGCTGGACGGAGTCATTATGGATCCGCCCAGAGCCGGAAGCACCGTTGAGTTCATGAGCTCGGTGGTTAAGCTGGCCCCGGAGAGAGTGGTTTATATCTCCTGCAATCCCGAGACCCTCGCCCGGGATCTGCTGTATTTTTCAAGGAACGGCTACAAGGTCAGAAAGATCACGCCGGTTGATATGTTCCCGCATACAAATCATGTGGAGACGGTTGTCCTTTTGACAAGATAAAAGACCAGTATTCGTATGCAGAAAGCCAGGACAGACTCAGTTCTATTCAAGGAATGATGAATGTGCGTAAAGAAGAAAGCATCACAAGCAGCGCGTCCGGATCGGTCAAGGAGAAGATAGAAAGATTCATCGTAATGCTGGGCGGCCGCGAGATTTCGCCGGCTTCTCTGTGTGCGCAGGATACATACGCTCCCGAAAGAGCTGATGAAAAAGCCTATGAGTACAACGGAAAATACTACAGAGTGATCGAGATCCGCTTTTCCGGAAGACCTTTCATCGTCATAGAGTGCGGGTCAGCTGATGAGCTTCTGCACAATGTCATGGAGGATGCCGATCCCTTTTCCAGCGACCTGCCCGACGAAGAGCTGCTGAATGAGGTAAAGTATTCGCTGGGAATCGAACCGTATCCTGAAAGGTAAATCAAGAGGAGGCAAATGACATGAAGGTAAATAAATATGTAAAAGGTGCAGTGAGACAATTTGCGTATTGGTTTGCACATGGCACAATAGGCGTGGAGCTGCTCAGAAATATAGATTATGTAAGTGACATCAAAGAGGACAGTTCTTTCGCTGAACAGGTTTTTACGATTTTTATGAATAACCTTGAGTATGATGAAAATGGTGTCACAAACTTTAAACATGCCGAACTTAGGGCGGCGCAATACATTCGGAGTTATTATGATCCTTCATACAAAGTTGAGCCTGAGTTTGAATCATGGGAAACTGAAGGGGATCCGGTAAGTTCTGAGCACTGGAATATGTAGCTTATTAATGGGTGGGTGCGTTTATAAGAGACGACGGCTTGGGGCAAGTGCGAAATCCGGCTCTACTGCCCAAAATGTAAATTTATTATTTATTGGAGACAACGCCGATGAACCAAAGACCGGAGCTGAACAGAGGCATTGACGGAAAGACCTTCCGCAGCTTTTATTATCTGAAGGAAGAGCTGGTGGCTTTCTGCCGGGAAAACAGCCTGCCCGTTTCGGGAGGCAAAACAGAGCTTACGGACAGAATTGCCCGCTTTCTTGACACCGGCGAAGTGTCCGCGGCATCTCCCAGCAGAAAGGCGACGGTGAAAATCGGCTCCATCACCGAGAAAACAATAATAGAGCCGGATATCGTGTGCTCGGAAAAGCACCGGGCGTTCTTCAGGGAGAAAATAGGCAAGGGCTTTTCCTTCAATGTGCTCTTTCAGAAGTGGCTGAAAAGCAATGCGGGGAAAACCTATGGAGAGGCCATAAAAGCCTACTATGACATTCTGGCCGAAAAGAAAAAAGGAAAAACAACCATAGACAAACAGTTCGAGTACAACACATACATCCGCGACTTCTTTGAAGACAACAAGGGCAAGACTCTGGAAGACGCCATTGTATGCTGGAAATACAAAAAGAGCCTGCAGGGTAACAACCGCTATGAGCGATCCGACCTTGCGGCACTGGAGGGGTAAATTTCCGCGAAGGGAGATTATGCTTCATGGAAAAACACATTGAAATACTGACCGAGCGCTTCGGCGGTGATTCACTGATGGCGCTGGCGACGGTTGATTCCCATGGAATGCCATGGGTCAGAACCATCGACGCGATATTCTTCGGCGGCAGCTTTTTTACCATTACCTACGCCTTGTCGGCCAAAGTGAAGCATATTGAGGCAAATCCGGCAGTGGCCATCAGCGGAGAATGGTTTTCGGGACATGGGGTCGGCGAAAATCTCGGCCACATAAAGTCGGCAGCCAACGCGGATATCGCCGCCCGCCTGAGAGCGGCTTTTGCCTCATGGTACGGCAACGGCCACATAAACGAGGACGACCCGAATACGGTCATTCTGAAAATAAAGCTGACCGACGGTGTTCTGTTCAGCGACGGTGCAAGATATGAATTTAACTGCAACGGAGGAATATGACCCGCTCCGGAAAGAAAGGTGGTGCAGCCGGTGATAAGCTCGCGACCAAGCAGAAAACAGCTTGAGCAGTGGCGGAGAATACGGGAAGCCGCAAAGGCAGAGCTGCAGCCCAACCGCAGGAGCGGCAGACAGCTGCTGGACTATCTCCGTGCGATGTATCCCCTCGAGCCGGCGGACAGCGCAGAGATATCGGACATCATCGCCGGGAATGTGACCGGCAACGCTCACAGCAAAGAAAAGCTGCCGGAGGGCGTGAGCCCCGAGCCGGTGGCTTTTATCCTTCGCAATGAGGGGAATGGCAGTATACTTTATCGCAAGCGAAGGGGGCTTGACCGTCTGTCCCGCAGAATACTCGTGGGAGTTGATATGGCTTCGGGCTGCTATCATGTGGAGGGCAGCGAGCGGCTCTGGGATGAGCTGTGCGCCTATCAGGGACTGGACGCCGCCGACATCGAAAACTATGTGTGCGTTGCTCAGTACGTTCAGAGCATAGAGCGGAGAGACAGAATGATCGGCTATGAGGTCGAGGTCACAGTCGACCGGGCCATGGGTGCGTCTCATCCGCGGCATCCCGACATGATCTATCCTGTGAACTACGGCTTTGTGGAGGGCGTTCTTGGCGGCGACGGCGAGTTTCAGGACGCGTATATTCTGGGCATCGACCGCCCCGTGGAGCACTTCAGAGGCAGAGTGGCCGCGGTCATTCACCGCACCGACGACTGCGAGGATAAGTGGGTGGTTGTCCCGGAGGGAGTGGAGCTTTCCCGGGAGAAAATCGAAGAGCAGATAGAGTTTCAGGAGCACTTTTTCAGCCATGAGATGATTATGTGAATGCTGTTTTTTGCAAAATCTATCCATATTTTCATATTCCTATTGAATTTTCTCCGGGATAGGAGTAAGATGATTATAAATGTTTATTAACTAACAACCGTTATGGTATACTGGAGGAATTTTGTGGATAGAATCAGCGTGACGATGGACTTCGTCCGGCGGAAATTTGACGCAAGTGAGTACTATGCCGATAAGCCCTATGACAAAAAATACCGCTATGAGCACACCATCCGTGTGGCCAATATCGGCAAGAAAATAGCTGAAAAGGAAGGCTTTGACGTCGATGCGCTGGTTATCGCCTGCCTGCTTCACGACATCAGCTACTGCGATAACTTTGCAAACGGCAAGGACGATGTGGTAAACCATGGCCGTTTCTCGGCCCACGTTGCCCGCCCCATTGTGGAAAGCTTCGGCTTTGACGAAAAAATAGCCGAGCAGATGCTCTACGGCATCGCCATCCACGTGGACGGAAAGGCCGACTTCCCCGGCGAGATGACCAGCCTTGTCCAGAGTGTAAGCGACGCGGACAACATTGACCGTTTCGGACTTTACCGCCTGCACGAAAATCTGCGCTTCAGGGACTTTATCAACCATCCCCTCGAATGGCAGATGGATATGTGCAACGACCAGATAGCCAACCTGACCAAATACGAGAAGATGAAATTTGCCACTCCCACCGCAACGGAAATGTGGGTGGCCACGGTGCGTGACCAGCTGGGCTTCTACAAGACCCTGCTTTCTCAGCTTGAAAACTCGGTCGGCATCATTTAACCGAACAACAATAAAGCTCCCGAAGCCATTACGCAGGCTTCGGGAGCTTTGTGTTTTTGGCAATAATCATACTATTATTTAATAGAAATATTTAGTTGCAAACGGTCTAATTTGCGCATAACTTCGTCTGCCTCCTTGGCGGGCGACAGCCCGCCTGCGTCGTTATCCTCGTTCTGCATCAAATTATCCTCGTTTTCACTATTAAAGCTTTCTATCAAATAATAGTATCAGAAGGTCAGAGCGGCCAGCTGCTCCTCGGCGCAGCCGGAAACGATGTCCGCGCCACCTATAACGCACACAGCGCCCTGCTCGGCAATTCGGTCAAGCAGACCGGCCAGCCGGAGCAGCTTCTGCTTGTCGGTGCGCAGCAGTCCCTGCCAGATCTCGGTGCGGCGGCTGTGTGTGATGCCGCGGAAATAGTCGTTGTCCGCGGATATACCCTTGTCCTTTATCGACTCAAGGGTGTCGAGGTTGGAAAGACAGCCGATGACCGATTTGTCCAGCTCCTTATCGTCGGCACAGAAGCCGCGCAGGAAATCGGAAACCGTGCGGAAAATTCCCAGCGAACGGCTGCTGTTTGGGTCGCGGTAGGTGTAAAAGCAGATATTTCCGCTGTCGCTCGAGGTCAGACCGGCTCCATAGGCGCCGCCCTGCACCCGGATGGCGTTCCAGAGATGATGGTAGGAAACGATATGGGAGAGCAGACGCAGCTCGGCACAATCGGTAAAGCCGAGGGAGTATACGTTGGCTCCCATGGCCGCGAAGGATACCGCGGCGGGAATTTCCAGCTGCTCCCGTCGGCGCTGGGGAAGACTGGGAGTGTATTCCTCGGCAGCCGGAGCCGGGCCTTCAGGCAAAGCGGAGAGTATCCTTTCGGCGTAGCGGTCGTCGGTGCCGGAGGTGACGCTGACGGTGAGACGGCCGGAGCAGAACGTCTTTGCGGCAAAGTCACCGGCAAAGCCGGAGAAGTCACGAAGCTGTCGGTCGGTGTCCTCCTTCAGGGAGCGGATGTAGTCGTAGTAGCTGTAGCCGTCGGTCAGTTCCTTGGCGTCAAATTCCGCGGAGAAGCAGGAAAGGGTGCGGTACATACCGTAGCGGTGTCCGCTGCCGATAATGGAGCGGCGGGCGCGGTCGTACTGCTGGCTTACCAGAGTGCGGATGTCCTCAAGGCGATCAAAACGGGTGTCGGTCAGTATTTCGGTAATAAGAGCCACTGCCTTGTCGAACTTCTCCTCAAGAACACTGCATCGGGCAGTGAAGAGCAGGCGGCAGGCCGAGGTGTTTCCCACGGTGCCGATACCGTGCACGGCGAAGGAGGCGCTGCCCACATGAGCCTTCATCTCCCGGTCGAGCTGAGCAACGGTGTGGGAGGAGGTGGGCAGCCGGCCGAGGAGAGAGGCCGCCAGAGAAGCGGCGGGAATATCCTCGCGGCGTATATCGGAAATGTTGAAGTAGAGAGAGAAATAAACAATGCCCCGGGAGGGTGAAGGATGGGTAAGGACGGTCACTCCGTTGACGGAGCGCAGGTCGGTTATACGCTCCTCCGGCTCGGAGCTGACCTCCTCAAGGCGCAGTGTTGGCAGCGCGGCCAGAGCCTCCGGGCTGTCGGGTGTCTGCTGCCATTCCGTGAGCGAACGGTTGAGGGCGAGCACATCGGCTCGGTCGCTTTCGCTCCAGCCGGAGCTTGCGGCCTGCAGGCGCTGACGCTCCTTTTCTCTGCGCTCCTCGCCAAGGGTGCGGGAGGGTAGATATTAGATGGTGGCGGTGTGCTCCGTGTCGAGGAGCAGCTCCCGGAGCAGCCCGGCGCAGTATTCCCCGTCGAGCCTTTCACGCAGCGTGCGGAAAGCCTCATCCTGAACAATATAAAGCAGCGGGTCGCCGCCGTAAAGCCATGAGCTCATGGCGTATATCGCCCGCTCAAGACCGGCAGGCTCCTCGCCCTCACGCAGGCCGAACTCCGCGTGGTTGACCGAGGCCTCGATGCTTTCGATATCCAGCCCGTCGTCCAGCAGACGCTGAGCGGTATTCTGAATGACCTCGTCGACGCGGGAACGGCTGTCGTGGGAGGCGTTGCGTATCATCAGATAAACAAAGGGCTGAGCCACGCCGTCCTCTACCGCCATGGTGACATCCTGACCAAGCCCCGCCTCGAGGATGGCCTTTTTCAGCGGAGCGTCGTTGGAGCCTGTGAGGTACTGGCCCAGCGCGTAGCAGGCCAGCTGCTTTACCCGGTCAGACCAGTCGCAGATGACCTTTCCGCGGATCATCAGATCCTTACCCTCGGGATCGTCCTGAGGGCCGATCTCGTATTCGCACACGCTCTCGCAGCTTTCGATGGGCGCCTGCATACGCAGCTCCACCGGGCTTTCCAGAGGCTCATAGCCGCACAGATATTCCTCATCGATTATGGTCAGAATCTCATCGAGGGGCACGGAGCCGTCAAGGAAGATCCGCGCGTTGGAGGGGTGGTAGTAGCGGCGATAGGCGGCAAGAAACTGCTCGTAGGTCAGGTCGGGAATACACTCGGGATCGCCGCCGGAGGACAGACCGTAGCAGCTGTCGGGGAACAGCCGCTGGCACAGAGCCTGATGGGCAGTGCGGTCGACCGAGGAGTAGGCTCCCTTCATCTCGTTGAACACAACGCCGTTGTAGGTCGGTTCTTCTTGTGAATCCTCCAGCTCAAAATGCCAGCCTTCCTGATAAAAGATATTTGGATTGGAGAGGATGGCGGGCTTGAACACCGCGTCAAGATAAATCCGGGAAAGGTTGATAAAGTCGGTTTTATTGCGGGAGGACACGGGATACATGGTCTTGTCCGGAAAGGTCATGGCGTTGAGGAATGTGTTGAGGGAGCTTTTGAGCAGTTCCACAAAGGGCTCCTTGACCGGATAGTTTTCCGAGCCGCACAGCACCGAATGCTCAAGGATATGGAAAACGCCGGTGCTGTCCTCGGGAATGGTCTTGAAGGTGATGGAAAAGAGCTTGTTTTCCGCTCCGTTGTCCATCCAGACAACCTCAGCGCCGGTCTTTATATGGCGCAGCTCACAGCACACCGCGGAGAGCTCCTCAACGGCACGAACACCGGTGACCTCAAAGCCGTGTACAACACTGCCGGTGGATATATTCATATGTTCCGTTCCTTTCGTTGGGTAATTGATTATATTATACCCTTGAATACCGGAGAAAACAACCGCAAAAGGAAGCGCCGAAAAGAACTCGGGCGAG
>JAZSQO010000067.1:0-170172 GCA_045538015.1 Acutalibacteraceae bacterium | reverse complement strand
ATCAGCTCTTCGAACTTGCCGTCCTGGATCTCCTGGATGCGGTCATCCAGATGGTCGCAGTGAGGCGCGATGTACTTGCCGTTCAGTCGGCGGGCCAGCATGGCCACCTGAGGGTGGGAGGTGCCGGGGGGGCAGCGGGTGGTGCACACGCCGCACATTACGCAGTCGAAGGATTCTTCGGCGCACTTTTCAAATTCGCCCCGCTGAGCGTAGGCGATGTACTGCATGACGTTGAGATCCTGAGTGCAGTTTTTGGTGCAGGCGTGGCAGCCGATGCAGGCGTAGATCTCGGGATACAGCTGCATCATGACCTGCTGAGAGGCGCTGATCTTTTCGATGTCGTAAACCTGCTTGACGAGGGGGAAGAAGGGCAGTGTGGCAACGAACATTCCCTCCTCGACCTTGGTCTGGCAGGCAAGGCAGGTTTTCAGCTCCCGGTCGCCTTTGATGCGGTAGATGGTGGCGCAGGCGCCGCAGAAGCCGTTGCGGCAGCCGCAGCCGCGCACCAGCTGATATCCGGCATACTCCATGGCCCGCATGATGGTAAGGTCGGCGGGCACCTCGTATTTCTTGCCGAACAGATATACATTAACCATATTTTCCATGTTATTTAATTCCTTTCGGAAATCAATATTCATCGGGTAACTCGTCCAGCTCGTCAAAGCGGAAAACGGGGCCGTCCTTGCAGATGTACTTGCTGCCTACATTGCAGCGGCCGCACTTGCCGATGCCGCACTTCATGCGCATTTCAAGAGTGGTGTACACCTGGGTTTTCTCAAAGCCCAGAGCCATCAGACCGTCCAGAGTGAATTTTATCATAATGGGCGGGCCGCAGAGAATGGCGGTCTTGTTGGTATCGAAGCCCAGCTCCTTGACATAGTTGGGAACAAAGCCCACATGGCCGTCCCAGCCCTCCTGGGGATTGTCGATGGTCAGATGGACATTGACGCCTTCGTCGGCCATCCATTCGGTAATGATCTCGTTGTAGTCAACCAGATCATCCTTGGAGCGGGCGCCGTAGACGATGTCGATCTTGCCGTAGCGGTCACGGTAGTGGCGACAGTAATTGATGACCGAGCGCAGAGGCGCAAGGCCGATGCCGCCGGCGATGAACAGCATATCCTTGCCGGCAAATTCTGTATCCACGGGGAAGGCGTTGCCGTAGGGGCCGCGGATGGTGATCTGCTGACCCACCTCCATGGCGTGGAGCCATTCGGTGACGCAGCCGCACTTCTTGATGGAGAATTCCATGTACTCCTCGTTGGTGGGCGAGGAGGTGATGGAGAACATACCCTCGCCGACACCGGGCACGGACAGCATGGCGCACTGACCGGGCTTGTGGATGAAGGGCTTTACACCGTCGGGAGTAACCACGCGGAAGGTCTTGATGTCCGGAGTGTCGATGCGGATGTCAACAACCTCGCCAATGGCGGGAATGAGAGGTTCTTTGATGTTTTCCATTAGTCGTTACCTCCCAGTTTTTTCATTACCTTAACGATATTCATGCGGATGGGGCACTTGGCAAGGCAGCGGCCGCAGCCCACGCAGGAGAACAGTCCGCCGTAGCGCTCGGGATAGTACACCAGCTTGTGCATGAAACGCTGTCTGAAGCGCTCCATCTGAGTCAGACGAGGCTGACCGGCGGACATTTTGGTGAACTCGGAGTACATACAGGAATCCCAGCAGCGGTAGCGGGTGACCTCCCGGCCATTGTCGAAGTCACGGATGTCATAGCACTGGCAGGTGGGGCACACAAAGGTGCAGGTGCCGCAGCCGAGGCAGGCCTCGGACAGCTCCTTCCACTCGGGAGCGTCAAAGTACTTCTGGGTCTTGCCCTCGCCGAAGGCATCCTTGGTCAGGCTGGCAAGGGGAAGTCGGGAAAGGCGCTCCCTGATGATAGCCTTCTGCTCGTTGACGGCCTCGCTGCCGCATTCCTCGGTGATGGATTCAAGCTGAGCCATCAGCGAAGCGCCCTTGTCGGTCTTGGCATCGAGGAACAGAGCGTCGTCGGTCATGTGGCAGACGATGTCGCCCTCGGGATCGGCGGCGTCTATGTCGAATGTGCCGCAGAAGCAGGTTTCCGCCGGCTTATTGCAGGCCATGGACATGATAACGCCATGGTCGCGGCGGTTCTTGTAGTAGGTATCGACGGGATCGCTGAGGAACACATTATCAAGCACGGCAAAGGCGCGCACGTCGCAGGCCTTTACGCCGAAGATGACAAAATCCTCGTGCTCGTCACGGATGTCGATTATCTCGATCTTCTTGCCCTCGGTCCTGAACTTCATCAGATCCTCGCTCTGGGGGAAGAAGAAATCCTTGGGGCTGCGCACGGTGTTGAGCGCGTCGGAGAGCTGTACGCCCTCGCTCCACTGCTCGAACTTAGCGCCGGCGGCGGTGTCCACGGGCAGGTAGAGAGCCTGCTTTTCAGCGATGGCGGCAAAGAGGTCGTTCAGCTTTTCAAGAGATATCTTACGCATGGCTGCATCCCCTTTCCACGGCCTCGCCCGGCTCGATGTCGTCAAAGTCGTAGTTTACCAGCGGAGCTCTGCTGCCCACCTCATCGCCTGCCTGATACTCGCCGTAGAGACCGTCAAAGTCCTTGATGAACTTGCGGTTGAGCAGGTGGAGAGGAATATTCTGGGGGCACACTCTGGAGCATTCGCCGCAGTCGGTGCACCGTCCGGCCACATGGAAGGCGCGGATGATATGGAACATCTTTTCCTCGAAGCTGTCCGAGGGAGCCTTGCTCTCGATGCCCGACTTGGGGTTGTCGAAAACGCACTTCTCGCAGGTGCAGGCGGGGCACACATCGCGGCAGGCGTTGCAGCGGATGCAGCGGCCCAGCTCACCCTGCCAGAACTCAAAGCGCTGGTCGGGAGTCATGCTCTCGATCTTCTCGACTTCGTCAAAGCGGGCAGAGTCAAGGACTTGGCCTTCCTCGCCAAGCAGCTCGTCGTAGGCAACGTGCTGCTTTGACTTGCAGTTGACACAGCGGTCGGGAAGCAGTTCGTTTCTGGGCACGGTGATGTCGCCGTCATACAGGGTTGCGATGGTCACGGTGTCACCGTTGTCGGTGACGGAAGCGATGCCCTCGGCCTTTGCTTTGATTTCGCTTTCGGAAATCATGCCCTCGCAGGGAACGCCTATAACATAGACCTTCTCCCGGTCGAAGCGGTGTTCGGTGAGCAGCTGGTTGAAGCTGTAGGTGTCGCAGGGCTTGAGGAAAACAAGCACCTTGCTTTCGGTTTTTCTCGTCTCGGCGAGGAGATATTTTGAAAGGTTGGGAGCACAGAAATCGCCCCACACAAATTCATTTTCAAGCTGCTGAGCGCCGGTGAAAATGCCGGGAGTGACATCGTAACCAAATTCACCCTTCTTCCAGCCCAGCACACGGTCAACAGTACCGTCGGAAAGCAATGCAATAGCTTTCGCGGTCAGTACTTCTCTGGTTATCGCTTGCATCGCAGATCCTCCAGTCTCTTGTTCTCTCCCAGAGCGGCTACCTTTTCGGCAAAGTCGTTCATGGTGGCGGCAAATTTTGCGCCCTCGGCGGCTGACACCCACTCAAGACGGGTGCGCTCTCGCTCGATGCCGAGGTAATCCAGCATGGAAAACAGAGCGGTCATTCTTCTGCGGGCGTAGTAGTTGCCCGAGGTGTAGTGGCAGTCGCCTGGGTGACAACCGCAGATGATAACGCCGTCCGCGCCTCTCTGGAAGGCACGCAGAACGAACATGGGGTTGACTCTGCAGGAGCAGGGCACGCGGATGATCTTTACGTCGGCGGGATAGGCAAGGCGGTTGCTGCCTGCAAGGTCGGCACCGGCGTAGGAGCACCAGTTGCAGCAGAAGGCAACGATCAGCGGTCTGTATTCATTTACTTGCATATTGCGTCCACCTCCGCCATGATCTGGCTGTTCTTGAAGCCGTTGAGATCCATTGCTCCGGACGGGCAGGCAACGGTGCAGGCACCGCAGCCCTGACAGACGGCGGGATTGACCGAAGCCACTCTGCGAACCTGAGTGGTTCTGTCCGGCATTCTGAATTCCTTGTCAATATATGTGATTGCGCCGTAGGGGCACACGCGCTCGCAGGAGGAGCAGCCGTTGCACATCAGTTCGTCCGACTGAGCAACGCAGGGGTTACCCTTGAGCTTGTCTTTTACCAGCAGACCGATGACCTTGGATGCGGCAGCACCTGCCTGTGCGACGGTATCGGGGATGTCCTTGGGGCCCTGACAGGCTCCCGACAGGAACACGCCTGCGGTGGGGCTTTCCACGGGACGCAGCTTGGGATGTGCCTCGGTGAAGAAGTCGTTGGTATCCATGCTGGCGGTCAGCATGGTGGCGAGAGGCCGGGCGGATTTATCCGGCTCGATGGCGGCGGCAAGGACAACAAGGTCGGCATCGATGACCATCTGCTTGTTGGCGATAAGGTCAGAGGCCTGCACCTTGAGCTTGTTGCCCACGGGAGAAACCTTGCCCACCATGCCCTTGACGTACTTCACGCCGTATTCCTCAACGGCGCGGCGGTAGAACTCGTCGAAGTTCTTACCGGGGGTACGCACATCGATGTAGAATACATAAACCTCGGTGTCGGGGTACTTGTCACGGGTGAGCATGGCGTGCTTAGCGGTGTACATGCAGCAGATCTTGGAGCAGTATTCCTTGCCCTTTTCGTTGCAAGCATCGCATCTGGAGCCAACACACTGCACGAACACGATGGTGTGGGGATGCTCGCCGTCGGAGGGTCTGAGCAGCTTGCCCGCAGTGGGACCTGCGGCGTTGGTCAGGCGCTCGAACTCAAGGGAGGTGATGACGTCCTTGGAGCTGTTGTAGGCAAACTCGTCGAACTTCTCCATGGAGATGGGATTGAAGCCGGTGGCGGCTACGATTGCGCCGTACTTTTCGTAGATATATTCGTCCTTTGCCTCGTAATCGATGGCTCCGGCGGTGCACACTTTGGCGCACACACCGCACTTGCCCGTCTTGAGCTTGGTGCAGTAGTTGGGATCGATGGTGGCTACCTTGGGTACAGCCTGAGCAAAGGGAATGTAGATGGCGCGGCGGTTATCCATTCCCAGGTTGAACTCGTTGGGAACGTTCTTCTGGGGGCACTTTTCGGTGCACAGTCCGCAGCCGGTGCAGATGTCTTCCTTGACAAATCTGGCTTTCTTTTTAATGGTAACGTCGAAGTTGCCCACGAAGCCCTTGACCTCGGTGACCTCGGCGTAGGAGATGATCCTGATATTCTCATGCTGAGCCGCGTCCACCATCTTTGGAGTGAGGATGCAGGCGGCGCAGTCGAGGGTGGGGAAGGTTTTGTCCAGCTGAGCCATCTTGCCGCCGATGGTGGGCTTGGTTTCCACGATGTCCACGGGGAAGCCTGCGTCGGCGATATCCAGTGCGGTCTGGATGCCGGCGATACCGCCGCCGATGACGAGGGCACGCTTGGTCACGGGAGACTCACCGGGAGTCAGCGGGGCGTTGAGGTTGACCTTGGCAACGGCTGCCTTGCCGAGAATGATAGCCTTCTCGGTGCCGGTGGCCATGTCCTTGTGTATCCACGAGCACTGCTCGCGGATGTTGGCGATCTCCACCATGTAGGGGTTAAGACCGGCGGCTGCGGCGGTCTTGCGGGAGGTGGCTTCGTGCATTCTGGGGGAGCAGGAGCACACCACTACGCCGGTCAGGTTATGCTCGGCGATGGCGGCCTTGATGATATCCTGACCTGCCTGAGAGCACATATACTGGTACTCGGTGGAGAAAACCACGCCCGGCTCGCTTCTGAGAGCGTCGGCAACAGCTTTGACATCCACCGTTCCGGCGATATTGCTGCCGCACCAGCATACAAATACACCAATTCTCTGCATATCTATTTCCTCCGGGTTACGGATTTATTATTTGCTATATTTGCGAAGCGCCGCCATGAGCAGCTGCTGGGGCATATCCTCGTCCAGCTGAGCGGGAATGCCGTCGGGAGTAAGGCGGCTGCCGCCCTTTTCGCGGATGACGATGTTGCGCACAGCCTCAATGAGCTTGGCCGGCTCCACGCTTCTGGGACACTTTTCCACGCAGGCAAAGCAGGTCAGGCACTTGTAAAGGGACTCTGATTTGATCAGCGGCTCAATCTCGCCCGACTCCACCATGTACACAAACTCGTGGGGATGGTACTCCATCTCGTCAAAGGAGGGGCAGGTAGCGGTGCACTTGCCGCACTTCATACATTTTCTGGGATTTACGCCGCTCATGCGCAGTATCTGTTCGCGGCGAAGGTCGTTTTTGCTCTGCATCATGCTTCCTCCTTCACACCCAGCGCCTCGGCCAGCAGCTCGGTGAAGTAAACTACGGGAAGACCGGTTCCGCTCTTTTCAAGATTGTACTTGCACAGCGGGCAGGCGGTCACGATCATCTCAGCGCCGCAGGCAGCGGCGTTGGCGGCGATCTTGGCGCTGTTCTTCTTAGCCTGCTCCTTGTCCTCAAGGGTGACATATCCGCCGCAGCAGCCGTTGCGTGCGGGCCAGTATATCGGCTCGGCGCCCAGAGCGCGGAGCATATCCTCCATGATCTGCGGATTTTCCGGATCATCCATCCGCATGGCATTGGACGGCCTGAGCAGCAGGCAGCCGTAGTATGCAGCGATCTTTCTTCCCTCGAGGGAATTGACCACCTTTTCCTTCAGCGCCTCAAAGCCGATCTCGTCCCGGAGCAGCTCGAGGTAATGGAGCACTCTGGCTTCTCCTTTGTAGGAGGGAGACTCCGGCTCCTGAGCGAGATAGTTGTTGACATGGGCGGCAAAATCGCCGTCGGTCTGCATGGCATGGTTGGTCTGTTTGATGACATTGTGACAGGCCGAGCAAACGGTGACCAGCGGCTCGCCCTTGTCCCGGGCATCCATCAGCGCGCGGACGGCGGGCAGCTTGGAGCCGATGTCGTCCTTGGCGTAGGAGAACACTCCGCCGCAGCACTGCCAGTTTTCCGGCTCGACCAGCTCAACGCCCAGAACCTTCGCGGCTCTGTGAGCGTAGGTGTCAAGCTCCTTTGCCTTGGTGCGCAGGGTGCAGCCGGGATAGTAGGTGACTTTCATGGTTAATCCTCCCTTTGTGGGAAATCTATGGGCATTCCCCGAGCCGCTTTCGGCGGCTCAGGGAACGGAATTTCACTTGATATTGATGCCTCAGACCATCTGCTCCGGATGGAACACCTCGTCGAATTTCTCGGCGGTAAGGAAGCCCAGCTCCACGCAGGCTTCTTTCAGAGAGATGTTGTCCTTGTAGGCCTTCTTGGCGGTCTTGGCGGCGTTTTCGTAGCCGATGTAGGGATTGAGTGCGGTGACCAGCATGAGGCTGTTGTGGAGGTTGTGGTGCATCTTTTCTTTATTTGCCTTGATGCCTGCAGCGCAGTTGAGGTCAAAGGAAACGATGGCCTCGGCCAGCAGACGGGCCGACTGGAGGAAGTTGTAGGCGGCAACGGGCATGAACACGTTCAGCTCAAAGTTGCCCTGAGAGGCGGCCAGTCCGACGGCAACGTCGTTGCCCATGACCTGCACGGCCACCATGGTAACGGCCTCGCACTGGGTGGGATTGACCTTGCCGGGCATGATGGAGGAACCGGGTTCGTTCTCAGGAATGAATATCTCTCCCAGACCGTCTCTGGGGCCGGAGGCCAGCCAGCGAACGTCATTGGCGATCTTCATCATATCGGCGGCGGTGGCCTTGATGGCACCGTGGGCAAAGACCAGCTCATCCTTGGAGGTCAGAGCGTGGAACTTGTTGGCGGCGGTGACAAAGGGCTTGCCGGTCAGCTGAGCCACCTTGGCGGCCACGAGGGTATCAAAACCCTTGGGAGCGTTGAGGCCGGTGCCCACGGCGGTGCCGCCCAGAGCCAGCTCGTAGAGGGGCTTGACTGCCAGCTTCAGCAGCTCCACGTCACGTTCCAGAGAAGAACGCCAGCCGCTGATCTCCTGAGAGAACTTGATGGGAGTGGCGTCCTGCAGGTGAGTTCTGCCAGACTTGACGATGCCCTCATTCTCTTCCTCGAGACGCTTGAAGGTGGCGATGAGCTGCTCCACGGCGGGGATCAGCTTATCCTCGATGGCGATGACTGCGGAGATGTGCATGGCGGTGGGAAAAGTATCGTTGGACGACTGGCTCATGTTGATGTCGTCGTTGGGATGGGTCAGCTCCTTGCCGGCGATCTGGTTGGCACGGCTGCGGATGACCTCGTTGGAATTCATGTTGGACTGGGTGCCGGAACCGGTCTGCCATACGACCAGCGGGAAGTGGTCGTTGAGCTTGCCTTCGATGACCTCGTCGCAGGCGGCGCAGATGGCGGCGACCTTCTCGGCGGTCATCTTCTCGGGGCGCAGCTCGCTGTTGGCCAGGGCAGCGGCCTTCTTGAGAATGCCGAAGGCGTGGATGATCTCGGCGGGCATGGTTTCGATGCCGACGCCGATGCGGAAGTTTTCACAGCTTCTCTGGGTCTGAGCCGCCCAAAGACGGTCAGCGGGCACTTTCATTTCGCCCATGGAATCGTGTTCGATGCGGTAGTCCATAAATTATCTCCTGTCAGTATTTATATCAATATTTACAGGGCAGGTCATAAATTGACGCTCCTGATTATCTCCTTGAGGCAGTCGGCGCTGTGGCGCAGCTTGGCCGATTCAGCATCGCTCAGAGGCAGGTATACCTTGCTGCGGATGCCGTTGTTGCCAACGACGCACAGAGTGCTGAGGCAGACATCGTCAATGCCGTATTCGCCGTGCATCATGGTGGAAACGGTCATGGTGGTGTCAATGCCGGAAAGGAGGCACTTGACCACATGGCAGACTGAGATGGATACAGCGTAGAAGGTGGCACCCTTGCGCTGTATCACGCGGCCGCCCGACTTGCGGACATACTCCTCGACCTCGGCGTAATTGATAGGCGAAAGAGGAGTGCCGTTCTTGGTGAAGCAGGTGTGACATTCCTCGATGGGAACATTGGAGATGTTGGCCAGAGACCAAGGCACAAAGGAAGAGTCGCCGTGCTCGCCCATAACATAGGCGTGGCAGTTGCTCTGGCTGATGGAGTAATACTCGGAAAGCCGCTCGCGCAGGCGGGCGGTGTCAAGGATGGTGCCCGAGCCTATGATTCGCTCTTCGGGAATGCCGGAGATCTTGCACATGGTGTAGGTGAGGATATCCACCGGGTTGCTGACGATGAGGTAGACAGCGTCGGGAGCGTACCTTGTGATCTCAGGAATAATGCTCTTGAGCACATCTATGTTGGTCTGAGCAAGATCAAGGCGGGACTGACCCGGCTTGCGGCCTATGCCCGAGGTGATGATCACGATGTCAGAGTTGGCGGCGTCGGAATAGGAGCCGGCGCTGACGGTGCAGGGATGGCAGAAGGGAAGACCCTGACGGATATCGAGGGCTTCGCCCATCACTTTTTCCTTGTTGATGTCCAGCATGATGACCTCGGAAGCCAGACCCTGCACGGTCAGGGTGTAGGCAATGGTGGAGCCGACATTTCCGCTTCCGATGATTGTGACCTTGTTCATACCTTGTATTACCTTTCGTCGTAAAAATGAGGCAGCTCTTGGGTGCAGAAGGACGGAGCATCCGTCCTTTTGGCTTGTTAATAGTTTATCAATCTTTGCGCCGTTTGTAAATATCCTGAGAGCAATTTATTACATATCATAGGAATGACATAAAAAGATACACCCTTGTGAGCTATATATGTTCAAAAATGCACGATTTGGATTTTTGAATGTATTTTTCGGAGCATACGGACAAGAGAGTGAGAGGAAAAAATGGCGAAATTGCCGGAAGAAGTAAGTAGGTATGTCAGGTCATCCCGAAAATTATATCACAGCGTACAGCTGCCCGCAACACGTATATGATGGAAAAAAAGCGCGGAAAAGAAAAGCTGAGCTTCCTTTTCCGCGCTGCTTTCCCGACCCATGCGGGGCGGGAGAGCGTGTTAATTATTTATCAATGTGTATATCAAGCTGGGGATAGGGGATGGAAATGGAGCTTCTTTCAAACTCATCTGTCACCTGCTCCATCAGGTCGAAGTGAACATCCCAGTAGTCGTCGGTAGCACACCAGACCTTCACCTTGTATACCAGAGCGCTGTCGGCGTGCTCGGACAGACGCACGGTGGGTTCGGGATCGCGGAGCACCAGAGGGTGAGCGTTCACGGCCTTCATTATAACCGATTTGACCTTCTCCACGTCGCACTCGTAGCCGGTGCTGAAGGTAAGATCCACCCGGCGGGTCTTTTCTGCGGTGTAGTTCTGAACAACGGAGTTGGTCAGGGTGCCATTGGGAACGGTGACCATCTTGTTGTCCGGAGTTCTGAGAATGGTGTACACCACGGTGATGTCGTCAACGGTGCCCTCGGCGTCGGGAGTGGAGATGTAATCGCCCACCTTGAAGGGGTGAAAGATCAGAATCATCAGTCCGCCGGCAAAGTTGCTCAGCGCGCCCTGCATGGCAAGGCCGATGGCCGCAAAGCCGGAGGCAAGGGCGGCGATAAAGGATGTGGTGGGAATGCCCAGTATCATAGCTATAGTAATGAACAGCACGATATACAGGGCGATGGTGGAAAAGCCGGAGATAAAGGAACGCACTCCGGTGTCCACCTTGCTGAGCCTTGGCGAGGTGCGGATGAATTTCTTGAGCCAGCGAATCAGCCGGATGCCGACCAGCAGAAGAAGGACGGAGCACAGCAGGCGGATGCCGACGGTGGCGGCAAACTCATAAATTATGTTCAGGATTTTATCCAGCTCCAATTTTATGACCTCTTTCGATATTTGAATGAATATTTTTCGCACTCAGACAAATATATTACGCGGGCACGGTCAAGTCAAGAATTATTTTCAAGCGGAAGAGAAATTCACACGATCATCAGAATTATCCGCTGAAATATGGCTGGTCGTGTTACGGATTTGTTACAGTTGTTACAGTTCGGTAACCAATGTTGAAATGTTCACTCGGCGCTGATATGATAAATCAGATAATTTAAAGAAAAGAGGCAGGTAATAATGGGACTCTGGACACCGGAGCACGCGTACACGCTTCTTCCGGCGCTGGCGATTATGATAATCATCGGAGCGCTGCTCAGAATGCTGATAGGCGGCAAGCCGCTGAAAACGAGGATGATCCCTTTTCAGATCCTTGCCTTCGCGGCCTTCATCCTTGAAATAGGCAAGCAGGCGGTGTCCTTCTCCCGGGGCTATGACCTTTACCACATCCCGCTTCACTTCTGCTCGATCTTCATTTTCATTCTTCCTATCATGGCGGTTTACAAGGGAAAGGGCAGAGGAGCGCTGACCGGTCTGACCGCCGCGCTGTGCGGGTCGGTGACGCTGCTGATGCTCATCTATCCCAGCCTGATATACAGCGCGTGGGATATCACGGACATCCTCGGCGACTATATGCACTTCCATACAGTGGTGTTCCACAACATAGTCATGTTCGAGTTTGTGCTCATTCTGGCTCTCGACCTCCACAGCCCGGAAACAAAGCGGGATACAAAGGCTATTATGACTTTTATGCCCTGCTTCTGCGCCGCGGCGGCGATCATGTCCCAGCTGCTCAAGACCAACTACGCCGGGTTCTATTCCTGCAATGTTCCTTTCTTTGAAACGGTACGCCTTTCCCTCAGAGAATCCATCGGCGCCGTTCCCGCGCAGATACTGTATGTCCTTGTTATAGCGCTGCTGCACATCCTGTTCGTACTGATGACCTACTGGGTATATCGGCTGCTCAGACGGATGATAACCGGAGCGAAGAGCTACGAAGAAACGAACGAATAAACAGCCAGCCGCTCCGGTGAAAGATCCGGGGCGGTTTTTGTTGGCAACATTGACGGATAAGCCGCCGCAAATAGGATTCAAACTGTTATTTGCTGAAAAACACATCGGCGGCGATAAAAACACTTGCATTCCGCTTTTTATTAATATAGTATAATATTGCTTGCTGTGCGAGGTTTGTTTTGTGTGAAATTGCATATCTGTGCTGTTATTTGCAGATTTGTGCTCTGCACGGCGTCAAGGACAAAAATTAACTCTCTGGAGGTAAAATATGGAGCATCCCATACTGACCAACGAGGCCTTCGCGGCCAAAGCCCGTGAGGTGTCCGCGGAGGGCTGTGTGCTTCTGCGCAACGAAAACAAGGCTCTGCCTCTGCTGCCGGGAAGCCGTGTGGCTGTTTTCGGCCGCACGCAGATGAACTATTTCAAGAGCGGACTTGGCTCGGGCGGACTTGTGAACGCCCGTTACGTCACCGGCATCTATGAGGCTCTGGAGCAGAGCGGGGCATACGCGCTGGACAAGCCGGTGCGAGAGGCCTACGAGCAGTGGACGGAGGAGCATCCCTTCGAGATAGGCGACGGCTGGTCGAACCATCCGTGGTTCCAGCGGGAAATGCCCCTTGAGGAGGAGCTGGTAGCCTCCGCCGCAGGCAGAAACGACGCCGCCATCGTTATTCTCGGCCGCACCGCCGGCGAGGACAAGGACAACATGGACGCTCCGGGCAGCTGGCTGCTGACCGGCGAGGAGGAGGCCATGCTGGAGCTGGTGTGCCGCTGCTTTGAACGGGTGATAGTGCTGCTCAACACCGGCAACATCATCGACATGAACTGGGTGGAGAAATACCGTCCCGCGGCTGTGATGTACACATGGCAGGGTGGTCAGGAGGGCGGCTCGGGCGTTGCCGATGTGCTGTGCGGAAAGGTCTCGCCCAGCGGAAGGCTCACCGACACCATCGCTCGTTCCATTGCCGATTATCCCTCTCGTGAGGGCTTTGGCGACGAGCACAGAGTGGTCTATTCCGAGGACATCTATGTAGGCTACCGCTACTTTGAGACCCTTGCAAAGGACAAGGTGCTTTATCATTTCGGTCAGGGACTTTCCTATACCGAATTTGCTCACCGTCATCTGTCCGCGTCGTGGACGGAGGAGTGTGTGACCCTGATCCATGAGGTGGCCAATATTGGTCAGTATCCCTCCAAGGAGGTCGTGCAGGTCTATGTTCAGCTGCCTCAGGGAAAGCTGGGCAAGCCGGCGCTCACCCTCTGCGGCTTTGCCAAGACCGGTGTCATCCAGCCCGGGCAGACCCAGACCGTGGAAATAGTGATTCCCACCGGCCGATTTGTCTCCTACGACGACGGCGGCGTGACCGGCCACCGCTCCTGCTATGTGCTGGAGCAGGGAACCTACCGCTTCCTTGCCGGCCACAGCGTGCGCTGCCTTGAGGAGGCATATACCTACGAACTGAGCGATACCGTGGTTGTGGAGCAGCTTGAAGAAGCCTGCGCTCCGGTGGAGGCCTTTGACCGCCTGCGTGTTTCAGACGGAAAGGCGGCCTACGAGCCTGCTCCTCTGCGCACCGCCGACCCGGCTCAGCGCCGCCTCGACCGTATGCCGGAGGAGATAACTCCCACGGAATACCGCGGTCTGCGCCTTGAGGACGCGGTGTCCGGACGGTGCACCATGGAAGAATTTGTCGCCCAGATGACCGACGATGACCTTTGCTGCATCGTTCGCGGAGAGGGCATGAGCTCGCCCCGGGTCACTCCCGGCACTGCCGGAGCCATCGGCGGCGTGACCGACCGGCTGGCAAAGGAATTCGGCCTGCCCGCCGCCTGCTGCGCCGACGGCCCCAGCGGCATCCGGATGGACTGCGGCAACATGGCCTTCTCCATGCCCAACGGCACCTGTCAGGCCTGCACATGGAACGAGGAGCTGGTTGCCGGACTGTATGTCTATGAAGGTCTTGAGATGCGCAAGTATCAGGTAGATAACCTCCTCGGCCCGGGCATGAACATTCACCGTCATCCCCTCAACGGACGCAATTTTGAATACTTCTCCGAGGATCCGCTGGTGACCGGACGGATGGCCTGTGCTCAGCTTGAGGGTATGCGCCGCAGCGGAGTCACCGGAACCATAAAGCACTACGCCTGCAACAATCAGGAGCTGAGCCGCCGCTGGGTCAATGCTGTTGTCTCCGAGCGCGCCCTGCGTGAAATCTACCTCAAGGGCTATGAGATAGCCATAAAGGAGGGCGGCGCCCGCTCGGTAATGACCTCCTACAATCCTCTCAACGGCTGGTGGACGGCCAGTCACTACGACCTTGTCACCACCATCCTCCGAGGCGAGTGGGGCTTTGACGGCATTGTTATGACCGACTGGTGGGCCATGGGCTCCGAGGACGGCGGCGAGCCGGCCATTACCAAGGTTGCCGCAATGATCCGCGCCCAGAACGACCTTTTCATGGTAACAAACAATCCCGCCTCCAACAGCGGAAAGGACGATTCGGCTCAGAGCCTGCTGGACGGCTCGGTCACCCGTGCCGAATACCAGCGCAGCGCCATCAACATCTGCCGCTTCCTTGCCGAAACTCCGGCCTACCGCCGCGCCATCGGCATGACCAGCGAGGAGGACAGAATGCTCCAGCAGCTCCGCGACGACGAGGGCGATGTCATTCTGCAGGTGCCTGAGCTTCTTCTCGGAGAGGAAACGGTCATTCCCGCGGAGGAGATCGACTGCACCGCCGGAAAGGCCACCCTTTTCCAGATGAAGCTGGAAAAGCACGGTCAGTACCGCATTTCCGTCACCTGCCGGGCGACCGGTTCCGTGCCGGACACCGCCCAGCTGCCGGTGTCGGTGTTTGTGGATTCCCAGCTCATGGGCTCCTTCGTGCTCAATGGCGGAGAAAAGGAATGGCGCACTCTGGATGTCTACACCCGGGAGATCCGCCGCCGGCTGATATTCTATGTCAAGTTCTTCTTCGCCGTGGGCGGTCTTGAGATAAGCGACGTGCGCATAACCCGCGTTCAGACCTTTGAATGATCCCGTGGAGGAAAGATTTATGATAAGTCAGGAAATCCGCGCAAAGGCTCCCGAGCAGGATCCTCTGCGCATGGGTATGGGCTGGACGGCAGATGACCTTTCCAGAACCCAGATAATGGTGGAAAGCACCTTTGGCGACAGCCACCCGGGCAGCGCTCACCTCCTCGGGCTGGTGGAGGAAACGGTCAGAGCCGTCGCCGAGGCCGGAGGAAAGGCCGCCCGGTACTTTGCCACGGATATATGCGACGGCATGGCTCAGGGACACGACGGCATGAATTATTCCCTTGCCAGCCGGGACGCCATCGCCGACATGATCGAAATTCACGCAGGAGCCACGCCCTTTGACGGCGGCGTGTTTGTTTCCAGCTGTGACAAAGCCGTGCCGGCCCATCTGATGGGTATCGGTCGGGTGAATATGCCTTCCATACTGGTGACCGGCGGCGTTATGGACGCCGGCCCCGACCTGCTCACTCTGGAGCAGATAGGCATTTACTCCGCTCAGCACGCCCGGGGAGAGATAACCGCCGAAAAGCTCCAGTGGTACAAGCAGCACGCCTGCCCCAGCTGCGGAGCCTGCTCCTTTATGGGCACCGCCTCCACCATGCAGATAATGGGCGAGGCTCTGGGACTGATGCTGCCCGGCACCGCTCTGCTGCCCGCCATGAGCGAGGAGCTGACCGAAGCTGCCCGCGCGGCAGGAAAGCAGATAATGAAGCTGGCCGCGCTGGGACTCAGACCAAGAGATATCGTCACCGCCCAGTCCTTTGAGAACGCGGTGATGGTCCACGCGGCCATTTCCGGCTCTACCAACAGCCTGCTGCACATACCGGCCATCGCCCGGGAATTCGGCATTGAATTTGACGCGCAGATGTTTGACCGCCTCCATCGCGGTGCTCATTATCTGCTGGACATCCGTCCGGCGGGCCGCTGGCCGGCTCAGTTCTTCACCTACGCCGGCGGCGTGCCGAGGGTGATGGAGGAGATTCGCCCGGTGTTGCACCTTGACGCCATGACGGTCACCGGAAAGACTCTGGGCGAGAATCTTGACGACCTGCGGGCAAGCGGATATTACGACCGCTGCGACGAGGCCTGCGCCCGGGTGGGCCTGAGCTGGAAGGACATCATCCGGCCCTATGACGAGGCCATCGGTACCGACGGAGCCATCGCCATTCTCAAGGGCAGCCTTGCGCCCGAGGGCGCGGTCATCAAGCACACTGCCTGCCCTAAGGAAATGTTCTCCGCGGTGCTCCGTGCCCGTCCCTTTGACTGCGAGGAGGAGGCGCTGCAGGCTGTTCTGCGCAGGGAAATAAAGTCGGGAGACGCGGTGCTTATCCGCTATGAAGGCCCCAAAGGCTCGGGAATGCCCGAGATGTTCTACACTTCCGAGGCCATTTCCTCTGATCCTCAGCTGGGACGCTCCATCGCTCTCATCACCGACGGACGCTTCTCCGGAGCCTCCACCGGCCCCGCTATCGGCCATGTTTCCCCTGAAGCGTCCGAGGGCGGCCCTATAGCCCTTGTGGAGGAGGACGATCTGATCCTTATCGACATCCCCCGGAGACGGCTGGACATCGTAGGCGTGAAGGGAGAGCGGAAATCTCCGGAGGAGATGGAAGTCATCCTTGCCGCCCGCCGGGAGAAATGGAAAGAGCATCCGGCAAAATACAGCAAAGGCGTGCTCAGAAGATTCAGCCTCCACGCCCGTTCGCCTATGGAGGGCGGCGGAGTGGAATAACAGCATAAATACAGCAAAGCCGCCGTGAGGTATCGCACCTCCGGCGGCTTTTCCGATATATTCTTTATCTGGTCTTTTCTCTGGACACCTTGATGGTGGCAAGGGCGAAGAACACAGCGGACAGCAGAATTATCACGGCGCAGTGTACCCACACCGGCATGGTCCAGCCGCCGAATTCAAAGTGTATGCCCATGGCTTTGCTGTATTCCCCGGCGTATTCGGGCATTCCGGCAAAGCTGGCTTCCATGGCCTGCCGGCACATTATCTGCCGGAAAATGACGGCGGAGTGGGATACGGGGAACAGCTTGACCAGCCACTGCACGCCCTCGCTCAGACTGCCGACGGGCACATACATTCCGGTCAGGAAGCCGGTCATGCTGCCGATGAGGATGCTTATGACCATGTAGGTGTTGACAGTTTTGATAAAGCAGATGATGAAGAAACCCATGGTGCCCGAGAGGGTCACCGAAAGGAGGATGGCTCCCAGCATGGAGCCAAGGTCGCTCAGACTGAGCAGCGAGCCGCCCCGGGCAAAGATGTATATCTCACCCAGCACAAGGGCCGCGAGACTGAGCAGCAGACCAACGGTCAGGCCGCTGAGCACATAGCCGCCCACGATGTTTACCCGGCGGACGGGAGAGGCGTAGAAATCCCGGAGCTGACCGCCCGACTTGTCATCCACCATGGCACCCAGAGCGCCGAAAGCGGTGGTGAAGGGAGTGATGGCCACAAGACCGGATATCATCCATGTGTCCATAAGCTCCTTTGCGTTTTCCACTCCTTCTATGGTGAACATATCACCGAGGAAAAGAGCGTACAGCACCACGATTATCATAACACCCAGCAGGGAGGCGAACACGGCGCTTTTACGGCGGAAATACAGCTTCAGGTTCCGCCCGGCGAAGTTAATCATTGTGAATCTCCTTTCCGGTGATGGTGAGGAAGGCGTCGTCCATGGTTCCATGCACCACCTCGAAGGATTCCACGCTGTCCTCCAGCTCACGGAGCAGAGCAAGGGCTTCCATTGAATCTCCCACGCGGACATGGATAACGCCGTTCCTGCTCTCGAAGTCAGAGCCGCGGGCGGTGAGACCGGCGCTCAGGCGCTGGGCATCGGCAGGCTCAATGTGCAGGTGGTCGGTGGTGTAGTCCCGGCGAAGTTCGTCGGGAGTGCCTCTGGCAGCGATCTTTCCACCGTCGATGATAATCACGTAGTCGGCGTCGGAGGCCTCCTCGAGGTAGTGGGTGGTCAGGAAAACCGTCATGCCCGACTGGGACTGCAGGCGGCTGATGGTCTCCCACACATCCCGGCGGGTTCTGGGATCAAGGCCGGTGGTAGGCTCGTCGAGGAAGAGGATCTTCGGGGTGTTGATGAGTGCCCGGGCGATGTCGGCCCGGCGACGCTGTCCGCCGGAAAGCTCGCCGTAGCGGCGGTTGAAATATTCGCCGGCAGCAACCGCCTCGGCGGCTTTTTTCGCGGCCTCTCTGGCGGCGCGGCCTTTAAGACCGTAGAATCCGGCGCGGATCTCGAGATTTTCCCGCACGGTGAGAATGGGATCAAGAAGGCTCTGCTGGAAAACCACGCCGATGGAGGAGCGGATGCCTTCGTCCTCCCGGCCAAGCTCAAAGCCGTCGATGGTCACCGTGCCGCTGTCAGGCCGCAGGAGGGTGCAGAGCATGTCGATGGTGGTGGACTTTCCCGCGCCGTTGGTGCCGAGGAAGGCAAAGAGCCTGCCCTGCTCCACATAAAAGCTGACGTCGTCCACGGCCTTTACTTCGCCGTAGTATTTCTTCAGATGCTCAACGCTGATTATCTTATCCATTGTTTTCTTCCTTTGCGGTTTCGGGCTTGGGGAGTGTGAAAAGTAGTATAACGGTGTACACGACAGCAATGGCGGCGATGATGATGGAGATGATGATATCCTGTTTCCGGGTCATTTCCGGCGCGAAAACACTCAGGGCGTTGACGGCGCTGTGGGTGAGAATGCAGGGCAGAAGAGAGCCGCCCCGGTGGAAGATGATCACGAACAGAAAGCCTACGGCGGTGGCGTAGCACACCTGACAGAGGTTGGAAACGAGGTCGGCGCCGCTGCCGTTGATAAGGTTGACGATGTGGCCGATGCCGAAGGTGAGGCTGGAAACGATGATGGCCGAGGTGACACTGCTCTTGCTCATGGCCTTGAACAGTAGGCCGCGGAATATGATTTCCTCAAGGAAGCCCACGCAGACCATACTGGCGATAAAAAGGGCGGTCTCAAGAGGGGAGAGGGACATCCTTGCGCCCAGCCAGAGATTGCAGGAAACAAGGGCAATCAGCGGGATATAGAAAAGAAAGCGGGAGGAACGAGCGTGGCTTGGGCAAAGACCGTATTTTTTCGCAAGGCCGTTTTTCAGCGTCCAGACCAGCAGTATGATGGAAATTAGAGCGGTAAATCCAAGGGTAACGCTCTTCTCGATCCCCACGATCCGGGATGCCTCGTCGGCAAGGCTGGTGCCCACCACATAAATACCTATCCAGAGCAGAGCAAAGCCCAGCTCGCTTTTTTCGTACAGTTTTTTCATGTTTCTTGCCTCCTTGTCAGTCGTCAAAGGATTCGTTGAATTCGCGGAGCTTGTCGGTCAGCTCCCTTTCCTGCTGCTTATAGATGAGCAGCTGTGCAAACCACACCACTGCGAAGATGATGCCGATCATAATGAGCATCTGCAGTATTTGTCCCGGCTGGGAAAAATCCACGATATGGAACAGATGGGACGATAGAGCGACAAAGGCTACCAGACACACAAAGAAAAATGTGAATCGCAGGGACTGGGGACAGCTTTTAATGACATTTTCGGTAAAGAATATATAGGAGATCACGCCGGACACAGCTCCGATGGAAATGGAGTACCACAGAAAGCTGATGGGAATGAAACCGTCAAAGGCATGATAGTAGATGGCGGTGATGCCCAGAAGCACCAGAAGGGAAACACAGCAGAATGTATTGGAGATAACAGAGAGGGGCTTTTTCATTATTTGACACCCAGCCTTTCCTTGATATTCACGGCGTACTGCCGGGAGACGATCTGCTTTTCGGTGTTGGAGAGAGTGAGGATCAGCCGGCCGTTCATGTCGGGACTGATGGAGCGCACATGGCGCAGATTGACAAGGGAGGATTTGCCGGTGCGCACAAAGCCGCTGGCGGTCAGCTGCTCCTCCAGCTCAAAAAGGCGCAGAGGCGATTCGTAGCAGCTGTCCCGGGTGTAGATAAAGGCCTTTTTGTCCACCGATTCAATGTAGAGCACATCCTTGCGCTCGATGATGAAGGTGGAATCGTCCTTCATGCCGGTCAGCTTGCGGTCGGTGGCGCGGATGGCGGCCAGCAGCCGTGTGACATCCTCGTCCGGGCTGGCGCATCTTATCACGACCTCGGTCTCGGTCAGGGAAGGGTCGGTCTCGATCTGTATTTTCATGCCGTGGATCAGTCCTTTCTGTGTTGTCTGCAATTGGAGTATAAACCAGCCGGGCGAATTTTCCAAGGCTTTTTTACCAACCTGCGCCATATGACGCCCAACCTGCGCCGATGAAGGATAAACCGGTGTACAAACGGCTCGTCCCGTGATATAATAGCAGTCATCAGGAGGTGTATCAACACTATGGAAATGGTACTTCTTACCGCTCTTGGAGTGGGCGGCGCAACGGTCATCGGTGCGGTGATCGGATTTATCTTCAAGAATATATCTCACCGATTCAGCGATATCGTTCTCTCATTCGCCGCCGGCGTAATGCTGGCCGCCGCTGTGCTGGGACTTATTCTGCCGTCGGTGGAATACGGCGGCAGATTCGGCCTGATCATCACCGTGGCCGGAATATTCGTGGGTGCCTTCTGCCTCAACATAATCGACAAGCTGGTGCCTCATATGCACCGCCTTGTGGGCGCCGAGCAGGAGGAACACCGGGGCAATGCCGACCTCAACAAGGTGCTGCTGTTTGTAACGGCCATCGCCATCCACAACCTGCCCGAGGGCATCGCTGCGGGGGTGGGCTTCGGTTCGGGCAACACCGCCGAGGCCATGCTCATCGCCGGCGGCATCGCTCTGCAGAATATCCCCGAGGGCATGGTCATCATCGGCCCTATGCTGGCCGCGGGCATCAAGCCCTCAAGAACCTTCATGTGCGCTCTTGCCACCGGACTTGTGGAGGTTGTTGGCACGCTGCTGGGCTTCTTTGCCGTGAGTGTCGCGTCGGCAGTGCTGCCTTTCGCGCTGGCCTTTGCCGGCGGCACCATGCTGTATGTCATCAGCGACGAGATGATCCCCGAGACCCATGCCCACGGCGGGCAGCGCGGAGCCACCTACGCCCTGCTGGTCGGCTTTTGCGTCATGCTGGTCTCCGATGTGCTGTTAGGATAAGGAGCGCGGATTATGAAGAGAATACTTGTTTTGCTGCTTGGTCTTGTATGCCTCGGCGGACTGTGGGGCTGTGCCGGCGGAGTGCCGGATAAAAAAGGATACATCAGCATTACCGCCGACGAGGCAAAGGAGCTTATGGACACCCAAAGCGGTTACATTATCCTCGATGTGCGCACCGAGGAGGAATTTTCCTCCGGGCATATTCCCGGCGCCATGCTTATCCCGGACAACGAGATCGCGGCCAGAGCGGAAAAGGAGCTGCCCGACAAGTCTCAGCTTATATTGGTATACTGCCGCAGCGGCCGCCGCAGCAAGCTGGCCGCCGAACAGCTCGCCCACATGGGCTACACCAATATCCGCGAGTTCGGAGGAATTATCGACTGGCCATATGAGGTTGTGACCGAGTAAAGCGCGCAGCTCAAAAATGAGCAAGCCGCCCGGAGCTTCTGCGGAAGACCGGGCGGCTTTTATAATCAGTATCATTGACAGCTGTGGCAATCAGCCGTACAATGGAATTGGTGATAAAAGATATAGGAGATTGAAATGAATGTCAGAGCTGTACGACAAGGTTAAGAACCTGACGTCGGAAGCGGATGTCGTCTGAGTTGACATCTCTGCTGCTCTGTGGTATGCTTTTTTTCAGAGACGGTAGCAAGTTCGTTTTTAGACGTTCTGCCTGGGGCTTTGTTTGCATCAGGTGCTTGCGAGGTCTCTGTTTTTTTGCGCATAAGCAGATAGCACCCAAATTTTTTTCCACTTTGAATCTGGCACAGCAACAACAGCATAATTTTTTTCGTTCGCTTTTTGTGAAACTTACTACTTTCGATTCTGCCCGGCGTTGACCGCAGCGCAGAACGTGGGTATAATGACAATTGAGGAGAGTTAAATGTTAGGACTGTACGAGAAAGTGAAGAACATGACTCCGGAGGAACGGAAGAGATTTATCGAACAGCATATGCAGAAATATCATCAGGTGGTGGAACATATAGAAGACCCGAATCTGGCAAGAGCTTTGAACAAAGCGGCAGAGGTTATATTGAAGAATCAACAAGAGCAGTAAAGGAGAAGTAAATTATGGAGAATAAAAGGAAGCCGCAGACTCACGAGGAAGCGATGGAGCAGTTGAGACGGCAAATAAAGGCGGATACACGCAAGCCAATAACATTTCAAGAGTTAGCGGAAATAATGCGGAAGAGGCGGGAGGCCGCATCGATGGAAGAGTCAAAGTGTGAGCAGGAGCCAGAACCGGTATTTGATATAATGACGCATTTTTCTTACTCCAAAAGAAAGGATAATGAACGGAAGGAACTGAGCGAGTCGAAGAAAGAGCTCGCGAGGAAAACCTTAGAATTGTTGAAGAAATCGCGCCCGGCATCACCCGCGCATATAGAGGATTATCCTGGAGCGGAGATAATCGAGGACTTCATCAGCGAAAGGCACAAGAAACCAGAAAAAAATAGGAGGAATAATTCGTGTTGAAGAAAGAGGTGCCGCAAAAGAATCAAAAGCAGAATTCAAGAGAAGAACTTTACGAAAAGGCTTTGATGAATTTAAAGACATCTCCCATAACATTTGCGCGGCCTATAGAAATCCATATAGATCCAATGCTCGGAAAGCGAAAGAAACCGAAAAAATTAGATTAACAAAAATAGACCTCGAGGTCGTGGATGCCGGGCTTGCCGAACAAGTCGGTAGTGTGCAGCATCTGGTCTCGAGATCTACAATAAATGTAGCAGACATATTGAGGAATGTCAACCCTGCTGACGGAGAGCGCTTGAAGTGCGGATGCCCGTCATCGTATCATTGAGATTCTTTCCGATAACGGAACAATTGTTGATGAGATAGGAGGAATAATTCGTGTTGAAGAAAGAGGTGCCCTGGAATCATGTGCAGCGCTGCAAATTGTACGAAATCTGGAAGGAGAAGGATGTGTCGTTCGGCACGAAGCTGGCTCTGTCGGAGTATATGGCTGGTTTGACGGACGAAGGAAAGGAAAGAATCGCAGAACAGTTGTGCGAAATTATCTCCGCAAGCAATTCGGAAGAAGAAATGCTGCGGAGAGCGGAGAGTGTGTTTGATAATCGATAATTGAGAAAGCAGATTTTGCGAGAGTAATGTTGGAAGTTTACGCAGAACAAGGGCGCAAGCCACCGATACCGCATGAAGAATGGACACGAGCGAAGACAAAAAAATAGAACCGCCCAGCAGACTTTACTTGCTGCTGTAGCCGAGCAAGAACTCGGCAACGGTTCTATTGCCAGTATACCACGCCGGGCTGGTGGAGTCAACACCTGCGTCGGCGTCGGTGGTTGAGTCATGCTGCAACAATGGAGGTGTGAACAATGGAGAAACGCAAACCTACCGGAGAAGAGCGTTCAAAGAAATCGCGCGAAGAAATGGCTTTAGATACATTGAAATCCTCGATAGTAATATTACCGTCTGATACGGACTTCCGACAAGACTTCTTTATGGAGAAGACATCGAAGAAAAGAAGAAACCGCGGAAACTCGGACTAAGAAAGTATTATTTTCAGCGGAGAGTAAGATATGGCTTATGCTGCAAACGGAGGAGCAATATAAAGAAGAGAATCGGCTGGCAGATGCCACAGAGGCGGGAACTGAAAACAGTTCCTTCTCTACCCGATTCTCTAAGTAAGTATATCACACCGGGCTGGCGAAATCAACATATGCGCCGGTGCCTGTGCTTGCGTTGGAGGTGTGAACAATGGAGAAACGCAAAATGACCAAGGAAGAAATCCGCGAGTATCTGCTAAGGAGCAGAGAACTGTTGGAGGGCGACCTTCCGGAGAGTGAAGAAGAGGAGGAACTGTTCATCAGAGCTTCGGAGATTTTATTCGGGACAGCCAGCGGCGAGGAGAACGGAGAGTAAGAATTATGAAGAAACGCAAAATGACCAAGGAAGAAATCCGCGAGTATCTGCTAAGGAGCAGAGAACTGTTGGAGGGCGACCTTCTGTGGGAAGACGAGGAAACAGAACCGGAAGTGATTCAGACTCCGGCGTACTGGCAGAACGAGGAGTATCAGCCTCTGGTCGAAGTTGAAACGGCGTACGGGAACAAAGTAAGAATTCCCGAGCGCTGGCTGGCATCCTTGGAAGGCCTAAAGATGGGACGGTCACAGCAGGACTTAGTGGATACCTTGAAATATGGAATAGAGAAGGGCAACAGGGGGCATCAGGCAAACGACTTCGCCAGAGTGCTGTTAGAGATTTATCAGCCCCAAACTATGACAGAAGAAAAGAAACAGTTTAGCGAGTCAGAGAAAGAGCCTGCAAGGAAAAACTTAGAATTACTTAAGTCGACACCGCTGAAACCATCTACTCATTCAGAGAAGTACGGAGGAATGGATATTATGGAACATTTCTCCTACTCTCGGAGATCGTACTCCGGCAAGCGCAAAATGACAGATGAAGAAGTGCGCAGGCAGCGCCGACTGAGCAGAGAGATGCTGGAGGGCGACCGTCTGTGGGAAGACGAGGAGGAACTGTTCATCAGAGCTTCGGAGATTTTATTCGGGACAGCCAGCGACGAGGATGGAGAGTGAGAATAATGAAGAAGCGCAAACCTACCAGAGAGGAGATAAGGCGTTATATAGAACAGAGTCGGGAGATGCTCGAAGGAGATATTCCGGAGGATGAGGAGATGGCGGATCTGTTCAACAAAATGTCGCGGGATTCCATGGAGAATGCGAAAACGGATGAGTCAGAGCAAGGTACGGGAATAGATGTTATAGCGGAAAATATCTCTTACTCCGAAGGAAATTGTAATAAACGGAAACAACTGAGCGATTCAGAGAAAGAGCTCGCCAGAAAGGCCTTCGAGAAATTCAAGAGCTCCCCGATGGAGTTTCCGTTGCGTTTAGGAATCCACGTGGATCACTTTCCGAAAAGGGAGAAAAAACAAGATTAGAATCCTGATGATTAGCCTTGGCTGCCTTTTTGTTCGCTTGGAAACACATAAGCTTTCAATGACACATTTTCGTTCCTTCATTTGCCGGAGGCATATATCACCGAGCGAAGCGAGCTATCATATCGAAAATATATCACCCGTTCCGGCAGGAACGGATATCATTGCAAAAGCCTCATCTGTATAGGACAGATGAGGCTTTTGTGTGGCGGAGAAGGAGGGATTCGAACCCTCGAGACGTTTTTGGCGTCTACACGATTTCCAGTCGTGCGCCCTCGACCAAGCTAGGCGACTTCTCCGAATATTTTGTTCCGCTCACTTTCGAGCGCTCGTATATTATAGCGAATATCATCTGCAATTGCAAGCCTTTTTTTGCTTTTTTCAAAAAAATATTTATTAGCCCTTCATTATATTGTATCCACACGAATAATGTGGTATAATCGATGTAATTAAGCAAGGAGGGAAACCTATGGCAAACAAGAACTTTGATGTCAAGATGAAGGAAAGAAAGAGATTGGGTTTCCTCGGTCTCCCGTTTTCCTTCACTGTTTATTCGATCACCGATAAAAAGCTGCTTATCAAGAAGGGCCTTCTCACCAGAACCTATGACGAGATCCTGCTGTACAGAATCACCGACCTTCAGCTGAAGAATACCTTTGCCCAGACCGTGTTCGGCCTCGGCCTCGGCACCGTTGTGGTCTATTCCAAGGATACCTCCGACGGCACCCTCGAGATCCGCAACATCCGTCATTCCCGCGAATTCTATGAGACTCTGTCCGAGAATCTCGAGAAGGAGCGTCTGCGCTACGGCGTGCGTCCCAGCGAGCTCATAGGCGGCGGCGCGGACGCCGACGGCGACGGCTTTCCCGACACCATGATGTAATCCATATCTTCTTAAATTATTTGCACCACAAAGGCGCTCTGCTTTTGTGGTGCTGTTCTCTTAATCAATCTTCGTCAACGACGCAGTAGGGCCTGATCTTTTCCAGCAGACTGTCGCCGATGCCGGAGACCTCCGCCAGCTCGTCAACGCTGTTGAAGCCTCCGGTGATACGGCGGTATTCAACAATGGCCGCGGCCTTGGCTTCGCCTATTCCGGGCAGCAGGGCGGCCAGCTCATACTCCGATGCGGTGTTGATGTTTACGGTGTATTCCGGCATAAAATCAGCCGGAATTTCCTCTGCGGGAGCAGAGTCCTCGAAGCTTTCGGCGGTTATGTGGGCGCTGAAATAGCTGCCCGCCTCCGACTGAAATTCTATTGTTTTGTCAAGCTCGTTCTTGTCGCGGTACAGCAGCTTGCCCGACGGGGAAAGTCCCGAAGCGGCGGCCGCGGAAACAACCGCGCAGCACAGCGCGGCAAAGATCATCAGTATTTTTACTTTCTTATTCATAATTCTTCCAAGGAGTGATCGGTAATGGGTAATCTCAGAGAATTTACACTGAAAACAGAGAAAACCGGAGCCTACAACATAACGCGCACGGTGACCGACGCCATCAAGGAATCAGGAGTGGAGGACGGCATGGCCGTTATCTTCTGCCCGCATACCACCGCGGCTCTGACCTTCAACGAAAACACAAATCCCAATGTTCCCAATGACCTCCTGAAGAACATGGAGCGGGTGTTTCCCCAGGATCAGAGCGAGCTGCACGCCCACATAAAGAGCAGCAACCTCGGCGCCGAACTGATAGTGTTCATCGACGGCGGCTGGCCGCTGCTCGGTGTGTGGCAGAACATTTACTTTGTGGAATTTGATGGTCCCAGAGAGAGGAAATTCTACATCAAGACCATTGCCGACTGATCAAAAATAATCATCATAATCACGATCCGACATTGAGCCGCCGAATTCAAAAAGGCGGCTCTTTTTCTGTTCCTCCTCCAGCTCGCGGCGATGGCGGGCACGGGTGATGATGACAAAGGCCACCACGCCGGCCACGGCAGCCAGAGCCGCGCACAGCAGCACTGTCGCGGCGCCGAGGCGTCCGGTGTTCTTCAGGTTTTCAAGGAGAGAGGAGACTCTTACCGTTACCTCCACCGGCTCGCTGACGAGGCCGTCGCTGTCGGTCACGGTGAAGGAGAAGGAGGCGTCACCGGTAAAACCCTTGTCGGAATAATATATAAATTTGCCGGTAACCTTATCCAACTCTACCCGTCCGTGCTCGGGCTGGTCGACGAGGATAAATCCGGCGATGGTTCCGTCCACGTCATAGCCCACAAGGCGACCGCTGCAGGAGGAGTTTTTTGTGCAGTAGAAGATACCCCCGCTGGCGGAGGGACGCTGGCTGGGCACCGTGGCGATGGTGACATATCCCGTTTCGGTATAGGAGCCGTCCTCGAGCAGGGCGGCATAGGTGAAGCGGTCGGTGCCGGAAAAGTCCTCGTAGGGAATGTAGGTTATCAGGTCGGGCTCGCTTTCCGAGCGCTCGATGGTGCCGTAGACCGGCTGGGTAAGGATGACAAACTCAGGAGGCGGCTGGATAGTGTCCTCGCCCCGTATGGCGGTCAGACGGGTGGAGGCGGCCACGCTGCTCTCGGTGATAATGGTGGCGTTGCACACCACGGGAATCTCGGCCATGCCCACGGCGAAGGTTATGTATCCGGTGCTGCTTTCGTCGCCGAGGTTGTCAACGGCGGTGTAGGTGAAGCCGTCGAGGCCGATAAAGCCCTTCTCCGGCTCGTAGCTGAAGTGACCGTCGGAGTTGATGATGAGCTTGCCGTGGCGAGTCTGCTCGCCTACGCGGATGGCGGCGATGGTGCCGTCGTAGTCCACCACATTGACCTGCCCGAGATACTGCTCGTTGACGGTCACGGGGAAGGTGGCGCTGCTGGCCACCGGCGGCTTGGAGGCGGTGACGAATATGGTCACCGTGACCGGCTGGGAGGATACTCCGTCGCTGTTCTCCACGATGAAGTCAAAGGACTGCTCGCCGCGGGAATAATCGAGCGAGGCGTAGGTAAAGGTGCCGTCCTCGCGCAGGTCAAAGGTGCCGTCGCCGGTGCTCTTTACCAGCCGGAATTCCAGCTGGTCGTCGTAGCTGGCACCAAAAAGCATCCACGAGAAGGATTTTCCCGCGGGAAGGTTGAAGGAGTTGGCTCGTCCGGAGGGACGGCTGCAATACTGCCCGATGCGTGAGTAATCTGAGGGATGCCATTCGCCGTCATACCACGCAAAATCTCCGGGCTGAGCCGCTCCGGTGCGGAATTCGGTTGTGATGTTGGGGTTGAGAGCCGTGTGGTCGGCGTAAAGCCAGTGGTCTCTGGAGTCGCCGGAGGCCGCCTCCCACGCGTATTCGCACTCCGGTTCGGATGACCACCATGCGGAGGCGTTTTTGCTGTCCTTTGCACGCTTCCACGCGGAAACACGGCCGACATTGAGAATGGTGAGCCGGCCGTTTTCAACGAACACGGCACGGTCGGCGGTGCTGCGGATATCAAAGGAGGAAGCGCCGTCGATATAAACATCTCCGCTGAGCGTCTCCACGCCGAAGCGGGCACCCTGCACATCCACGCGGGCGCCGCCGGTGGCACTGAAGGAGCCGCGCTCAACCCGCACAGCTGAGTCCAGCAGGCCCTCGGCGAGGAAAACCGCGTTGTCGGAAACAAGAAGGCTGCCCTTTGACACAAGCACGCCCACGCCGCCCGAGCAGCGCAGAGCGGTGTCCTGACCCTTGACATTGACACTGCCGCCGGCGGCTATAAGGGCAAAATCCTTGTTGTTAAGGATGGTGACATCGGCTCCGCTTTCAACCGAAACGGCACCGCTGACGAAAACTGCGGCGTTCTTTTCCGATTTGCGTTCGCTGCTGTGGTCGATGGAAAGTCTGCAGCCGGTGAGCACAAGGTCGTCGGAGGCCGAGCCGTTTATCCAGATGACCGCGCCCTCGCCCTGAGAGGAAAGAGTGTAAAGTCCGCCCTTGGCGAAGGAAACGCCTCCGGAGGAATACACAGCGCACCGCACGGCTTTGATGTCAACGGTGGCGTTCTCGCCTACGGTGACACGGCCGGAGGAGCATATGCCGTCGGTTCGGATATCGCTGATGTTTACCGTTGAGCGGTCGCCAACGGTCAGGCCGGCGGATTTTATGCCATAGGTTCCGCCCTGAAGATTGATGGAGCTTTCCACGCCTACGGAGACCGGGCCTCCGGAGACCATGGCGGAGCAGTAGGGCGATTCACCGCGGAACATGATGGAGAACCTTTCGGCGGCATCAATGCCCTTGCCGGCGTACAGGCCGCTGGCGCAGTTGCCGCCCGAGGCTCCCGCGGTGACTGTGACACCGGCGCGGCAGGCAATTTTCTCCGACGCGCTCAGCGCCGCGCAGCCGGCAAAGCCGGTGTCCGACAGCCGGACACACACGGCGGTCACCTTGGTGTTTTCTCCAAGAGTGATATTTCTGGCGGCGATGCCGCAGTAGCTGCCGGTTATGCCAAGCGTTACATTGGAGCCGAAAACGATATCGCAGGTTCGGATGTCGGCCGCCGCTCCGGGAAGCTCAAGCCCCTGACTGACCACCGCGTTGGAGGCGGCTATGGACAGAGAGGTGCCGCTGTCTACCGATATCTGCGGCCCGGCGGCTTCGGAGGGGCAGTACATGGCAAGACCGTCGGCGGCAAGGATATCCACCGAGCCGCTCAGAGCCACGGTTCCCGAGGAATTGTTGATAACAAGAAGTGAGGTCTGTCCCAATGTCTGGGTGAGACGCGTGTCCTTGAGGGAAACTGTGCCGTCCGAGGGATCGGCGGTCACGAGAACCTCCAGCCCGGTGACGGCGGTTACTGGATGTCCGCCCGAGGTGAGCTGGCCGCCCTTTTTGAGCAGGACGCCCTTTTTGCCTGCGAAGATGACATTTTCGCCGAAGGCGACCGAGCCTGATACCTCAAGGCTGTGGTTATGGTGGCTCACAAAGGTCACGCCGGAAACGGTCAGGCTCGCTCCGCCTGAAACGGAAACAGCCGCGCCCTCGGCGCAGTTTATGGTGGCGCCGTTGCCCTGAATGGCAACATTTGAGCTGATGGCCACGCTCTGCTCGAGGTCGTATATGCCCTTTTCCTTCAGCACGATGGTTGTCCGGGTGCTGTCAGCAAGGGCGGCGGCCAGAGCGTCCGAGCCGGAAATGACATTGTCCGCCGGAGCCTGAGCGTAGGCCACAGTGCCGGAGGCAAAAAACAAAGCCGAAAGGGCTGCTGCGGCGATCAGGTAAAGTAAAATCCTCAAAGATACCTTACTGTTCTGCATAAGCTGCTCCTTTCGGCTGCATTAAATTGTCGTTGGATGTGCGATTTACTTGTCAGCGATCTTTCTGACGATGGCAATGGGAGTCTGCTGGGATTCCTGACCGAGGGGATTATCCTTGAATATGGCGGCCAGAGCATCTTCGTCCATCTTCTTGTCGGGCTTGCCAAGGATGTTTACGCCGATGTCGTTGGCGTCGATGATGATGACCTTGTGGCCGTTCATGGCCTTGGTCAGCTGCTTTGCAACCTCATTGGGCTTGGCGGGAGCCATCTTGGCGTAGGTGTTGTAGGGAGGAAGGGTGTAGTCGCAGGGACCGTCGATGGCGCGCACGCGCTCGCCAAGCATATTGTAGAACACGCCGCGGATGCCGAAGAGCTTGCAGATACCGGCGATGATGGCGCAGAAGACGATCTTGACCTTACCGACCTCACGGATGGCCAGTTCCATGGTCCAGGGACTGCCAAGGCCGATGCCGTAGGGGGACTTATAGACGAACTTGACAAGGAAATGAGCCAGCTTGGAGGGCTTGATCTCGCTGACGGGGAAGGCGCGGCCCTGAGTAATGGCGACGATCTTTTCGCTCATGAAGATCATGTCGTCCTCCTGCAGATAGGGAGCAACGCACTCGTTGAGGATCTCCACAAGGTCATCATCCTCCATGACAATCTTGGTCTTTATGGGGTAGCGCTCATATGTGCCGGTCTCGGTCTCGATGACCAGCTTTTTGCCTTCGTTAGGAATGTGCTTGTTGATATCCATAATTTAACGCTTCCTTTTGCATGATTAGTTTTTGAACATACAACTATATATTAACATATTAGCCCGAATGTATCAATACCTTGTGTGTATTTTTTGAAAAAAGAGGATTACGCCTCTACCTGATAGCGGCCGTCCTCGGAGCAGGCGGGGTAGATGTACAGCTTGGTGTCCAGCAGCTTGTCCTTTACAGGACAGCCGTCGAATATTTCGCCCAGACTGAACTGGTGAGGAGCCAGCAAGGGAGAGGCTATGCTGAGCCGTCTGAGAGACCGACAGCCGGCAAAGGCCTCCTCACCCAGATGGCCGACAGAGCCGGAAAGGGACAGCTCCTCCAGCGCCTCGCAGCCGGCGAAGGCACGCTCTCCGATATACTCAAGGCCGTCGGGCAGCGGAGCGCTGACGAGCCCGGTGCAGCCTTCAAAGGCACCGGGACCGATTGTTCTCAGTCCCTCGGGAAGAAGCACCTCACGGAGCCGGACACAGCCGGCAAAGGCCCTCCGGCCGATGACTTTTACATATTCGGGCACGGTAACCGACTGTGCGTCACCGGGACAGCGATAATACGCGCAGCCGATGATGACCGGGCCTTCGGTGTTCCAAAGCTCCCGGAACCACTCCGAATGCTCAAAGGCGTCCTCTCCGATGTAGAACAAGCTACGGGGAAGCTCCATAGGCTCAAGAAGATTACAGCCGGAAAACGCCTTTTCTCCGATATAACCCAGCTGATCGGCGGTTCGGGCCTCACGCAGACCGGAGCAGCCGTCGAAGGCGTGCTCGGCGACCACCTTCAGACCTGCGGGAAGAACGATTCTTCCGAGGGATACACAGCCCGCAAAGGCGTACCCGGAAATCACCCTCAGGTTTGCCGGAAGAACGACGCTTTCAAGAGATACGCAGCCGGCAAAGGCATATGGACCTATGCTGGCAAGCCCCTCGGGAAGGTCTATTCTCTTCAGTGCTGAGCAGCCGTGGAAAGCCTGCTTGTCTATGGCGTTTACCCCGGCCGGAATGGTCACCGACTCAATGGCCGAGCAGCCGAAAAGAGCGCTTTTTCCTATTCGGCTTACACCGGCGGGAATTTCCACGCTTCTTTCCTCCGGAGCGGGAGAGCAGCCCAGCAGCACGCCGTCTCTTATGAGAAAATTCATTGATAAACAGCCACCTTGCCCAAATAAAATAATACGCTGATTTATATGTTATTGCCGCCCGCTGCCGTTGTCAAGGGAGAAACTTATTTTAATGGCGGAGGATATCCATATTTTTCTTTACATACCGCCGCATACTATGTTATACTAAACTGAAAAATAATGCGAAAGGCAGAATGATAAAATGCTTCAATATGAAGAACTTATGCAGAAGCTCAACGGTCTGCGTCCCGAACTGAAGGAGTTGGGCGAGGCTCTCGGCATTGACAAGTCCAAGGCGGAGATTGCCCGCCTTGAGGAGCTGGCCGCTGACCCCAATTTCTGGAACGACATGGAGCGCTCCCAGACCATCCTCAAGCAGACCAGCGCCCTCAAGAACCGTGTGGGTGCCTACGAAAAGCTGTGCTCCGCATTTGAGGACGCCGCTGTTCTTATCGAGCTGGGCAACGAGGCGGAGGATCTTTCTCTGCTGGACGAGGCCAAGGCAGCCGTGTCCGCCGTGCAGGAGGATCTCGAGTCCCAGAAGCTGCAGACTCTGCTCAGCGGCGAATACGACGGCAAGAACGCCATTCTCACCTTCCACGCCGGTGCCGGCGGCACCGAGGCTCAGGACTGGGCGGAAATGCTGCTGAGAATGTACAACCGCTGGGCCGAGCGCCACGGCTTCAAGCACACCACTCTCGATTACCTTGATGGCGACGAGGCCGGCATCAAGAGCGCCTCCATCCTCATCGAAGGCCCCAATGCCTACGGCTTCCTCAAGTGCGAAAACGGCGTTCACCGTCTGGTGCGCGTCTCTCCCTTTGACTCCTCCGGACGCCGCCACACCTCCTTTGCCTCCCTCGAGGTCATGCCCGAGATCGACGACGATGTAGAGGTGGAGATCCGTCCCGAGGACATCAAGGTGGATACCTACCGCTCCAGCGGTGCCGGCGGACAGCACGTCAACACCACCGACTCGGCCGTCAGAATCACCCATATTCCCACCGGTATCGTCACCGCCTGCCAGAACGAGCGCAGCCAGATCCAGAACCGCGCCGTGGCCATGAAGATGCTCATGTCCAAGCTGGTGGAGATCAAGGAACGCGAGAACCTCGAACGCATTGAGGACATCAAGGGCGTTCAGAAGGAGATCGCGTGGGGCAGCCAGATCCGCTCCTATGTTTTCATGCCCTACACCATGGCCAAGGATCACCGCACCGGCTTTGAGGTGGGCAACATCGGCGCTGTGATGGACGGCGAGATCGACGGCTTCATCAACGCCTATCTCAAGGCTCAGAGCCTTGGAAATCTGGGGAATTTTGAATAATGAACAAGATCGAACTGGTCGCGCCCTGCCTGATGGGACTTGAGGGTCTCGTGGGCGGTGAGCTGCGGCGTATGGCCGCTCAGGAGGTCTCGCCGGATAACGGCCGTGTATTCTTCTCGGGCGACGAAAATATACTTGCCCGCGCCAACCTCTGGTCGAGGTATTCCGAGCGAATCCTCATTGTTGTGGGCAAATTCAAGGCTCTCACCTTCGACGAACTCTTTGAGGGCTGCAAAGCCCTGCCCTGGGAGCGCTGGATAGGGAAAAGCGACGCCTTTCCCGTCAAGGGAAGCTCGGTCAGCTCCAAGCTGTTCAGCGTGTCCGACTGCCAGTCCATCATCAAGAAAGCGGTGGTGGAACGGCTAAAGACCGTCTACCATATACCATGGTTCGACGAGACCGGCCCCGTCCATCAGATACAGTTTCACATCCACAAGGACGTGGCCTGCCTGATGCTGGATACCACCGGCGACGGTCTGCACAAGCGAGGCTACCGCGCCCACGGCGTGGCTGCTCCCATCAAGGAGACTCTGGCCGCCGCCATGGCCGACCTTGCCATTGTCAAGCCTCACAGCCGGGTCTTTGACCCAATGTGCGGCTCGGGCACCATCCTTATCGAATCGGCTCTCAAGGCTCTCAACATAGCTCCCGGAAGCAAGCGCCGCTTCACCTGCGAGAGCTGGGGCTGTATTGACTCCGGGGTCTGGCGTGCGGAGAGAGAAAGAGCCGCCGGGATGGTCAGAACGGACGCCGCCTTTGAGGGCTTCGGCTCGGACATCAATCCCGAGTCGGTGGCCGTGGCAAAGGAAAACGCCGGTAAGGCCGGTGTGGCCGACCGTCTCAGCTTTGAATGCCGTGATGTAAAGGACTTTGCTCCCCATGGCGAGAGCGGAATCGTCATCTGCAACCCTCCCTACGGCGAGCGTCTGCTCTCGGTAAAGGAGGCCCAGGACATTTACCGCCTGATGGGTACGCGCTTCAAGCGCCGTCAGGGCTTCAGCTATTCGATCATCACACCCGACGAGGAGTTTGAGCGAGCCTTTGGACGCAAGGCGGACAAGCGCAGAAAGCTGTATAACGGCATGATAAAGTGTCAGCTGTATATGTATTTTAAGTAAGAAAAGGGAGAAGCGAACATGAAGTATGTGTTCATCGTAAATCCTGCCGCCGGCAAGCAGAATCCCATGCTTGCCCTTGAGGGAAAGCTCCGCTCGGTATGTGAGAGCAAGGGTCTTGACTATGAGATCCTTGAAACGGAACACCCCGGCCACGCCACCAAGCTTGCGGCAAAGGCCGCCGAGGGGGCCACGGCGGAAAATCCCGTGAGAGTCTTTTCTGTGGGTGGCGACGGCACTCTGTGCGAAACGGCCAACGGCCTCATCGGCAAGCCCAACTGTGAGCTGGGCTGCATTCCCTGCGGCTCGGGCAACGACTTCAACAAGACCTTCGGCACCGCCGCGCAGTTCCTTGATCTTGATGAATACATAACCGCTCCCACTGTGGAGATTGACGCCATTGCTTCGGAGCACATGAACGCTCTGAACATCTGCTCCCTCGGCCTTGACGCCATCGTGTGCGACAAGGCAAACAAGCTGAAGAGCAAAAACAAGAAGATGTCCGGCCCTCAGGCCTACAACCGCGCCGTTGTCAGCGCGCTCATGGGCAGAATTTATAATTCCCTGAAGATCACCATTGACGACGAGCAGGTCTTTGAGGGAAAATATCTCTTCTCACTGGCCGCCAATGGCCAGTGGTATGGCGGCGGCTGGCACAGCGCACCCACTGCCGATCCCAGCGACGGACTGCTTGACTTCATCTTCATCAAGAAGATTTCCAAGCTCAAGGCTCTGACCGTTATCAGCGCCTACAAGTCCGGCGCCTACTACAAGCAGAGAAGATTCAAAAAGATTCTCACCCACATCCGCGGAAAGAAGATCCGTATCCAGTCGGTCAAGCCCTCCGTCGTCAATATCGACGGCGAGTGCAGGACCATCAATGATATAACATTTGAGATAATTCCCCGGGCCTTCCGTTTTGTGGTGCCTGCGGAGTATATCGAAGGAAAATCAGTTTCGGAGGAATAAACAATCATGGACGAAGTACTCAAGTCACTGTATCAGACCGTAATCAACCGCCGGGATAACCCTCAGGAAGGCTCCTACACCTGCTACCTGCTGGACACCGGCCTCGATAAGATACTCAAGAAGGTGGGTGAGGAATCCGCCGAAACCATCATCGCCGCCAAGAACGGCGACAAGGAAGCCCTCACCGGCGAGATCGGTGACCTCATCTATCATCTGATGGTAATGATGGTCAAGTGCGACCTGCCTCTGGAGGCCGTTCTCGCCGAGCTGGACAAGCGCAGCGAGAAGACCGGCAACCTCAAGGTATTCAAGCAGACCGACAAAAACACCTGATAAAAGCAGGGGAGAGAGGTCATGTTCTCTAAGCTGATAAGTATGGGTCTTGTGGGCGTGGACGCCTTTCCTGTTGAGGTGGAGGCCTTCCTTTCCAACGGAATGCCCTGCTTCGACGTGGTCGGATTGCCCGACGCCGCTGTGCGGGAATCCCGGGAACGGGTGCGGGCAGCCATCCGCACCTGCGGCTTTGACTATCCTACGGCGAGAATAACAGTAAACCTTGCTCCGGCCGATGTGCGCAAGGAGGGCGCGGTCTACGACATTCCGCTGCTGGTCGCGCTGCTTGCCGCCTCCGGCCAGATTCCGGCAGTTCCGCAGAGCTATGGCTTTGTGGGCGAGCTTTCCCTTGACGGTACGGTTCGCCGGATAAACGGCGCGCTGCCCATGGCCATCAAGGCGCGGGATATGGGGCTTGAGGCCTTCTTTGTACCCGCCGACAACAGCGCAGAGGTTTCCGTTGTGGAGGGCATAAACTGTTATCCTCTCCGGAATGTTTCACAGCTGGTGGCTCATCTGAGAGGGGAGAGCAGGCTGGTCCCCGTCAGCGCGGAGGATTATCCCCAGAGCGAATCTCTGACGGGTGTGCCGGACTTTTCCGAGGTGTGCGGTCAGGAAATGGCCAAGAGAGCCCTTGAGGTGGCTGCCGCCGGAGGACACAATGTTCTGCTCATCGGCCCGCCGGGCTCGGGAAAGAGTATGCTTGCCAAGCGCTTTCCCTCCATTCTGCCCGACATGACCTTTGAGGAATCCATACAGACCACCAAGATCCATTCCATTTCCGGAACACTCAGACCGGGAGTGCGCCTTATAACCAACCGTCCCTTCCGGGCGCCCCATCACAACGCCTCCTCGGCGGCTCTCGCCGGAGGCGGACATCTGCCCATGCCTGGCGAGGTTTCTCTGGCGCACAACGGCGTGCTTTTCCTCGATGAGCTGCCGGAGTTTTCCACCCAGACCATGGAGACTCTGCGCCAGCCCCTTGAGGACGGTGTGGTCACCATATCAAGAGCCTCCGGGCGGGTGACCTATCCCTGCCAGTTTCAGCTTATCGCGGCGATGAATCCTTGTCGCTGCGGATATTTCGGTCATCCCACAAGGGAATGCACCTGCCCTAAAGGTTCGGTGCCGAAATATCTCGGCAGAATATCCGGCCCGCTTCTCGACCGCCTCGACATACATATAGAAGTGCCTCCGGTGGAATATCTCCAGCTCAAGGAGGGCGCTGTGGCCGAAAGCTCGGCCAGCATCCGCCAGCGGGTCAACGCGGCTCGAGCCATACAGAGCAAACGCTATGCCGGCACGCCCATAACCTGCAACGCCCGGCTGACCCCGGCCATGCTCCATGAGGTGTGCGTGATGACCGGCGCGGCGGAAAAGATTCTGCAGCTGACCTTTGAGCGTCTTGGGCTATCCGGCCGGGCCTATGACCGAATCCTCAAGATATCCAGAACCATAGCCGATATGGATGGGGCAGAGGTGATAGACGCCAACCATATTGCTCAGGCGGTGCAGTACCGGGGACTGGACAGAAAATACTGGCAATAAAAATGATAAAAAATCAGCCCGTACCGTTGTTATCGCGGTACGGGCTGTTCTGTTGTCTGTCAGTTGAGGATCGATTAAGCAGCAGCGTCAGCAGTGCTCACATCGGAAGCGCTGACATCGGTGGCGGAAACATCGGAGCCGGAAGTGACAGCGAAGATGTATTCTACCTTTTCGCCGGCGGCGTTGGTGTAGAAGATCTGGGTGCCGTCTTCGGAAAGCTCGCAGTCAACGCGCTGACCGGCAGCGTCAAAGAAGTAGTAGTTGATAAGGCCGGCACCGTAGAGACCGTTTACGCTGGCTTCCATGTAAAGGGTGCTGCCGTCGACGCCGTCGCCGACCGGGCCGTAACCGACCATGTAGCGCTGCTCTTTGCCTTCCTCGTCGATGTAGCAGACATCGTTGAGGGTCTCAGAGAAGAAGCAGTCGATGCGGTCGCCGTTTTCGTCGATGACATAGTAGACATCTTCGTAACCGGTGCCTTCGGCGTTGGTCTTATAGGTGTAGTAGACACATTCGCCGTTTACGCCCTCAGCGATGAGGTTGCTGGTGTTGGTGCAGTTGATGACATGGGCGCTCACGAGAATGGCGAAAATAATGAAAGCAACGAGGCAAACGGCAATAACACCGAGAACTACCTTATAAGGGGTATCAAGCTTGCTCTTTTCGTTGGCGCCGTTTTCCTTGGCTTTGATGGCGGATTTGTTAAAATTACTCTGTCCCATATGTTGAGATCTCCTTTGTGTTGAATTATCTTGACTATTATATCAAACCCGACACATAAAAATCAACAGTAATAAACATATTTTCACATTATTTTTTATGTGGCAAGAGTGTCCGCTTGACACCTTCGGAAAAGGGTGCTATAATAATATCAATAATTATACTAAATGAATATTTAGTATAATTAAGGGAGGAGAAAAGCATGAATATAAAGTATATGGAGCAATCTCCGCAGATTTTCCGGGAGTTCTTTGGATATATGGAATCGGTCAAAGGCAAGTCGGCAAACACGGTTGACGGATACTTTATTGATCTGCGCTGTTTTTTCAGATATTATAAATTATCCAAAGGTCTGGTTCCAGCTGATTCTGTTTTTACTGACATTACCATTGATGATGTTGATATTGAGCTGTGCCGGCGTGTGACACTCAGTGATATACATTTGTTTCTCAACTACGCCACGACGGTGTTGAATAATAAAAACGCCGCCAAATCACGAAAATGCTCCGCGCTGAGAGCTTTCTTCGGTTATCTGACCTCCAAGACCAATCAGCTTGCCGTCAACCCCACCCTTGAACTGGAAAATCCCAAATTGCGCTCTACCCTGCCTCATTTTCTCACTCTCGAACAAAGTTTCGATTTATTACGCTCCATCGAAGGCCGCCATAAGGAGCGCGATTACTGCATTCTTCTGCTGTTTCTGACCTGCGGAATGCGCCTTTCCGAGCTTGTGGGCATCAATTACCGCGATATTTCCGACGACGGACGGCTCAGGCTCCTTGGCAAAGGCAACAAGGAACGGATCGTGTATCTGAACGGAGCCTGCATGGAGGCCGTTAAACGATACATGGCCGTTAGGCCAAAGGACGGCGTGATCGACCGGGAGGCTCTTTTCCTCAGCACAAGAAGACAGCGCATCAGCCGGAAAACCGTTCAGCATCTGGTAAAGACCCATCTGGCGGACATCGGCCTCGGTGAGGGCTACTCAACCCATAAGCTGCGCCACACCGCGGCCACGCTGATGTATCAGGAGGGCGTTGATGTGCGTGTGCTCAAGGATATACTGGGGCACGAAAATCTCAGCACAACGCAGATATATACCCATGTTTCCAGCGAACAGATGAAGGCCGCCGCCTCGGCAAATCCCATCGGAAAGATCAGGCCGAAGAAGCAGGAGCAATAAATTTCAAATATAATCGCCCCGGACGCGGAAAAAGCGTTCGGGGCGATGCGGTCTGTTGGTTACTGGCCGATCATTTCTCTGAGCTGCTCCTCGGTGAGCACTGTGACGCCAAGCTGATTTGCCTTGTCCAGCTTGCTTCCGGCCTTTTCGCCGGCGAGGAGATAATTTGTCTTTTTGGAAACCGAGGAGGCCACCTTTCCACCGTTCCGCTCTATAAGCTCGGCGGCCTCGGTGCGCAAAAGAGTTGGCAGTGTGCCGGTTATCACAAAAGTAAGCCCGGAAAGAGCGCCTTCGCCTCTCTCCCGCTTTTCGGCGGTCATATTCACGCCAAGTGCTCTCAATTCCTCTATCAGACAGCGGTTGTCGTCTTGTGAGAAATACTCACTGACAGCCGCGGCCATAGTGTCGCCAAAGCCGTCGATGGCGGACATCTGCTCGGCCGATGCGGACATAATGGAATCAATGTCGCCGAAGGCTTCGCAAAGCAGCTTGGAGGCTGCCACACCGATGTGCCGGATGCCGCAGGCGAAGATAAGGCGGTAGAGGTCGTTGGCCTTTGATTTTTCTATGGCGGAGATGAGATTTGCTGCCGAGGTGCTGCCCATTCGGTCGAGGGCGGCGATCTGGTCAGCCTCAAGGCGGTAAAGGTCAGCCGGAGAAGCCACAAGTCCGGCGTCAATAAGCTGAGCGACAACCGCCGAGCCCATGCCGTCAATGTCCATGGCCTCACGGGAGGCAAAGTGAATAAGCCGGCGCTCCAGCTGAGCCGGGCACTGGATGTTGGTGCAGCGCAGGGCGGCTTCGTCGTTGATATGAGCCACGGGCTGACCGCAGGAAGGACACACCTCGGGCATACGGTAAGGCACGGAATGCTCTCCGTGGGCCGTCACCGTGATGACCTCGGGGATGATCTCGCCGGCCTTGCGGAGAATGACCTTGTCGCCGATGCGGATGTCCTTCGCGGCGATGTATTCCTCATTGTGCAGCGAGGCGCGAGACACGGTGGTGCCGCCAAGAGAGACCGGCTCAAAAATTCCCGTGGGAGTGATAACTCCGGTGCGGCCGACGGTAAGCTCAATGTCAAGCACCGTGGTTTCGGCCTGCTCGGGCGGGTATTTATAAGCCACCGCCCAGCGCGGATACTTTGAGGTAGAGCCCATTTCAGCTCGCTGTCCCAGAGAATTTACCTTGACAACAGCGCCGTCGGTGTCAAAGGACAGACTGTGGCGAAGCTCGCCGATGACATCAATCTCGGCCAGCACCTCGTCGGTGGTGCGGAAAACGCTACGACGCGGAGAGACCGGGAATCCGGCCTCCTCGAGATAGTCAAGGGACTGGGCGTGGGAGGTAAATCCCTCGCCCTGAGTGCGCTGGACGTTGAAAATAAACAGATCAAGAGGACGGGAAGCCGTTATTGCAGCGTCCTTCTGCCGGAGTGAGCCGGCGGCGGCATTGCGTGGATTGCGGAAGGTCTTCAGGCCCGCTTCCTCCTGACGGCGGTTGAGACGGGCAAAATCCTCCCGGGGCATATAGACCTCGCCGCGAACCTCGAGATAACGGGGAGCGTTGGCGATCCTGTGAGGGATGCTCTTTATGGTCATCAGGTTTTCCGTTACATCCTCGCCCACATCGCCGTTGCCTCGTGTGGAGCCGCGTACAAGCACGCCGTCGCGGTACTCAAGGGAGACCGAAAGGCCGTCGATCTTCAGCTCGACCACAAACTCAGCGTCGGGATATTCCTCCAGCACGGAGCGGCAGAAATCCTCCACCTCTTCCCTGCTGAAAACATCCTGCAGACTCTCCATGCGAACCTCATGCTCCACAGGAGAGAATTTGGCCTGAGCCTCACCGCCCACGGTCATTGTAGGAGAACTGACAGCGGTCAGCTCGGGATACTGAGCCTCAAGGGCGCGGAGCTCGCGGGTCAGGGCGTCATATTCGCTGTCCTCCAGCTCCGGATCGTCGAGGTTATAATATAGATTATTGTTGCGTTCTATTTCAGCGCGGAGCCATTCCATCCGCTGGATTATTTCCTCGTGAGTATGTTCTTTCATTTCAATCTCCCAGAATCAGTTGATTTACGATTTAGTATACACCAAATCGTGCTTATTTTTTTGAAAAGGCTAAATGTTCACAATTTATTCACCAACAGAGGCTATAATAAACTGATAATATAATGACAAAGGCAATTTTGGAGGACAAAATGTTTTATTTTGAAGGATGTTCCTGCTCTTTCTGCGGCGAAAAATTCACCCAGACTGATGATATTGTCGCCTGCCCCGTGTGCGGCTCTCCCCATCACCGCTCCTGCTACAACGAAAACTCCGGCTGCGCAAATGCCGCCCTGCATGAGGAGGATTTTTCGTGGAAGCGGGACAGCGCTTCGGCGGAGGGATCGGAGGGAGAATCTTCAGATGCGAAGGTGACCTTCTGCGGCGTGTGCGGCGCGGAAAATTCCGCCGGACGCCTTTACTGTCACAACTGCGGCCGCGCCCTCTTTGACGACACCGTCGGCGAAGGCGAAGGCCAGCACGACGGCTACAACCGCCAGGCCTATGATTTTTCCGACAAAGAGGCAATCGGAGATGTGCCGCTCAACGACATCAAGCGGTTCCTCGGCCCTTCCAGCGCGGTGTATGTTCCTCTTTTCTACCGGATGCACAAAAGCGGCCAGAAGGTGAGCTTTGATCTTTTCGGTCTGCTCTTCCCATGGTTCTGGCTCATAAACCACAAAATGTATTTCCGCGGCGTGCTGATGCTGCTCTTCAATCTGGCCAGCTACTGCTACTGCCTGCTGTTCTACGGCGTGTATAACCAATTTTACGAGGCGGCAATGACCTTCAATTCCGAGATGGTGATGGAGGTATTCAACAAGCAGCCCATGATCGTTGGCGGTTTCTTTGCCTTTGGAATCATCTCTGCCATCATTTCCGTTGTTGTGGCTCTCTTTGGCAGCCGGATGTACATGAAATGGGTGCTGCGTCGCATAAGACGCATCCGAAAAAAGAATCCGGAGACCGAGGCTTATCATGCCGCTCTCCAGCGAAACAGCACTTCGGGCTGCGGCGCATCCCTTATGTTTCTGCTGATCTATTTTGCTGCCACTCTGGCGGCGGAAAAATTCCTGCCCATGCTCATGTAGCTGACAGAAAAATAATTACAACAGCGCAAGTCAGACCGGTTATAGGTCGAACCTGCGCTGTTCTTTTTATTACAGCAGAGATTTGATTGTGGCGACGATAAAGTCGGTCATCCAGACGATTCCGGCGACCATGAGCAGAAGGAGCGCCAGCATAAGCACCTTCTTGAAAAGGGGCAGCTGCTCATATTCCTTGGCAAGCTCGGCCTTCTGCTGTTCGACTGTCTTGGTCTCTTCTTTTGCCTCGGCTTCCTCAGGGTCAGCCGGCTCCACAAGAGGCTCGTGACCGATGCCAACCAGCACGGCGGCTGCCTTTGAACCTTCTTCCTTACGTACAACTATGCTTATGCCGTTTTCCGCGAGGCCATAAGCGCCGGGCATGGCGAAAAGGCCGGCGTTGGGAACGGTCTTCTTATAGGCCGCGATACCGGCGTCGCCAAGAGCGGCAACGGCGGCGTCCGCCTCAAGCTCACTGCCTACAACGAGGACAACAACTTCGTTTTCGTTCATTGCTGCTATCTCCTTTCGATCACGCGTCGCTTTCGGTGTAGTTTTTTACCCGGCCGAAGAAACAGCTTCGGCTGCCGGTGTGACAAGCGGCTCCGGTCTGCTCAACGGTAACAAGCAGGGTGTCGCAGTCGCAGTCGTAGCAGATGTCCACCACCTTCTGGAGGTGGCCGGAGGTGGCTCCCTTGTTCCACAGCTCCTGACGGGAACGGCTGTAGAACCATGTGTAGCCGGTTTTGAGAGTAAGCCCGAAGGACTCCTCGTTCATGTATGCCAGCATCAGTACCTCACCGTCGTCGGCAGAGCGGACGATGGCCGGGATAAGCTCGGCCTTGGCAAAGAACCGGCCGAGATCGGGCGCGGAATTGCCGATGGCGATGGCTTCGGTCAGCTCAAGGCTGCCGCTGTACAGCGATTTTCCGCAGATGGCGCCGTACATAAACAGATCGCGCAGATGGCTGATGTCTTCGGCACAGCTCACGCCGCCGCTGGCGATTATATTGCAGGATACGGCGTTGTTGATCGCCTCCAGCTGCTCGAGGTTGGGACCCTGAAGGGTGCCGTCCTTGGAGATATCTGTAAAGACGATGGTTTTTACGCCGATGCTTTCCATGAGCTTTGCAAACTCTATGTAATCAACGGAGGAGGTGTCCAGCCAGCCCTCGGTGGCGACTTTTCCGTCACGGGCATCGATGCCCACAACAATTCTATCGCCGTAAAGCTCAACGGCTTCACGGACAAAATCGGGATTCTTGAGGGCAGCCGAGCCGAGGATGACCCGCTCAATGCCGTTCTCGAGGTATCCGCGCACAGTGTCCATGTCACGGATACCGCCGCCGATCTCCACCTTCATGGAGCAGCTGTTGGCCACTTCGATTATGATGTCGCGGTTGACTGTTCCGCCGGCCTTGGCTCCGTCCAGATCGACCATGTGCAGCCACTGGGCACCGGCGGCCTCAAAGGCCTTGGCGGCGGCGATGGGACTGTCGGCGACCTGAGAGGCGGTGGCGTAATCGCCCTTGACCAGCCGGACGGCACGGCCATCCTTTATATCGATTGCGGGAAAAATCAGCATGGTTGTAATCCTCCGGGGATGATGTTTTTTATCAGAGAACTCCCTTGGTAGAGAGCGTGCCTTCGTATTCGATGCGGCAGGCGGCCTTCAGAGCGTGAGCCACGGCCTTGAAGATGGCCTCAAGCTCGTGGTGGGCGTTGGAGCCGTACTCGAGGCGGATGTGCAGGGTGATGCCGGCGTTGACCGCCAGCGCCCGGAAGAACTCAAGACCGAGACAGCAGTCAAAATCGCCGCAGCGCTCCTGAGAAAGAGCCGCGTCATAGACGAGGAAGGGACGTCCGGAAATATCCAGCGAGGCAAAGGCAAGGGCTTCGTCCATGGGGATATAAAAGCTGCCGTAGCGGGCAATGCCCTTCCGGTCGCCCAGCGCTTCTTTCAGAGCAAGGCCGAGGGAGATGCCAACATCCTCAACGGTGTGGTGGCCGTCCACCTCAAGGTCTCCCTTGCAGGTGATGTTCATGCCGATGCCCGAATGTACCGACAGCGCGGTGAGCATATGGTCAAAAAAGCCAATGCCGGTGTTGATAGCGACTTCTCCCCCATCCAGATCAACGCAGATGCTGATGTCCGTTTCTCTGGTGGTGCGTGTGATTTTACCTGTTCTCATATGCAAATCAGCTCCAAGCTAAATTAATTCTCTTAGATCAATTCTCTGAGAGCCTCGGTCAGCAGGCGGTTTTCCTCCTCGCTGCCAACGGTGACGCGCAGCTTGCTGCCGAAGAATCTTACAAGTATTCCCCGAGCCTTGAGACCCTCAAATACCTGACCGGCCTTTTCTCCCTCAAAGCGCAGAACGAAGAAGTTGGCCGCGGTCTCGTCCATAACGAAGGCGCCGGGCTTTTCCGCCAGCAGAGAGGCAAGCTGTTCCTTGAGCTGCCGGCGGCAGGTGATGACCGCCTTTATGGCCTCGTCGATTTCCTCGGGATGGGAGAATATCTCGGCGGCAGCGGCCTGAGTCAGCTTGTTTACATTATAGGGCGACTTGACCGCTCTGAGGGCATTGGTGATGGTCTGGCCGGCCACGGCAAAGCCGCAGCGGATGCCCGCCGTGCGCAGTGCCTTGGAGCAGGTCTTGAGAACCATCATGTTGTCGTATTCGCCGACGTGTTCAAGTACTGACTGATCCCAGAAGTCCATGTATGCTTCGTCAACAATAACAAGACAATCGGGACAGCTCTTTACTATGCGCAGAGCCTCTCCGGCGCTTATGCCAAGGCCGGTGGGATTGCATGGGTTGGAAAAAAGCAGCAGACGGGAACCGACGCTGTTGACGTGGTCGATGAGCGCGTCAACGTCAATGGTGCAGTCGGGACGCTTATTGAAAACATCCACCACCGCCTCGGCGATGAAGCCGTAGAAGCCGTACATGGAAAAATCATCGCTGAGCACGGTCATGGTCTCGCCGCGCATAAGGAAGGCCTGAGTGATGACGGAAAGCAGCTCGTCCGAGCCGTTGCCGGCGGTCACAAACCGGGGATCAACGCCGTAATATCGGGCAAAGAGACCGCAGGCCTCCGAAGCCAGAGGGTCGGGATATCGGTTGAGGCAGTCCTCGCTTATGCGGCGGAAAATGCCCTGCCTGGTCTCTTCGGACAGCTCAACGAAGGACTCGTTGGCATCCAGCCGGACACGGTAATCACCGGTGCCGGGCTCGTAGGGCTTGAGGTTTCTCAGTTTTTCACAAAGAATATAGGCCATGGTATCGCGCGGCGTTGTGCCGCTCTCCTTATTATGTATTGCGGCGGCTTATTTGAAGCGCACCGCCACGGAATTTGCGTGGGCAGTAAGTCCCTCGGCGTCGGCCAGACGGACAACATCGTCCTTGACCTCCTCAAGGGCCTGACGGGGATAGTAGAGGAAGCTGGACTTCTTGATGAAGCTGTCCACCGAAAGAGGCGAAGAGAAGCGGGCGGTACCGTTGGTGGGCAGAACGTGGTTGGGGCCGGCGAAGTAATCGCCCAGAGGCTCGGGAGAATAATGACCGAGGAACACCGAACCGGCGTTATCCACCTTGCCGATGTAGGAAAGGGGATTTTCAATGCACAGCTCAAGATGCTCGGGAGCCAGCTCGTTGGCAAGCTCGATGGCCTGCTCGATATTATCCACCAGAATGACAGCGCCGTAATCCTCAAGGGACTTGGCGATAAAGTCGCGGCGCTCAAGCTCACGGGCCTGCTCAAAGAGCTGCTCGTCGGTGCGCTTTGCGATATCCTCGCTGGTGGTGAGCAGGACGGAAGAGGCAAGAACATCGTGCTCGGCCTGACTCATCATGTCGGCGGCAAGATAGGCAGGATCGGCAGTCTCGTCGGCCACGATCATGATCTCGCTGGGGCCGGCGATCATGTCGATATCCACCATGCCGAAGACCATGCGCTTGGCGGTGGCAACATACACATTGCCCGGGCCGACGATCTTATCCACCTGAGGAATAAGCTCGGTGCCGTAGGCAAGAGCGGCGATGGCCTGAGCACCGCCGGCGAGGAACACGCGGTCAACACCGGCAACAGCCGCCGCGGCGAGGATGTTCCGGTTGGCAAGGCCGTTCTTCATGGGCGGAGTGCACATGACAATCTCCTTGACACCGGCCACACGGGCGGGAATGACATTCATCAGCACCGAGGAGAACAGCGCGGCGGTGCCTCCGGGCACATAAACGCCCACACGGGTCATTCCGCGCACGCGCTGACCCATCATAACGCCGTTTTCCTTGGTTTCCATCCAGCTGTTCTGCTTCTGCTTTTCGTGGTAGGCGGTGATATTCTCCGCGGCACGCTTCATGGAAGCGATGAACTGGGGATCGCACTCGTCAACGGCCCGTTCAATGGCCTCACGGGGCACTTCGTAATATTCGCTGGAGGGGCAGTCGAATGCGGCGGTGTAGCGCATGACCGCTTCGTCGCCCTCCTTCTTTACATTGTCCAGTATGGCGGCGACGATGTCCGTTACCTTGCGGCTGTCGCTGACGCCGCGCTCCTTGAGCCGCTTTATCAGCGCGTATTCGGCGGCACCGTCGGCCTTGATGATCTTAACCATTGTATAACATCTCCGGTCTGATTAATTGTCGCCCAGTGCCTTTTCAAGAGCCTGAGCAAAGGTTTCTATTTCTTCCTGACGCAGCTTGAGGCTGGCAATGTTGCATATCACACGGGCGGAAATGGGGCTGACATCCCGCACGACCTCAAGACCGTTTTCCTTGAGAGTGGTGCCGGTCTCAACGATATCCACGATGGCGTCGGCCAGTCCCAGCAGCGGAGCCAGCTCAACGGAGCCTTCGATCTTGATGACATTGACATCCATGCCGAGACTCTCGAAGTAATTGCGGGTGACGTTGGGATATTTGGTGGCGATGGTCTTGGTGCCCACCTCGCCGAAAACATCCTTGTCTTTGGTGGTGGCTACGGCGAATTTGCACCGGCCGAAGCCCAGATCGAGTATCTCGTAAATGCTGGTGCCCAGCTCCATTATGGTGTCCTTGCCGGTGATGCCGATGTCGCACACGCCGTTTTCCACATAGGTGATAACATCGGCGGCCTTGGCCAGAACCGCCTCCATACCGTTTCCGAGAGGAAGAATGAGGCGGCGGCCTTTGTTGTGTATCTCGGTGCAGTCAATGCATGCCTTTTCAAAGAGCTCGACGCTCTTTTTTTCAAGGCGTCCCTTGGTCAGGGCAATTCTTATCGGTCTCATTTGTTATCCTCCGCCGGTTCAACGGTCTCGATGTCATCGGTGACGATGTCCACGTGCTTTATGCCACGTTCACGGGCATAGGACATGGCATCGCCGATGTCCTCAAGCAGACAGAATTCCGCGGCAACGCCCGACTGCTGCAGCTGGGTCATGTAGCGCAGAGCGTCTATCTCCTTGCCGCCCTCGGCCACAACAAGGCGGTCGGGCACGGCGGTGGCGCTGTATTCCGACGGAGTGAGGGTCTTTACAAGGTCGTCGATATTTATAGCAAAGCCGCAGGCGCTGTTGTCCGCGCCAAAGCAGCCCAGCAGATTGTCGTAGCGGCCGCCGCTGAGTATCTTGGCACCCGAGCCTTCGGCGTAAGCGGAGAACACAAGGCCGGTGTAGTAGTCGTTCTGGTGAACGAGGCCGAGGTCAATTATCAGCTTGTCGCCGTAGCCCATTTCGGAAAGGGCGTTGTATACCACGCCCAGACGGTCAAGATAAACGCCGACGGTCTCGTCGGTGATAAGCTCTCTGGCCTTTTCCAGCACCTGAATGCCGCCGAACAGCCGGGGCAGCTGACGCAGGGCACGGACGGCTTCGGTCTGCTCCATGCGGTCAAGCTGGGCGGAAAGGGCGGCGTAGTTCTTGGATTCGATGTTGCGACGGATGTGCTCCCGGTGCAGCTCGTCAACGGGCAGGCTGGCTACAAGCGCCTTGAAGATGCCGGCATAGCCGATCTCCAGCCGGTAGCTCTGGGTGCATTCGGCAAGAGCGCTCACCGCGAGGGTAAGTATCTCAAGGTCGGCGCGCATTCCGCCCACGCCGATAAGCTCTACGCCCACCTGACCTATCTGGTCGGCGCCGCCGTGGAGGCTGTCGTTGATGCGGAAGAAGGGCTGGTTATAGTAAAGCCGCAGGGGCATACGGGCGTTTCGCAGCTTGGTGGATACCATGCGGGCAATGGGCATGGTGTTGTCCGGACGCATAACCAGAAGGCGGCCCTTATTGTCGGTAAGCTTGTACATTCTCTCCTGAGGGATGGGCTCCGACTCAAGATCGAACACATCGTAGAATTCCAGAACGGGAGTGCGCACCTCGCTGTAGCCGGAGCGGGCAAAGAGCTTGCACACCGCCTTTTCCACAGCTCGGCGCATGACGCACTCGGAGAAAAGCAGATCCGAGGTGCCGTCCGGCGTGATAAGATGATTGTGACGCATATTACAGATTCTCCTTGTTTACTGCACATCGGCAAGCTCAATGTAGCGCTCGCCGTTGACCGCGATAAATTCCTTTCGGCCGTTGAGGTTGTCGCCCAGCAGAATATCAAACATCTGCCATGTCTGCTCAACATCGGAGGGCATGACCTTGATGAGCCGGCGGGTGGCGGGCGCCATGGTGGTAAAGCTCATCATGTCGGGATTGTTTTCACCCAGACCCTTTGAGCGCTGAATGGTGAATTTTTCCTCGCCGATCATTTCCATTATTTCGGCCTTTTCCTGCTCGTTGTAGGCAAAGTAGGTCTCCTTTTTGGTGGTGATCTCGTAAAGAGGAGACTCGGCGATATACACCTTACCCTCCTCGATGAGCTTGGGCATGAGGCGGTATATCATAGTGAGTATCAGCGTGCGGATCTGGAAGCCGTCCACATCGGCATCGGTGCAGATGATGACCTTGTTCCAGCGCAGGTTGTTGATGTCGAAGGAGGCGAGGTTCTTGTTGGCCTTGCTCTGCACATCCACGCCGCAGCCAAGAACCTTGATGAGATCGGTGATGGTCTCGCTCTTGAAAATGCGGTTATAGTCGGCCTTGAGGCAGTTGAGTATCTTGCCGCGCACCGGCATGATGCCCTGGAAATAGGGATCGCGGGCGTTCTTGCAGGAGCCTGCCGCCGAATCGCCCTCCACGATGAACAGCTCGCGCTCGTTGACGTCCTTGGAGCGGCAGTCGATGAACTTGGCCACACGGGAGGTCATGTCCATGTTGGAGGTCAGCTTGGTCTTGATGGTGACCCGCTGTTTTTCCGAATGCTCGCGGCTCTGTTTGTTTATGAGCACCTGACCGCAGATCCTGTCGGCCTCGATGGGGTTTTCGAGGAACCAGATCTCCAGCTGCTGCCGGAAGAAATCGGTCATGGCCTCCTGAATGAAGCGGTTGGTGATGGATTTCTTGGTCTGGTTTTCGTAGCTGGTTATGTTTGAGAAGGAGGAGATGACGATAACAAGGCAGTCCTCCACATCCTGAAACTTGATGGAGCTTTCATTCTTTACATATTTGCCGGTCTGTTTGAGCCGCTGGTCGATCATGCTCACGAAGGCGCTCTTGACCGCCTTTTCCGGAGCGCCGCCGTGCTCAAGGAAGCTGGAGTTGTGGTAGTATTCGGTCATGGTCACCGCGTTGGAGAAGGTGACCGCCGCGCTTATCTTGACGTTGTATTCCGGCTTATCCTCGCGGTCGCGGCCACGGCGCTCGCACTGCCAAACCTGAACCGAGGAAAGGGTACTCTCTCCTACCGTTTCGCGCACATGGTCGGCGATGCCGTCCTTGTAACAGTATTCAAACTTCTGGCCGCTTATGCGGTCATTGATGATGAACTGCAGGCCGGCGTTGACGATGGCCTGCCGCTTGACGGTATCCTGAAAATACTCGAGGGGAATGTTGGTGTCGGTGAACACCTCGAGGTCGGGCTTCCAGCGGATGCGGGTGCCGGTGTCCCGGCGGGTGTATTCTTCCTTTTTCATGCCGCCGATGTTCTCGCCCTTTTCAAAATGCAGGGTGAAGCGGAAGCCGTCACGGCGGATGTCGGCATCCATGTACTCCGCGGCGTACTGGGTGGCGCAAAGGCCGAGGCCGTTAAGACCCAGAGAGTATTCGTAATTCTCGCCGCTGTCGTTTTTGTATTTGCCGCCAGCGTAAAGCTCGCAGAACACCAGCTCCCAGTTGTATTTCTGCTCGTTGGGATTGTAGTCCACGGGAATGCCGCGGCCGAAGTCCTCGATCTCGATGGAGCCGTCCTCGTAACGGGTGAGGACGATCTTGGAGCCGTAGCCCTGTCGGGCCTCGTCGATGGAATTGGACAGTATTTCAAAAACCGAATGCTGACAGCCCTCGATTCCGTCGGAGCCGAAGATAACACCCGGGCGTTTTCTGACCCGGTCGGCGCCTTTGAGGGACGATATGCTTTCGTTGCCGTATTCGGCGGTTTTCTTTTTGGGTGCTGCGGGACTCATTCGTTCCTGCCTCCATTAATCTGAATATTCAGCTTATTATACCACTGTTTGCGGATAAACACAACATTTAGATTGCCTCGGCGGCAAAGATTAGCCGTTTGCACAACATAGCACACTTTAGTATAGTAAAACGCATCGAAACCGACCAAATCGGCTTCGATGCGTTTTTCCGGGATGTACTAATGGGCTATATATCTATCCTTTTACTACCTCACAAATTAAGAACCAGATGAAAAATATGTATCAGAAATCACTGCTTGGCACGCACCGCGAAGGGATGGCAGCGGTCGTAGACATCGCTGCAGCCGTTCTTTCTGGACATAGCGGCGTACATCTGGGTAGAGCTTATATCCGCGTGGCCGAGCATGGCCTGCAGATCGTGCAGGGAAGCACCGTTCTGATAGAGATGAAGGGCGAAGGAATGCCGGAGAGTGTGGGGAGTTATATCCTTTTTAATATCGGCCTCCTCGGCGTAATTTTTCACGATTTTCCAGAAGCCCTGTCTTGAAAGTCTGGCGCCGTTCAGGTTGACAAACAGAGCGTCGCCGCTTTCGGGGGAAACCAGCAGAGGACGGATATTATTGCGGTATTCCAGTATCGCGTCAACCGCTTCCTGATGGACGGGGATCTTTCTTGTGCCCTTGGAGCCGCGACAGATGACCTCTCCCCGCTCGCCCTTGCGGCACTGAACATCATTGACATCGAGATTGATAAGCTCAGAGACTCTTATGCCCGTGGCGTAAAGCAGCTCAAGCATCGCCTTGTCGCGGATGCCTTTGGGGTCGGTGGTGCTGGGCATGGACAGTAGCTGAACGATCTCCTTGTCGGTGAGGATCTCGGGGACCTTCTTCTTTGTGCGCTCCAGCTTTATCTGCTTTGCCGGGTTGCTCTGCACAACGCCTTCCTGCATCAGGTACTGATAATAGGAACGAACAGAGGCAAGCATTCTTGTGATGGTGGCGGCGGATTTGTTCATGGACCGCAGGTGCTCGATAAAATTCTGAATGCCCTCTTCCTGCTGCTGTACTTCCGAACTCAGACCCCCATTGCCGTTCAGGTAACCCACATACTGATTGACGTCACGCATATAGGACTCCAGTGTATTCTGGGAAACACCCTTGTTTTCAATGAGGTATTTCTGGAACTGTTCGATGTAATCTGGCATTGTTACACTCCTAATAATAAAATCGTGTGCAGCGGTATTCTTACAGCGGCTGAAAGCGAGGCGGCGCACACCATGACCGCGACGCTGAGCGGTATTTTCGCCAAAAGCCGTGTTATTCCGCGAGGGAGGGCGTTTCTGCCCGCCCAGAATTGAAATATTCCAAAGGACGCTATGAGCGCGTCCCTGCTGACAAGTGTATGGGCCGCCAGCGCGACAGCGGTCGGCAGCACGAGAACCGCGAAGCCGTAAAGGGCTCCGAGCCAGCCGCAGGCGTCAAAAAGACAGCACACGCCGATGCCGACACCCAGTCCTCTGTAGACAAGGAGCATGGGCAGAGCCAGCCAGCCGAAAACAAAGCAGGACATCAGAACCACCAGCACAAGAAAGATAAGCTCTCTGCGCAGAAAGGAGGCAAAGCCCTTGAGAAAGTCCGGAGGCAGTGCGGTCTGAGTCTCAGCAAAAGCGGCAATGTCGGCTTCGCTGTACGCCCGGGCGAAAATGACCGTTCCGGTCAGCGCTCCGAGCAGACAAAGCGCGGCGCATATGGGCCACAGATGATGGTCACGGCGGCAAATCGTTGCTTTTTCCATCTTTCATCAGACACTTCCGTTCATCAGGATACAGAATGCTTATGAGAGATCGGAGGAAAACATAACCGCCGTACAGGATAAATCGCTCCGTCCGGGAGGGTGTGATTGTGCCGGGTCAGTCTTTTTTGCCCAGCTCATAGGCTCGGGCGATGCAGGCATCCATGGCACGGTCGATGGCGGCGGTGAAACCGTCATCGGCAAAGGAACGAAGGGAAGCTTCGGTGGTTCCGCCCTTGGAGGCCACCATCTGAATAAGCTCCTCGCAGGAAAGGCCGGACTGCTCCACCATCTTCGCCGCGCCGATAAAGGTGCTGGTTATCATTTCCAGAGCCATCGCGCGGTCAAGACCGTGCTTTTCGGCGTTGTCGGCCATGGCCTTTATCATAAGGAAAACGTAGGCGGGCGAGCTGCTGTGCACCGGGATGGTGCGGTTGATGTCCTCTTCCTCCACCCGGTAAACACGGCCGCAGGAGCTGAATATGCTTTCGGCAAAGGCGGTCTGCTCCTCGGTGACGGGAGCGCGGTACGCCAGCGCCGAAACACCGTCTCCGTAGAGCATCGGAGTGTTGGGAAGAACACGGATGACCGGCAGAGTCTTTCCGACGGCTTCGTTGATGAAGTCGATGCTAATTCCGGCGGCGATGGATATCACCAGCTTGTTTTCGTCAAGGACATCCTTTATTTCCTCAAGCAGAGCGGCAAAGCCCTGAGGCTTGATGGCGAGGATGACGGTGGAGCACTGCCGGACAAGGTCGCGTTCCGACGATGCCGCCGCGCAGCCTTTGCTTGTGAATGGCTTCAGCTTCTCCGGAAGCACATCATAGACCATTATGCTTTCCGGAGTCCGGATGCCGGCTCCGAGGATTCCGTTGAGAATGGCTCCGGCCATATTGCCGACGCCGATGATTCCAGTCATTTTATCAGACATTGCTGTTCCGACTCCGCCGGTGCGGAAATTCCTTTCAAAAAGAGTGAAGGCGATATTGTAAACACGATTATGTCATGCTCGGGATAAAAATAATTGACATAACCGCCGCACAGAGCGTGCGGGCACAAGATATTGTAGCCGAGGGGGAGTGGATAACTATCCTCAGCCGGAAAAAAAGCGGGATAATTTCCGGGAAATTACAGCGCCGATGAGAGAAAACAGCGCGATATGTATCGCCTTTTCGACAAAAGTTTCACGGAATGTATATCGATGTATATTGCCGCGTACAGCGATGCCCCTCTTGTAACTGCCTTCAGTTTATGTCAACTCTGTCGTTTTGTCAAGGGTAATTCGGATATTTCGTCGCTTTTACCATAAGATTTCCTGAATTCATCACCTGCTCAGCAAAGAAAAACCTAAAGGCGAGGTTCGGATTTCCGAAACAGCACCTTCGGGTTTCCGAAGAGTGACTTCGTATCCACGAAAAGAAGGCCTCGCAAACACGAGCTTCCGTGCTTGCGAGGCTTGGGATTCGGTATTGAATTATTCCTCGGCTGCCAGAGCGGCCTTGATCATAATGGCGCATTCAAGGCGTTTTTTCTCCAGCTCGCAGTAGGTGGGATAGGGCTTGAGAATGTCACCGCAGTGCTCGTTGTTGATGGCGTTACAGCCGCCGCTGCAGTAGAATCTTGCCCAGCAGTCGGAGCAGCCCTCTTTGTTGTAAAGGTGAGCCGAGGCGAAGCGGCGCTTCATGTCGCCGTCGAACTCACCGGTGAGCACGCTGCCCATGAGCCACTCCTGCTGGCCGACAAAGTTGTGGCAGGGATAGATATCACCCGAGGGAGTGATGGCCACATACTCGTTGCCGCAGCTGCAGCCGCGCAGACGGCGGATGGCGCAGGGGCCCTGATCGAGGTCGATCATAAAGTGGAAGAAGCAGATGTCTTCTCCCCTCTTCTTGAGGTCGATGAGCTTGAGGGCGAGGCGCTCGTATTCTTCGTAGATGCGCTCGAAATGCTCCGGGAGGATGGCGTAGGGATGCTGCTCGTCGGTGACCACCGGCTCTTCGGAGAGGTTATTGAAGCCCAGCTCATAAAGGTGCATTACATCCTCGGCAAAGTCGAGGTTATAGGCGGTGTAGGTGGCGCGGACATAGTAGTCCTTGTCTCCTCTGCCGTCCACCAGCTTCTTGTATTTGCTGATGATGCGGTCGTAGCTGCCGTTGCCGCCGCGGTCGACACGCAGGCGGGCGTTGACCTCCTTGCGGCCGTCGATGGAAAGCACGCAGTTGCTCATTTCCCGGTTGATGAAGTCGATGGCGTCGTCGTCCAGCAGCACGCCGTTGGTAGTGATGGTGAAGCGGAAGTTCTTGTCGTGGATCTTTTCCTGCTCGCGTGCGTAGGCTACGATCTCCTTGACAGCGCCCAGATTCATGAGAGGCTCGCCGCCGAAGAAATCCACCTCGAGGTTGTGGCGGCCCACCGAGCGCTCGATGAGGAAATCGATGGCCTTCTTGCCCACCTCAACGCTCATAAGCTCGCGGGCTCCGCCGAAATCGCCCTTGTGCGCAAAGCAGTACTCGCAGGCGAGGTTGCAGTCGTGGCTGATGTTGATGCACATGGACTTGAGGGTGGCGTACACCATGCCGTCGGCAAACTGGCGGTAGTTGTCCTCGGCAAAGAGCTGTCCCATCTTATAAAGCTCATACAGCTCGGTCCAGCACTGGCCCAGCTCCTCGGCCGACCACTTGTCGGAAAGGCCGTCAACGGCAGCCTGGGGCAGGGATTCCTGCATCTTTTCCTCGGCGTAGTCCAGCAGCTCGAAGGCGATGTCGTCCAGCACGTGAACCGCGCCGCTGCATACATCGAGGCAGATGTTGAAGCCGTTGAGGCGATATTTATGTATCATCTTGGTCTGACTCCTTTTTGATATGATATCAATATTGTTCTCTCAATATCGTTGAGCGTGACAAAGGGGCAGGCCGCAGCCCGCCCCGTAAGTCTCAGAGATCAATATGCGCGATCAGTTCTTCTTCTCGCACTTCTGGTTGGCGACAGTGCAGGAAGTCTTGCAGGCAGACTGGCAGGGAGCCTGGCATTCGCCGCAGCCGCCGGAAACAGCGCTCTTCTTGAGGTTTGCGGAATTGAGAGTCTTGATGTGCTTCATATTTTTAATCCTCCGTAGGTTGTTTAATACAGATTATAGATTATATCCTCATAAAATGCAATATTTTTCTTTTATTTTCTTCTTTTCGATCTGCAGCTGCCGCCAAGATAGCCTCCCACGGCGCCCGAAAGAGCCAGAAGCAGCAGCTTCACCGCCGTTTCCGAGCCGAAGATCTCCTGAGAGCACAGCAGCCCGAGCAGCCAGATGCCGAGGAACATGAGAAAGCCTATAGCCAGTCCGAACAGCACTCCCTTATGCCGAACCATTGACGCGCACAGAAAGGCGCCGGCAAAGCATCCCAGAGCCGCCGAAATGAGCGCCAGGGGCACGATGGCCGAATCGAAAATCGATTCCAGCAGCACAAAGACCAGTGAGAAAAGAGCGATCAGACCAGCGGTCACCGCGCAGGCGAGGAAAAATCCGGTCAGCGTCGGGCGGGCAAAGTCCCACACCGCCGACGAACCGAGTTTGTTTTTGCGTCCGTTCATAATAAAAACCTCCCGTTACTGTCTTGTAAAATATACTCGACAGTACGGGAGGTTATGACGCTTGTCAGAGATCGGACTTATTTATTTTCGTCCTTCTTGCCAAAGAGGCTGAACTTCTTTTCGGGCTTGGGCTGGCTGGCCTCGATCTCGGCCTGACGCTCTCTGGCGGTCTCGTTGGAGCTGATGCTCCAGCTCTTCATCTTCAGCTTGGTGCGGTCAGCGCCGGTCTCGATGACGATGATGTCATCCTCCTTGATGCTGACGATGCGGCCGCAGATGCCGCCGATGGTGACGATCTCATCGCCTACCTCGATGTTGGCGCGCAGAGCCTCTTCCTGCTGACGGCGCTTCTTCTGGGGACGGATCATGAGCAGATACATGATGCCGAAGATAGCGGCGTACATAAGCAGCATGGTCCAGATGCTTCCGCCGGCGCAGCCGAGCATACCGGCATCGGAGCCGGAAACGACTACATTGTCAGCGGCAGCGGCGGATTCCATAAAAATTCTTGCAAGGTTCATTTGTTTTACACCTCCGGTTTATTCGAGTAAGATATTAACATATCAGAAAGGAAAAAGCAACCATTAAAATGCGTCTGTCAGGCAATCGTAGGGATTTGTGACTCATAACCTCTGGTTTTTATCAGCCTGCGGTAGAATATCACAAAGCAGATAAGATGCACTATCGCTGTGATGAACCACGACACGGGATAGGAAGCGTAAAGCACCGGCAGGCTCCGGTAGGACGCGAAAACGGTCATTATCCACACAATGCGGAGACCGCAGGCGCCTGTCAGGGACACGATCATCGGCACCACCGAATGGCCCATGCCCCTCATCACGCCGGCAAGCACATCCATTATTCCGCAGAGGAAGTGCATGGAGCTCATTATCACTATTCGCTCCATGCCGGCCTCGATGACCTCGGGATCGCTGTTGAACAGCGAGAGCAGCACACGGCCGGCGAGGATGACCGTCCAGCCCACTGTCAGGCCGACGATGAACACCTGAGCAACACTGCAGCCCAGCACCCGGAGTATACGGCGGTTCTTGCCCGCGCCGTAGTTCTGGCCGGTAAAGGTCAGCGCGGCCTGAGCAAAGGAGTTCATGCAGGTGTATACGATACCCTCAATGCTGTTGGAGGCCGAGGCTCCGGCCATGGCCGTGGAGCCGAAGGAGTTGATGGAGGACTGGATGAGGACGTTGGAAAGGGAGAAAACCGCGCCCTGCAGGCCGGCCGGGATGCCCACCTTGAGTATACGGAGCAGTATATCCTTTTTTATGCCGAGCTTTTTCAGAACAAGGCGGATGCAGTCATCCGAGTGCATGAGGCTGGACACTACGAGCGCCGCGGAGACGACCTGAGAAGCGACTGTCGCAACAGCCACACCGGCCACGCCCATGGCAACGAACCGGACGAGAATGTAATTGAGCACCAGATTGACCAGTCCGGACAATGAGAGGAAAACCAGCGGCCTTCTTGTGTCACCGGCGCCGCGCATGATGGACGCGCCGTAGTTGTAAACCATAGAAGCGGGCATACCGAGGAAATATATCCGCAGATACAGCACCGATTTGCCCAGCACATCCTCGGGAGCGCCCATAAGCACCAGCAGCGGTTCGGCCGCCAGCACGCCTATCAGACCCAGCATGACACCGGCGATCACGCTGACCGCCATGGAGGTGTGCACGGTGCGGCTGACCATCTTTTCGTTGTGCGCTCCGTATTCCTGAGCCACAACCACGCTGGCACCCACGGAAAGGCCTACAAAAAGGTTGACCAGCAGGTTTATCAGCGAAGCGGTGGAGCCGACGGCGGCGAGCGCCTCCTTGCCGTCGAATTTTCCAACGATTATCATGTCTGCGGCGTTGTACAGCAGCTGCAGAACGCCCGTTGCCACTATGGGAAGAGCAAAGATTATCAGCTTGCCGAAGATTCCGCCGTTTATCATGTCTATCTTTCGACTTTTGCGTGTCAGAATCATTACCTCTTTTCACCGCCGCAGTTTCGCATTGGCGGAAATTTGCATAACTGAGCCGGACGACCGGGTTATATGATACCCAGCCGTCCGGCGAAATAATTTTTACATTACCTGAATGTCGAAGGTGATGTTTGCTGTCTGGCCGGTGAGCACATCGGCGACGGTGAGACGCACAAAGGCGTTTGCCTCGGTGCCATCGGGAGTGAACATGAATTTGAGCTCCTCCCAGCCCCACTCGCCCTTTACCGAGCCGCCGAAGACCTCGTTCACCGAGGTGATGACGCAGCGGTCGAAGGGACAGTCGTCGCGGAGGGTCACCTGAAGGATGTTGTCCACGGAGCCGGCCTCAACAACGCCGCTGTTGTTTCCGCTGCTGGCGGGAGCCTGATTGGCGCTGTTATTGCAGATAACGGTCATGAGCGTTCCGCTCAGCCAGCCGTCGGAGCAGGCGAAGGTGAGAGCCTCCACAAAGGCTTCGTTCTGGACGGGATTGATGCGGTACTTCACCACGCGGCCGTCGCTGATTATGACCTCGCTGCCCCACTGAGCGGTAACGCCGCCGCTCTGCTCGGTGACAAGGGACCATGTGAGGACGTCGCCGTCGTCGTCCACAGCGGGAAGCTCAAACTCATAATATCCGTCCTCGCCCGAGTAGCACACAAATTCCCTGGTCATCTCGGAGACGGAAATGAGGTGGTTTTCCAGAGTGATGGATACGGTGTAGGGATCGGAGACGATTATGCCATCGCTGACGGTGAAGGAGAAGCTGGCCTCGCCCAGACGATACTCCGGCTCAATGAGAGCCACATAGGAGCCGTCGGGAGAAATGAAGGCAGAGCAGCCCTCGGTTCCGGTAAGGGTAAAGACCAGCTCATCGCCGTCGGCGTCTTCGGAAAGGATGCTGCCGGCGCACATTCCGGCTCTGGAGGGAGTGTGAAGCACCGACGCGGAGAGAGATGTCTGGTCGACGCGGGGAGAGCTGTTGCTGACCAGCACCGGAACTGTGTATACGGTGCCGTCGGCGGTGGTGTAGCTGAAGGCGTCCAGTCCGATGCACTCAGAGCCGCCCACGGGAGTGTAGATATATCCGCCCGGAACCTCCTCGAGGGTGCCCTTCGCCGGAGCGGCGGTCAGGGTATCGCCGGAGGAAAGCCGGATGCGGGCTGTTTCATTGTGGGAAACGACATAGGAGCTGTTGTCCGGGTATACCGCCTCGTCGTCCATGGGAGGAACGATGAAATATGAGGACATCTGTCCGCTTTCGCTGGACACTACGGTCTGGAAAACATCGCTGTCGGAGGCGATGAAGCAGTATGTATATTCTCCGCAGGGATAGGCGGTCTGCTCGGTGCCGGCGGAATCAAACACATTGACGCCGGTCACAGCGCGGGAATCGGGGCCTTCCACGCTGAAGAGAACGGGATAGGCGCCGCTGTTCACGGTCTGAGCCATCCGGTCGTCAAAATCAACGCTCACCAGCATATCGGTATCCGGACGGGCTGCCGCGGACACATCGCCTGTGGCGCCGCCGGTGGTTATCTGCGCCACCCGGTTGCAGGCGCTGGGATTGACCCAGATGAGAACAATTGCCGCCATAAGCACAAGCACCAGTCCGAGAATGACCAGCGTTCCCTTTGTTCCGCTGAAAACCCGGGCGTATCGGGGCATATTAATGTTGGCCAGATTGACCGCCTTGTCCACGATGGCGTCGACGATTTTGTCCTCCACGGTCATGGTGGCGGTCAGCTTGTCGTCGTTCATCCGGGCGATCTGCTGCTTGGTCAGCACGTCCAGCAGCACACGCTTGATGGCCTTTTCCGGCATCAGCTCCTCGCTGCCCTCCTTGCCAGATTCCTGACAGATAACCGCGGCCAGGGCGCTGGCGCTGCTGGATATGGCCAGCTTTTCGTCCGATGTCGCCTTATAGCACAGGGCGTAAGTGTACTGGGCGTAGTCTCTGGCAAAATCCTTGAAATTTTCAAGGGTCAGCTCACTGACGGGCGTTATGCCAAGCTTCCAGTTCACAGTCATATCTTTGTCACCTCATCACTGCTGTTTGAGTATATTTATCATATTATAATACATTATCCCCTTTCGGGCAATATAAAATATTTTTTATTTTACCTGCCCGACCCGGCGATTTCGGCAGATTCTGCCGGATGCCCGCACAATTTCACTCCGTCGGTCATATTATGTTGTGAATCGTACATAAGCTGTTGTACGAGTTCATTATAATTTCAAGGAGGAAATCATCAATGTCGGACAACAGATACACCGCCTCGCGCAAGGACTGCTTCAAGGAGGCCGTCTGCGTCAACGCCAGCCGCGTCTACGACGCCTGCCGTGACCGGGAATGCCTCGAGGATATCCCGGTATACTTCACCGACCGGGATCAGGACATCATCGACAACGCCATCGACGTCAGGCTCAAGTCGGCCGAGGTATGCAATGTCATCATCGACACCGAGCCGGTGCCCTTCAACCGGGGCTACTACTGCGTGGAGCTGACCATCTACTTTGCCGTGAAGCTGGAGGTGACCGTCTCCCCTGCTTCGCCCTCCTGCGATGTGTGCGGCCTGAGCATCTACAAGAAGAAGGCCATTCTCTTCGGCAGCGACGGCTGCGTGAAGGTGTTTACCTCTGACTATGTGTGCGGAGACGATGACATTCAGGGTCAGTCCACCGGCAATCTTCCCAAGGTGACCTGCCAGATCGCCGATCCCATCAGCCTCAACGCCCGTATGGAGACGGTGTGCGACGTGTGCTGTCCCTGCGTGCCCAAGATTGTCTCCCGGCGCTTCGGCGGCTGCTTTGACCATCCCTGCGGCCAGCGTGTGGTTCTCGTATCCATCGGAATCTTTATGATCATCCAGCTTGAGCGGCAGGTGCAGATGCTTCTGCCGGTGTATGATTTCTGTATGCCGGAGAAGATCTGCATGGAGGAGAGCAAGAATGATCCCTGCGAGCTTTTCGGACGCATCAGCTTCCCCACCGAGGCCTTCTTCCCGCCCAACGCCTGCGACCTTGATTCCGGCTCGGACTGGAGCTGCGGCTGTGGCTGCGGCAAGTCGGCGATTGACAAGTAGGCTGCCGGTCTGGTAAAATTACAAGGCAATGTAAAAACCAAGGCAAGGAGGCTGCAAAAATGTCATTTGAGCAGATATTCGGCTCGGTAAAGGCGCTTGCGGATCAGCACAGAGGAAGAATCGCTCCGGGAGAGGATGTCAGCGCGAATATCCACATTACCGGCAGTTCTCCGGGCGTCATCGGCATCCGTCTAAGCGGCGGGATCCTCACCGTTGACAACACTCCCCTCTCTCCATGCGACGCGCAGATCACTGCTTCCGCCGAGGCCGTGGAGGGGCTAATGTCCGGCTCTCTCAACCCGGCTATGGCTGTGATGACCGGCAAGGTGAAAATAAGCGGAAATATCGGCAAAATAATGCGGCTTATCTCAAATATAAGATAGCGATATATTAGATAGCGATATATTCCGGAGTGTCCGCGCGGATGCTCCGGAATCTGTTATATTCAGGCGATAAAAAGCGGCGTTTCGTCGCTATTTTTAATTGACATCAAAGCTCAAAACTGTATAATAAAATGGAAAGTCAGGAGGTAAAAAATATGAAGAGAATGTTATCAATTCTAATGGCACTTCTGTTGGTGATGTCCACCGGAGCCCTTGTCGTTTTCGCGGAAAGCGGCCAGCCGGTGATATCCTTCAGCAGATCCTCTCAGACCATATACGGCGGTCAGGACTACACCGTAACCGTTGAGTCGGAGGGCGCCGTTTCCACCGACACCACCGTTTCTCTCTCCGGCAACGGAAAGGTCTTTTCGGCCATGATAAAGGCCGGCGAAAGCTCCGCCTCGGTCAGCTTCAGCTCCGAAGCCGTCACCGAGACCGCCGAGTTTGTGTTCAGCATCGAGGAAGGTTCCGGCTATTCCCTCGGCGCAGGATCGTCTCACACCGTTGAGGTTTGCCCCAGACCGGTGTTTGACATTTATCCCGAAATGATCTGCCACAACGCGGGCGGAGATGGTTATGTGCTTGTGGAATGCAAGACCCCCTCCCTTCTGGTCGCTCCCTATCCGCTGTCGGTAAGATGCGACGACGGCTCAGTGCTGGTGAATTACGAATTCCCCACAGATAAGAAGAGCCGCTACATATACTTCACCGCTCCCACCGAATATAACCCGGAAGGAAAGCTTCACCTTTACGACGATGTGACCGGCGAAAAGCTGGATTCGGTCAATCTGGCTCTGGTGGTCAGCGGCTGCAAGATGATCCGAACCGTTGAAAGCAGCGACAAGGTGGCCATTTCCTTTGACTGCGCCTACGGTTCCTACAACGTTGACTTCGTTCTCGATACTCTTGACAAGTACGACGCCAAGGCCACCTTCTTCATGACCGGCTTCTTTGTTCGTGAGCATCCCGACGCGGTGAGAAAGATCGCCGAAAGAGGCCACGAGATCGGCAATCATTCCAACAATCATCCTCACCTCAACAAAAAGGGGGCCGAGGATGTATACAAGGAGATCATGATCTGCAACAGAGAAATCGTAGAGGCCACCGGCGGAGTTCAGCCCACCCTCTTCCGCCCGCCCTACGGCGAGATCAACAACACCGCCTATGCCGTCGTGCGCAGCTGCGGTCTGGATGTTATCAGATGGAGCGCCGACGCCTTTGACTATGATTTTGAGTATCCCATCGAAAAGTCCATACGATGCGCTACCGAAAATGTTGGCGCAGGCGATATTGTCATATTCCACACTTCCGCAACCCACATCAAGAAGACCCTTGACGCCTGCCTCCAGAATTACGTTGACAAGGGGCTGAAGATCGTCAACATTTCCGATCTGCTCATCGACGGCCCCAGCATCATCACTCCCGAGGGCCGCCAGATAGCCGATCCCAGCAGCACCGCTGTTACCGCCGCTGAACTGCTGTCCGGCTACACCTTTGAGCTCCCCGCTGCGGGAACGGAAACCACCGTTGCTCTCGAGCCCTCATTCAGCGAAGAGGAGATATACAGAACCGCCGACGATATAGAAGCACTCAAGGCCGATCCCTCTCTGTTCCAGTGCGCTTACGACGCCGAGAGCGTTGACCCGTCCCTTGCTCCGGGTGAAAAGGCCTGCTCTGCCGTGCTTTCCTACAATGGCGAGGACTGGTTTACCGTTGAGCTGTTCGCGGCTCAGCCCGAAGCTGAGGAAATCGCTCCCGAAAGCCAGCCCGCCGAGGGCACGGAGCCGGACAGCACCTCCACCGACGAGGATGCCGAACCGGGCAGCTCCTGCGCCCAGCTCAAGAGCTTCGGCACAATGTCGATACTTGCTCACGGACTTCTCATTCTTGCTGTCGTGGTGCTTGCCGCCATTGTGATTCGCAAGAAAGCGACAAAATGATCGCTGACAATCAATAGAAATATAAAACCGGCGCCGCGATCGCGGTGCCGGTTTTCTTGCGCTATACGCGTTATATCAGATCAATCAAAGAGTCCGAGGAAATCAAAGGTGGCGAAATAATCGGCCGGAGTTTCGGCACGGCGGATCATTTCCACGCTGCCGTCCTCCTTGAGCATAAGCTCGGCGGAACGGAGCTTGCCGTTGTAGTTGTAGCCCATGGAGAAGCCGTGGGCACCGGTGTCGTGGATGACAATAATGTCGCCCATTTCGATCTCGGGCAGCTTGCGGTCGATGGCGAACTTGTCATTGTTCTCGCACAAGGAGCCGACGATGTCGTAAACAGTAGTGGCCTCTGCCTGCTCCTTGCCGGCGACGGTGATGTGATGATAGGCACCGTACATGGCCGGGCGCATCAGGTTGCAGGCGCAGGCGTCCACGCCGATATACTTCTTATATATGTTCTTCTGGTGGATGGCGGTGGTAACCAGACAGCCGTAGGGAGCCAGCATGAAGCGGCCCAGCTCGGTGTAGATGGCGATGTCGTCCATTCCCTCGGGGACAAGGATCTCGTCGTAGGCCTTCTTGACGGCGGCACCGATGGCGGCGATGTCGCTCTTCTTCTGGGTGGGAAGGTACGGAATGCCGATACCGCCGGAAAGGTTGATGAAGCTGATGTGAGCTCCGGTTTCCTTCTTGAGCTCAACGGCGGTCTGGAAAAGAATCCGGGCAATGGCGGGATAATAGTCGTCGTTGTTGGTGTTGCTGGCAAGGAAGGCATGAAGGCCGAAGTGCTTGACGCCCTTGCTCTTGAGAATTTTGAAGCCCTCGGTCAGCTGGCTGCGGGTAAAGCCGTACTTGGAGTCACCGGGCATATCCATGATGGCGTTGCCCAGAGAGAAAACTCCGCCGGGATTGTAGCGGCAGCAGATGGTCTCCGGAAGGCCGGCGACCTGCTCGAGGAAGTCGATATGGGTAATGTCGTCAAGGTTGATTATGGCGTTGAGCTTGCGGGCATAAACGAAATCCTCCGCCGGAGTGGCGTTGGAGGAGAACATTATGTCGTTTCCCACAGAGCCGATGGCCTCGGCCAGCATAAGCTCGGTATAGGAGGAGCAGTCGCAGCCGCAGCCCTCTTCCTGGAGCACCTTGAGGATGGCGGGAGTGGGAGTGGCCTTGACGGCGAAGTACTCTCTGTAGCCCTTGTTCCAGCTGAAGGCTTTTTTCAGCTCACGGGCGTTCTGACGGATCCCAGCCTCATCATAAAGATGAAAAGGAGTAGGAAACTTTTCGATAATCTGAGTCAGCTGATCCTTGCTGACAAAAGGCATCTTCTGCATGGCGGTTGTTTCCTTTCGTTTATCTCTATGCCTGCGGCAGGCATAATAATGCAAAATAACGCATAAACATACTATATATATGATTCCGGTCACTGTCAAGCATAATCACCGTGTAAATGAACAATTCGTTGTATTGTATATTGACAAACACCATATGTGGTGATAAAATAGGCTAAATTTCTTCGGGGCGGGGCGAAATTCCCCACCGGCGGTAACGCGTCAGAATATTCACTCCTCATTGAATGAACGGAGGATGGATTGTTGGCGTGAAGCCCGCGAGCGTCCGTTTCATCGGCGGGCGTTGATCCGGTGTGATTCCGGAGCCGACGGTCACAGTCCGGATGGCAGAAGAAAGGCAAAGCGCGAACACGGTCCTTGACCGGGTGAAGCTCAGAAGCTGCCTTTCGGCGGCTTTATTTTTTTGTTTGGGATAATTGCCTTCCTGTTGCCGTGTGCATCTCCGAAACATACAAAAGGAGGATCACCCTATGGCAAACAAAACAGAAAACCGACTCGGCAGCCGAACCTCTCCCGTCCGGCTCACCACCCTTGGAATGCTTGCGGCAGTTTCACTGGCGCTGGTATTCTTCAACTTCCCGCTCTTCCCCGCCACTCCCTTTCTAAAGTTTGACTTCGCTGACACGCCCATCCTTATAAGCTCCATTCTCTTCGGGCCGATATCCTCTCTGGCGGTGCTTTTCGTGGTGTCGGTCATTCAGGCCTTTCTCCTCGGCGGAGACAGCTATCTTGGCTGCATAATGCACTTTGTTGCCTCCGGCGCCATGGTGGTTGTCACAGGGCTCATCTGCCGCAGAACCGCAAAGCCCGGCCGCATGATCCTTGGCCTGTGCCTCGGCGCTCTTACAATGACGGTGCTCATGGTGCCCATGAATTACCTCATCACTCCTCTTTACTTCGGCGGACACACTCAGGAAAACCTCAGCCTGATTTCCTCGCTGATGATCCCGGCGATCATTCCCTTCAACTTTATCAAATCGTCGGTAAACTGCATCCTCGCCTTTGTTCTCTTCAAGGCGCTCACTCCGCTTTTTGCGAAGCTCGGTCTTGCAAAATAAGATTTATGCCTGCTCACCCTAAGCGTTTTTTGCTTAGGGTGAGTTTTTGTTATAAGTTTGTGTATTATTATACTTTATTTTAGTGACACGATGTGCTATCATATATGCTAATATGGTATATATTGGGTTTGAAGCGTCAAACTGCGTGGTTTGGTTTTCTTTACCGCGGTTTGTGCGTTTCATTCTGAATGTCATTGAAGACGCGTAAAGGAGTGTTCCGGATGCGTAATACACGAAAAGCGCTGATACATTTTGTGTCTTATATTCTGTCCCTGCTGCTTTGCTTCGGTATTTTTTCTTTTCTGTCACTGTTCATTCCGGAGGAGATAAAGAAAGAGCCGGGTGATCCGATCTATCTTGCTGTGACGGCCGCTGTGGCTCTGCCGATCTGCTTTCTGGTCGTTTCTCCATCTCTTCGAGCGATGTACCTTCGCCACGTCCGCAACAGCAGCGGTACGCTTTCCATTGCCCAGAGCATCAGAAAATACGGCAAAAAGCTGCCGGCCAGCGGCGCTGCCGTATTCTTCGTCAAAGAGGACCCCGCGCTGACGGTAATGAATGCCAGCGACGGCTTCTGGAAGCTTATCGGCCGGAGCAAGTCGGAATTTTTTAACCGCTCCGTCAGTCTTACTTCCTTTATTCACGGCGAGGATGTGGATGTGGTGCGTGCGGCCGTGCTCGGCAACGAGGTTACCATTCCTCAGACAGACTTCCGCGTTGTGCGGCCCGATATGTCTGTAGTGTGGTGCAGGCTGTGTGGTGTCAAGGAGGAGCTTTCCCACTCCGGCGTGGTCATAAGCAACTGCGTGGCCATGGACATAACCGACTTTATGAATACCGCCCGTGACCTGAGGATAGAGAAGGAGCGTTATCGCCTCCTTCTGAGCAACCTCAGCAGCGCCATCTGGGAGTATGACGTGGACAACGACCAGATGTACATACTCAACCGCAGCTCTTCGGACGGAAAATTCCACGTCATCAAAAACTTCCGCAACACCATCGTAAGCTCCGGAGAGGTTCATCCCGACCATATCGAGGCCTTCCTCAAGCTGTGCAGCCAGCTGCGCTCCATGCCGGACAGTATTGAAACTCAGCTCAGACTGAAAAACCGCCACGGCAACTATCGGTGGTACTCCATAACCGGCCGCCCTCTCCGCGACGAGAAAGGCGACGTTATTTCCTATATCGGCCAGATAAAGCACATTTCCGAACCCAAGGAGGCTGAACGCACCAGCGTATCCGACTACGACGCACTGACTCACCTGAGCAACCGTTTTGCCTTCGAGGGCGTTGTCAACACGCTGATGCAGGATCGGACCCACCACCGGCGCGGCGCGTTGTTCGTGCTGAATGTTGACCGGTTTCAGCGCATCAACAACACTCTTGGCCGTCTCTTCGGCGACGCGCTGCTTATTGAGCTGTCCGGAGCGCTTAAAAGCCTCTTCCCCGAAAACAGCATTTTCTCCCGCATCAGCGGCGATGAGTTTGCCGTGTATGTTGACAACTACGAATCGGAAGAAAAGCTCTTCGAGCTGGCCGGTGCCGTGTGCGGCTGCGTGAAGCACTGCTTTATCAGCACCGACAAAAGCGAGATCGTCACCTGCTGCGTAGGCGTGGCGATCTACCCGACCCATGGCACTACCTTCGAGCAGCTGTTCTATCTGGCCGACTCGGCTCTGATCGTAGCCAAGCACCGCGGCCCGGGCAACTACTATGTATACAACAGCGGCATAGAGGATCAGCTGACCGATCTTTCCCGCGAGCACGAGGAGCATCTTGAAGCCGCTGTTATATCGGCTCCCGCCCCCGTCATCAGAGATGAAACACTGCTCTCTCAGGTAGTCGATATTCTCTTTGATTCCAGAGAGCTCAGCAGCTCAATCAACCTTATTATCTCTCTGCTTGGCCGACGGTTCCGGCTTGACCGCTGCTATGTCATGGAATTCAGCGGCGATATGGAACACGGTACCATTACCTACCACTGGGCATCAGAGCAGATGCCTCAGCTGAGCGGCGAGCACCACATTATCCCCATAGAAGAAGCAAGAGAGCAGATATTCTGCTCTCACCGGGACGAATACTTCCTGTGCAATGACATGATGTCCTTTGCCGCGGAGAAAGCTCAGATCGCGGAGCTGAACACCCTGTACAACGTCCACGCCATGCTGCAGTGCCCGATACTGGACGGCAGCAAGCTTCTCGGCTGCTTCTCCTATGTGATATGCCACGACGGCAGCGGCTTTGACGACGAGGAAGTTCGCCAGATCATCATGATAACAAAAATCATCATCGGGTATCTGGTTCGTCTGCGCACCAAGGAGGATGTCGACCGCATCACCTATCTCGACAAGCTGACCGGAGTTATGAATTTCAACGCCTTCCAGCAGGAATTTGAACGGCTCCGCTCCGGCTCTGCCGATTCGGAATGCGCCATCGTCTACTCCGACATAGACCGCTTCAAGTTCATCAACGAAAAATATGGCTATCGAGCCGGCGACGGAATCCTCCGCGCTGTGGCTGATATTTACCGGGAGGAGATCCGCCCGGGAGAGCTGTTCTGCCGCGTGAACGCCGACAAGTTCATAGCTCTCTTCCGGTATCGCTGCAGCTCCGAGCTGGAAAAGCGTATCCAGACTATTCACGACCGGGTGAATGCCATCAAAAAAACCGACACAAGCAGCTATCACCTCCCGGTGCGCTCGGGCGTGTATGAGGTGCGTCCCGAGGACACCAGCGTTTCGGCTATGATCGACCGGGCCAACCTCGCCCGCAAGTCGGTCAAGAACATCCACATCAGCACCATCGCGCGCTTCAACGAGAGCATGAAGAGCCGCCTCAGCCGCCAGAAGGACATCGAGGAGGTCATGAGCGACGCTCTTGAGAAGGAAGAATTTGTTGTATTCTATCAGCCCAAGTTCTCCCTTAGCAGCAACAAGCTGGCAGGAGCCGAGGCTCTTGTGCGCTGGAAGCGTCCGGGCTCTTCCAAGCTCATGCGCCCCGACGAGTTTATTCCCATCTTTGAGGACAACGGATTCATCATTGAGCTGGACTTTTATGTGCTTGAGCGGGTATGCCGCAAGCTGAGACACGACATCGACATCGGAATGCGTGTTCTGCCAATTTCTGTCAACTTCTCCCGCACCCACATAAATTCCGACAACCTCGTCACCCGACTCAACGAATGCCTGCGCAAGTACAACATCCCGCCCAAGCTCATCGAGATCGAGATCACCGAAAGCGCTCTGACCGAAAACGAAGGCTATCTGAGCGATATCATAGGCGAGCTCCACGGCATCGGACTTATCGTGTCCATGGATGACTTCGGCTCGGGATACTCCTCCCTCAACCTGCTGAAGAATCTGCCGGTGGATATTCTTAAGATCGACAAGAACTTCTTTGCCGGTGATAGCGCCACCGAGCGTGAACGCTGCATTATCGAGAATGTGGTCAAGATGGCTCGTTCTCTTGGGATCCATGTTGTTTCCGAGGGTGTTGAGACCGCCGAGCAGGCCACCTTCCTGCGCTCCATCGACTGCGACCTTGCCCAGGGCTATCTCTTCAGTCCGCCGCTGGACGAGCGCTCCTTTGACCGCGCGTATATGCTGGCCTGATCTGATACACAACTTTATGGTTGCATATTTGCCCGCGAGGTGTTATTATAGTGGGCGTGTGTATCAACCAAAATGATTTTTACTGAAAAGGAAATAAAAATGAGCAAAAGATTATTTACATCCGAATCTGTAACCGAGGGACATCCGGATAAGGTCTGCGACCAGATTTCCGACGCTATCCTCGACGAAATAATCGCCAACGATCCCGGCGCCCATGTCGCCTGCGAGACCTTCACCACCACCGGCATGGTCGTGGTCATGGGTGAGATTACTACCTCTCACTATGTTGACATTCCCAAACTGGTTCGTCAGGTGGTCTGCGACATCGGCTATACCGGCTCGGACAGCTGCTTTGACGGCAAGACCTGCGCCGTTATGACCGCCATCGACGAGCAGTCGGCCGACATAGCTCTTGGCGTCAACACCTCCAACGAGGTGCAGAACGGTCTGAGCGTTGGCGGCGATTCCACCGGCGCCGGCGACCAGGGAATGATGTTCGGCTATGCCTGCGACGAGACTCCCGAGCTGATGCCTCTGCCCATCTCCCTTGCACATAAGATGGCCATGCGCCTCACCGAGGTTCGCAAGAGCGGCCTTCTCCCCTATCTGCGTCCCGACGGAAAGACTCAGGTCACTGTTGAATACGACGACGACCATCCTGTGCGCATCGACACAGTGGTCGTGTCCTCCCAGCACGCTGAGGAGGTCACCCTCGAGCAGATCCGCAAGGATATAATCGAGAATGTTATCATGCCCACCCTTCCCGCCGAGCTGGTTGACGATTCCATGAAGATCTTTGTCAATCCCACCGGCCGCTTTGTTATCGGCGGACCTCAGGGTGACACCGGTCTCACCGGACGCAAGATCATCGTTGACACCTACGGCGGATACGCACGTCACGGCGGCGGTGCCTTCTCGGGCAAGGATCCCACAAAGGTCGACCGTTCTGCCGCCTACGCCGCGCGATATGTTGCCAAGAACATTGTCGCCGCCAAGCTGGCCAGCCGCTGCGAGATACAGATCGCCTACGCCATCGGCGTTGCCAATCCCGTTTCCGTTCTGGTGGAAACCTTCGGCACCGGCACCGTCAGCGACGAGACTCTCTCCGAGGCCGTGAGCAAGGTCTTTGACCTGCGTCCCGACGCCATCATCCGCGATCTTGAGCTGCGCCGTCCCATCTACCGCGCCACAGCCGCCTACGGCCACATGGGCCGCGAGGATCTGAACGCGACATGGGAGCGTACCGACCGCGTTGAACAGCTGCTTGCCGCTGTTGGTCAGAAATAAAGACAATATACAAAGCCACAACTGCTTTGCCGGCAGCTGTGGCTTTTTTATGCTCTTTTTTGAAAAACTCTACTCGCGTGAGAGTTCTGATCTTGCCTTATATGCTGCCATTCTACCACGGCTCGGTTGCTATTTGGAGTATGATTCCTTATAATATAAAATGGAAAGCGAGGAGAAACGAATGTTTGAGATCGATAAAAAGAAATTTGGAGCTTTTGTCTCGGAGCTTCGCAAGGAAAAGGGTTATACTCAGAAGGAACTGGCCGAAAAGCTATTTGTTTCAGACAAGGCGGTCAGTAAATGGGAAACCGGAGCCAGCATCCCGGACACCACATTGCTTCTACCTTTGGCAGAGCTGCTTGGTGTGAGCGCTACAGAGCTTCTTGTTGGCGAGCGCGTGAGAGAAGATGCTTCAATGAACACCGAACAGGTTGAGGATGTTGTGAAAACTGCCTTGGCTTATTCTGAAAAAGAAGTCACACGAGCTTATCAGACGAAGAACAAGTGGCCGGTAATATACGCTTGCGCGGCGATCATAGGTATTTTCAGTACGCTGCTAAGCTATCAGCTTCAGCTTCGCTGTGATAGTCTGATCACGGTTGTTATTCTGAGTATGATTTTCGGCGCTTATTTCTGTCTCTTTGTAAAGACAAGGTTATCGACCTATTACGATGAGAACCGATGTGGATTATATTATGACGGAATTTTTCGCATGAATGTACCCGGCGTTGCTTTTAACAACACCAACTGGCCCCATGTCGTGCGGGTCATACGAATATGGTCGTGCCTGGTTCTCGCTTTATATCCTGTCATAAATATTGTAATGAATCTTGCCAGCGCGCAGCTCTGGTCGCGCATTGAGCTTTATGTGCTTCTGCTCCTTGTTCTGGGAGGGCTGTCTGTTCCCGTATATATCGTCGGAAAGAAATATGAATAAAAAGGACTATCCATGGAGCTGTCATCGAAAAGGGTTGCTCAGACCATTCGATGACAGCTTTTTTGCACTCTATAACAGTGTAAAGCAATCACCTTTACACTGTTATAATACAAAAGGTTATCGAATTTCGTGGGCTAAATTTATGTAATGATATGAAATGACAAATAATACCATGTAAACATTGACATCCACCACAACATATTGTATAATCTCCAGAGTAAAGATATGCTGCTTTACATTTTAAATAAGGAGTGTTCCTGATGGCTGTCGATCCCAGAATCACTATACTTCTTGACCTTTACGGGGAGCTTCTTACCGAAAAGGAACGCAGCGCCCTTGAATACTATTATAACGACGACCTCTCCCTCAAGGAGATAGCCGACAACGAGGCTGCCGAAAGGCGTTCCCGCAAGGAGCGCGGCGTTGGTCTGGACGAGCGGGAAACTATCTCACGTCAGGGCGTGCGCGACACCATCAAGCGCGCCGAGGCCAAGCTGCTGGACTGGGAATCCAAGCTCCATCTTTCCGAACGTGCCGCCCGGGTCAACGCGGCGGTCGACCGCATCATTGGCAAGGCAAAAGAGGTCAGCGACTGCAACATACAGCACGGCTGCTACCGTGAGATCAACGACGCGGTAACCGAGATAATCTCGGCCGCAAACAGTCTGTACGAATAATTTTTAATGTGTAAAGTTTTTTAGCTTGACATATTTATTTCCTTGTGTTATTATATAGCTCGCTCTAAGTGGGCAATTTCTCAGAAAGGCGGCGTTCAGCTTGGCATTTGAAGGACTTTCCGATAAACTCGCGGCGGCATTCAAGAAGCTGCGCTCAAAGGGTAAGCTGACCGAAGCTGATGTCAAGGAAGCGATGCGCGAAGTGCGCATGGCGCTTCTCGAGGCTGACGTAAACTTCAAGGTCGCCAAGGAGTTTACCTCCAGAGTGACCGAAAAGGCTGTTGGCAGCGAGGTTCTCGAGAGCCTCACTCCCGCCCAGCAGGTCATCAAGATCGTCAACGAGGAGCTCACCGAGCTCATGGGCGGCACTCAGGCCTGCCTTGCCACTCCGAGCCATCCTCCCTGTGTTATCATGCTCTGCGGTCTGCAGGGTTCCGGTAAGACCACCCACGCCGGCAAGCTGGCCAGAAAGCTCAAGAGCGAAGGCCACCGTCCCCTGCTTGTCGCCTGTGACATCTACCGTCCGGCGGCTATCGAGCAGCTGAAGGTGGTTGGTGAAAAGGCCGGAGTTCACGTTTTTGAAATGGGTACGGTCAACCCCGTCAACATTTCCAAGGCCGCTGTCATGCACGCAAAGCAGCACGGCAACGACTACGTGATCCTCGATACCGCCGGCCGTCTGCACATTGACGAGGCTCTGATGGACGAGCTGAAGAATGTGAAGGCCGCGGTCTCTCCTCACGAAATCATGCTTGTTATCGACGCAATGACCGGTCAGGACGCGGTCAATGTTGCCGAAAGCTTCAATAACGCTCTGGGCACCGACGGCGTACTGCACACCAAGCTGGACGGCGAAACCCGAGGCGGCGCGGCGCTCTCTGTCCGTCATGTCACCGGCAAGCCCATCAAGTTTGTGGGTACCGGCGAAAAGATCGAAGACCTTGAGCCCTTCCATCCCTCCCGAATGGCCTCCCGTATCCTCGGCATGGGCGACGTGCTCAGCTTCATCGAGCGCGCCGAACAGCAGATCGACGAGAAAAAGGCCATGGAGCTGGAGCAGAAGATCCGCCAGAACACTTTTGACTTCAACGATCTTCTTGAGCAGTTTGAGCAGATGCAGAAGATGGGCTCCATCAAGCAGCTGCTGGGAATGCTCCCCGGCATGGAGCGTCAGCTGGCCGACGCCGATATCGACGAGCGCCAGTTTGACCGCACTATGGCAATCATCAAGTCCATGACCCCGGCCGAACGAGAGAACCACAAGCTCATCAACGCCAGCCGCAAACGCAGAATCGCTGCCGGCTGTGGCCAGAAGGTCGAGGATGTCAACCGTCTCATAAAGCAGCTCGAGACCATGCAGACGCTGTTCAAGCAGCTGGGCGGCAAGGGCGGCAAAAAGGGACGCAGAATGCGCATCAATCCCGCTCAGATGCGCCGGATGCAGAAGCAGATGTCGGAAAACGGCGGCCAGTTCCCCGCTGATTTCGGCGGAGGCTTCCCCTTCGGCGGCGAATAATTCCGGAATAAAAGCTCCGTGTTCACGGCGTTTTTAGACATATAATCAAACTGTATAATCATTTTTGGAGGTTACACTAAAATGGCTGTTAAAATCAGACTGCGCCGCATGGGCGCCAAGAAAGCTCCCTTCTATCGCATCGTTGTCGCCGATTCCCGCTATCCCCGCGATGGCCGCTTCATCGAAGAGATCGGCACCTATGATCCCATGAAGAACCCCTCTGCCGTCGCCATCGACACCGACAAGGCCAAGGCCTGGATCTCCAACGGCGCTCAGCCCACCGATACCGTCAAGGCTCTCTTCAAGAAGGAAGGCATCCTCTGATTCTTTCAGGGAGGCATTGAAGCACCATGAAAGATTTACTTATTGCTGTCGTGTCCGGTCTTGTGGAGTCTCCTGACGAGATTTCCGTTGAGGTTTCCGAGCCCGCAGAGGACGGCACTGTTGTCTACACCCTTTATGTAGCCGAAGAGGACAAGGGTCGAGTGATCGGCAAGCAGGGCAGAATTGCCAAGGCTATCCGCACCATCATGCGCTCCTCCGGCACCCGCGTCGGCCAGAAGATCTCGGTCGACATCAACTAATAGGAAACGCAGATAAACCGCAGGGCCGCAACGGTCTGTGCGGTTTGTTTGTAATTTCAGAAATTTATTTAGGTGGTTTTTCCATGAAAAAATACCTTGAGATAGGCAAGATCGTCGGCACCCACGCCATCAAGGGCGAGGTGCGTATCCAGCCGTGGGCTGATTCGGGCGAATTTCTCCTTCAGTTCCGCAGATTCTACTTCAACGAAGGCGCTTCCAGCATCAAGGTGGTGCGCAGCCGGGTTCACAAGAATGTGGTTGTGGCCAAGCTGGAAGGCATCGACACCGTAGAAGCTGCCGACGCCATGCGCGGAAAGGTTCTGTATATGGATCGCGCCGACGCCAACCTGCCCGAGGGCCGCTATTTTATTCAGGATCTCATCGGTCTTTCGGTCATTGACGCCGAAAACGGGACAAAATACGGAGTTATCGACGATGTTACCCAGACGCTGGCCAACGATGTTTACCATGTGCGGGCCGAGGACGGCAAGATCTACTATATCGCCGCGGTGGATCAGGTGCTTGCCGGCACCGATCTGGAAGCCGGTACCGTGGCCATTCACGCGATGAAGGGTATGTTTGACGATGAGGATTGACATTATTACCCTCTTCCCCGAAATGTGCGAAAGGGTGGTCGACGAAAGCATCACCGGTCAGGCACGCCGGGCTGGCATCGTTGACATCCGGTGCCACAACCTGCGTGATTACTGCGATGACAAGCACCGCCGGGTGGATGATTATCCCTACGGCGGCGGTCAGGGTATGCTGCTCAAGGCCGAGCCTATCGCCCGCTGCTTTGAGGCCATCTGCCGCCAGACCGAAACCCGTCCTCTCTTTATCTATATGTCCCCCATCGGCAAGGTTTTTGACCAGAATATGGCCGTGAAGCTTTCCGAAGAGAAGAACATCTGCCTGCTTTGCGGACACTATGAGGGCGTGGACGAGCGAGTACTGGACGAGCTGGTCGACCGCCAGATATCCATCGGCGACTTTGTGCTCACCGGCGGCGAGCTTCCCGCTCTGGCTGTGACCGACGCGGTGTGCCGCATGATTCCCGGAGTGCTTTCGGAGAAGGTTTCCTTCGAGGATGAAAGCCATTTTTCCGGACTGCTGGAGTATCCTCAGTACACCCGGCCGCCGGTATGGCGCGGCATTCCCATCCCTGATGTGCTCAAGTCCGGCCACGCCAAGAATATTGCCGACTGGAAGCACGCCCAGTCCCTTGAGCGAACGGCGCGGCTGCGTCCGGATATGCTCGAAAAGAATAAACAGTGATACAAATTCCGACAGAAAAATATGCCTGAACCCGGGAGGTATTGCTATGAACAAGAAAAAAGCGTTAATCAGCCTTGCTGCCGCAGTGGTTATCATCGGGCTGTTTGCCGGCGCTTCGGCGCTGTATAACCTGCTCAGCGAGCGTTATTTTCAGCCTGAGCTGGCTGTCACCGGCACCACTTCCGCCTCTGACGCCGGCGCGGTCAGCGACAGCGACTCCGTTTCTCTCACTCCCGCGCCCGATTTTCTCATTTATGACGGCAACAAAGAGCCGGTCACCCTTGCCGATTTTGCGGGCAAGCCCATGATCGTCAATTTCTGGGCCAGCCGGTGTGTTCCGTGCCGTGAGGAAAAGCCTGCCCTTGAAGCTGCCTACAAGGAATACGGCGAGGAGATACAGTTCCTCATGGTCAGCCTTACCGATGGCGTAAAGGAGACCCGTGAGTCGGCGGACAAATATGTGGCCAAGTTTGGCTACACCTTCCCCGTTTACTACGACGAGGATCGCACCGCCCTCCATGCTTTCAATGTTTTCTCCTCGCCCATGACCTTCTTCATTGATGCCGAAGGAAACATCGTTTCTTACTATTCCGGCACCATCACCGAGGAGCTTCTAAATGATGGCATTGCCATGATTCTTCCGGAGGAATAACCTTCGGCGGCAAAATAAAGCAAAGAACCGAACTGCCGCGGTCAGATTGCCGCTGCAGTCCGGTTTTTTATTTGTGTATAGGAATATTGCTTTACAGCGTTCAGGCCGCCGTGACAATGGCCGTGCTGTAAGGTGGAAGGGTCAGCTGACCGTTTTCCAGAGCGGGATTCTCTCCGCCGGCGGCAAGCTGCTCCGTAATTGCTCCGGTGCATTCAAGGCTTATTGCCTCGGCGCCGCAGTTGTGGTAGACCTGCAGGACGGACTCCTGATACTCAACCTGATAGGCGCAGAGTTCCTTTATGTCGGTGGGCAGCTCTTTCATGGCTCCGTATACCAGCGCCGGGCAGGAGTTTCTGATCTTCAACGCCTCGATGTAGAAGCTGAGCAGCGAATCTCCCTCGGCCAGCTGCTCGGATACGCCCTTTTCCAGAGTCTCCTTGGAGGTGGCTCCCTCGGGCGGAGAGGCCATGCCCTCGGAGGTCTGAGCCGACCAGATCATGGGCATACGTTTGTTGGGATCGTTATCGCTGCCGCCGGCCATGCCGATCTCCTCGCCGTAGTAGATGTAGGAGCTGCCGGGCAGGAGCAGGTAAATTGCCGCGGCCTGCTTTTCCAGAATGATATCCCGGTTGGCGCTTCCGGCGCTGCGGGTCATGTCGTGGTTGGAAAGGAAATATGCGTTGACCGAGCCGTCGGGCACAAGGTCGTTCCAGAGCATGAGATTGCCGCTCACCCGGGAGCCGCGTCCCATACGCATATCCATGGTGAGGGAATTGCCCGACTGGATGGAAAGGTCGAAAACAAAGAGACTGGTTATGCCGCTGGTTTCGTAATAGGTCTGCAGGTGATTGCGGTTGTTGTCCCACAGCTCGCCAACAAGATATACATCGCCGTACTTGCTGTCAAGATCATTCTTGAGCCTGCCCACAAACTGAGCGCTCGCTTCAAGATCGCCGCGGAAATAGCTCTTGAGGGAGTCGAGACGGAAGCCGTAAACGCCCATATCCAGCCAGAAGGAGCAGATCTTTCTTATCTCCTCGTTGACCTCCTCGCCGCTGAGGTTCAGATCGGGCATACCGGCGTGGTACTCGCCCTCGTAGAACCAGCCCTCGCCGCCGGGAGCGATATGGTAGCTTCCGCCGCCTTCACGGTTGAAATTATAGTAGCGGCAGTAAGGATTATGCTCGGCGCAGAGGCTGTCATTTGCGCATTCCTCTTCCCCGCAGCTTTCAAGGCGGAGGCTTTCGCAGGCCGAACGGAACCACGGATGCTCGTCGGAGCTGTGGTTGACCGAAAGATCCAGCACGACGGCTATGCCCCGCTTGTCGCATTCGGAAACCAGCTCACGGAAGTCATCCAGCGTGCCGAAATCCGGGTCGATATCGTAATAGTCGGTGGTGTCATACTTGTGGTAAGTCGGCGAAGGCATGATGGGCGTGAGCCATATGCCGCCGGCGTGAAGGGAGTCCTTCGAGGAAGGATCGCCGTCGTTGATGTAATCGAGGCTGTCGATTATGCCGCGAAGGTCTCCGATGCCGTCGCCGTTGCTGTCGCGATAGCTGCCCACCATGATCTGGTAGAACACACGGTTGTGATCCTCGGGCATGGAATAGACACGGCTGTCGGTCTCCTCCGGCTCGGGCGCGGTAGTATTGCCTGCGCATCCCGCGGCGCCGCACAGTACGCAGCAGGCCAGAAGCAGCGCGATTATTCTTTTCATAGCATATTTCCACCTTTCATGAGGTTATAATGGAATTATAAGCCGCCGGGCGCCGAAAAACAATAGGTTTCCCTTGTTTTCAGCGCCCGGCGGTTTATCTCATTCCTGTGTATTCAGTTTATCAGTCGGTGATGCACAGCTCGAAATCATCCACTGTGCCCCAACCGGCAGCAGAGTAAGCGCAGTATACGCCAACGGTGGCCACATCGCCTGCGTTGAGGGCGACGTTCTCAAGAACAGCGGTGTCCCAGACCTTCCAGCCGGTCATGGGAGCGGCGAAATCAGCCTTATAGGTCTCGCCGTTGACCTTGATGTACACATAGGCTTCCTTGCACTTGCCGGATTCGCCGCCCTGCATGGAAACAGACAGACGATAGTTGCCGCTGTTGGGGATGGTGACCTCCTGATAGAGGTCGAAGCTGCAGTCGCTGTCGTTCCAGAAGTGGAAGCAATTTTCACCGGTGAGGGGAGTTTCCGAGTCGATCTGCTTGTCAAAGCCGTCGGAAACGATCTGCCACATATAATTCTCCTGCTCAAAGCCCGGGCTGGAGATAAGGTTGAGGGTTCTGACCTGCACGGTCATGGTCACATCAAAGCCGGCGGCCTTGCCGGTGACAACATAGTCGCCTACGGTGTCGGCGTCAACAGCGGCCAGCTGGTCGGCGTTCCATTCCACCTCGACCTCACGCACGCTCACATCGTTGCACAGACCGGAAACAGTCTGGGGAGCCTCAAAGCCGGCGCCCTTCTGGACGGCGACGGTGATGTCGTCGATCTTGGTTACGCTGACCTCGGCGGTGGTACCGGTATAGACATAGCTGAAGGTCTTGAGGGACTCGAGGGGAACGCCGTCAAAGTCAAACAGGCAGAGGTTCTCGCAGGCACAGCCGCCGTACCACTGTCCGGCATCCTCGGGGTCGTAATCCGCAGCGTAGCTGGAGGCCCAGCCGGTACCGTACTCTTCCCACGCGGCCTTGTTGGCGTCATAGGCGGCCTGCCATTCGTCGCCCTGCAGGCCGTTGGAATTGTTCAGAGGAACCCACGCCGGCTCCCAGTAAAACACACCCCAGCAGTCGTCCTTGAGAGAAGAAACAGCTTCGATCAGCTTGGCAAGAGCATTGGCCTGCCCCTGAACGGAAACGGGATAGGGGCCGCTGCCGCCGAAGGTGTTGCCGTAGCCGTCGCCGTCTTCCATGGTCCAGCCCCAGGCGGTCTCGGCGATCATGACATCCTTGCCGTAGGTGCTGATGATATACTCAAACTGAGCGGTAAGATTCTCGAGGGTACCGTGGTACTCGGGATAATAGGAGGAAGCGAAGATATCGTAATCTACATCGTTGGCAGCCAGAGAATCAGCCTTGTCTCTGTAGGTGCCCTTCTGAGGATCGGTGAAGTGGACAGCCACCTTGGCCTCGGGATAGACCTCGCGGACGGCCTTGGAGCCGGCGTTGAACATCTTGCACACGCGGGTCCAGCTGTTGCTGATGCCGGCCATGGCATTGGTGGTCTCGTTGCCCACCTGAACGGCGACAACGTTGATGCCGTTGTCCTTGAGGAGATTGAGACTTTCCACGGTGTACTGATAGATGGCCTCGGTGCGCTCGTCGCTGTTCAGGTCAACCCATGCCTTGGGAGAAAACTGCTTGGCGGGATCGGCCCAGAAGTCACTGTAGTGGAAGTCGACCATCAGGTCGATACCGGCGGCCTTGGCGCGCTTGCCGATTTCAAGAGCAGTGTTGATGTCGCAGTTTCCGCCGCCGTAGCCGTTGCCGTTCTCGTCATAGGGATCGTTCCAGACGCGAACGCGCACACAGCTGATTCCGGCCTCGGCAAGGGTAACAAAGAGATCCTGCTCGGCAGAGCCGTCCCAGTTCATGAACTTGACGCCGCTTTCCTCGAGGGCGATGACGGTGGATATGTCGGCGCCCATGACGAAATCATGGCTAAGACCTTCGATTTTCGCCACGCACAGATCGGACTCAACCGGAGCGCCGTCCTTGTCGGGAAGAGCGATGTCAGTGACCTCTTCCGGCTGTTGGACGCTTTCCGAAATGACGGGAGCATCGCTGCCGGAGGGCACCGACTCCGAGCCGCAGGCGGTAAGGCCGGTGCAGAGCATAACGGCCGCGGTGAGTATCGAGGCGATTCTGATAAATGCTTTCATAATTTACCTCCGTTTATTTTCCCTGATTATTTGCCGACTCTGTTACAAAGTCGATTTTCTGATAAGTATTTCGTAGCTCATGGTGCTGCGTCCCTTGATGGGCTGGCCCTCGATCATATCCAGCAGCAGCTTGGCCGCCCGGACGCCGATGTCCTTGGGTTTTATCCTTATGGCCGTTATTGGCGGATCGTTGTTGGCAATGTAGCTGCTGTTGTAGAAGGAGGCCACGCGGATGTCGTCGGGCACGCGGTAATTCCGGCTGCTGAGCCAGTGGAGCAGCTTGAGGCAGATGACATCGTCCGAGGCGATAACGCATTCGGCGCCCCGCTGCATGATGAGGTTCATAGCGTTGTCGATCTGCTCGTGGCTGTCGGCTCCGAGGAACACAAGTGACTTATCCACAAAGCGGTCGTAGTCGATAAAGCCTCTGATAAAGCCCTCGTAGCGCTGAGCCTGCACCGGGTTGCTCTGGCTGCCGGCCACAAATGCCACACGGGCGCAGGAGGAAAGGATGATCTTGGTCAGCTCCTCGCAGGAGGCGGCCACATCGGCATCCACCTGCACGATGTTCTTGTCAGGCTGACTGCCGGTGACAACGAAGGGCAGCTCCCGCTCCTTGAGCAGCTCGAGAAGCCGCTGGTCGGATACACTGCGGGTAAAGATAAGACCGTCCACCTCACCGGAAAGGATTATCCTTCTGAAATAATCGAAGGAGTCACCCATGTCGGTCAGGAGCATCACGCCGCAGCTGCTGAGGGCGGCGGTTTCGCTGATGCCCATCAGGCAGTTAAAGAAGAAGGGAGTGTCCGGCACGCTCTGGTCAACGGGAATTACCACTCCGATGACCGAATTGGTTCTTCTGCCGGCCGGTGTCCTTTGCGCATTCGGCTCGCCTTCCTTCCGGGCGATATAATCCAGTATGCGCTGCCGTGTGCTTTCGCTGACCCTGCCGTTGCCGGAGAGCGCTCTGGACACGGTGGTTTTTGAGATGGAAAGCTCATTTGCAATTTCAGTCAGACTGATTGATCTGCGCGGTATTTCGGACAATATCTCACCTCCAGCCGCCTTTGCCGACCGGTGCGCAAAGACCGTGTCGGCTTGAGTTTGGCTTGCTACGGTTATAGTATAGCATGGCACACAAGGCGGACAATTGTCATTTTTGCCCAAATTACAGCGTTCTAACTGGTTATTATCGACGATTATTGTTTTTGAGCACAACGGAGAGGGGTAAAATCTACCATTTTTGCGCAATTTGTTGCGCAGATTTCATTACGCACGCCCTCATTCACCATTCGATGCCCGTTTTTTCGTACACTCAGAACAAGCTATGAGCGCATTATGTGTGCAATATGTACATTGACTTGGGCCTTGCGTGTGTTAAAATCAAATTGCGAAGAGAGTCAGCGCAACCGATTCGGCGGCGTCTGACACACGCGATATTACACATAAGATACAGGTGATCGTATTGCAGGACAGATTTATTCTTAATGTTATTCATCGGCCGGAAATGGCTCCGGAGTACGCTGAAAAGGTCACCGGTCACGGCCAGGCGGAGGATATATCCCGCCGCTCTCTGCTGGACGAGTCCCTTGACATTTTCAAGCTTCAGCAGGAAATTGCCCACAAGAACGGCATCAAGACCACCATACAGATGACCTACGGCAGTCTCTTCTGCCCCGAGGCGGTTGAGCTGGCAAAGCAGCATCACGAGCAGTACGGAGACGAGATCTCCCTTTCACTGCTGGGTCTGCCATGCGAGCAGTTCCGCAAGAAGTACAAGACCAAGGACTTCTGCATCTGGATGTTCTCGGCCGAGGATAAGCGTTCCATCGTTGACGATGTGTTCGGTGCCTTCCATGATATCTTTGGATTCTATCCCGAGTCCACCGGAAGCTATTACATGGATGCCGACCTTATAAACTATGTAAAGGAAAAGTATCCCAGCGTAAAGTGCGCTATCGCCACCTGCTGGGAGGAAGGTCCCAAGGCATACCACACCTGCAACAACTCCTGGTATACCTTCATGGACGGCGGCCCCTGGAACCCGTGGATCCCCTCAAAACAGAACACGCACGCGCCGGCAGCCGACGCGTGCGAGGATTCGGGGATCGTTGCCATACCGCATCTTTCCCGGGATCTGATCGCCTGCTTCGACGGCAACGGCTCCAACTTCGGAACCCATCCCCAGAACGTGCTGCGCGGCATGATTTACAAGGACGGCGAGTATCCTTACCTTTATAATCTTGTGGATCAGTACCGCCATCTGGCTACCTACAACCACGGCTACGCCTACAACATGATGTTTGTCGGCCCGGGTTGGCTCAACAAGATGGGCCGCTGGGAGGCTCCCTACGAGCTGCTGCGCAAGAGCTACGAGGACGGCATGGCCTACTACGCCAAGCTCAAGAGCGAAGGCAAGCTGACCGACATGACCATGAGCGAGTTTGCCGACTTCTACCGCGAAACCCACACCTACACCCAGCCCGAATGCGCTCTGTGGCGCGACATCCTCTACGGCTCGGAAAAGGAGCTTTTCTGGTACTGCGATCCCTATATGCGCTGTGCCGTGGATGTCAATCAGGGCGGCGCTCTGGTCGACCTGCGTCCATATTGCGCCAAGCTCTACTGGCCGGTAGGCATTGGCACTCCCCATGTGCAGGACACCTCTTATCCCTTCATTATCCAGAGCAACTACCGTGCCGGATATTTCACCCATTACGCCGGCGAAGGTACTGTTCGCAGCGCCAAGGTCAGCTGGAAGGGCGAGGAAGTTGACCTGTGCCTCTGCCGCACCAAGGCTCACTTCTCTGAGGAAGGTTCCACTCGTGTGCTCACCCTTGATCCGGTGGACATCGAGTTCAACGGCCTTAGCGTAAAGCTGCAGACCATCATCCGCTTCGCCGAGGGCAGCTCCCGCATCGAATACGAGCGGAAGATACTCTCCATGAGCGATCCTTCCCAGAGCGTGGAGATCAACGAATACATTACCGGCTGCTACGGCACCACCGAGTATTCCGAGGACATGAGCAGCATCCGCCTCAGCGTCACCGACGGCAGTCAGTGCAAGTCCATTGACTACGCCTACAAGTGCCGCGACGAGGAGATCACCGGAACCTCCGGCACCGCCTCTGCCCTTATCCCGCCCATCGAGACCCTTGTTTCCATGAGCGCTGAGGAAAGCGGCGCACAGCACACCACCTACATCCGCGAGGGCTACGCCTTCTCCCCCATGTTCACTCTGGGTGTCAAGGCAAATCTTAAGGAAAAGGAGGCTGTCAAGACATGGCTCAGTCTTCAAAAGGCAAACTGAATTACCGCTGCCCCTCATGCTTTATGAGAGATCTTGACCTGGATATGTTCTACGACAGTGACAAGAAGGAATATTACTGCCTGCGCTGCTGCTACACCGGCAGCGAGGAGGATGTAAAGCAGAAGAACGAAATGGCACGCTTCCGCTATCGGAATATGCTCAAGAGAATAACGGAGTTTCCCGATTGATATGGCTATTATAGATATGGCTATTATAATTGGAATGGATTTTTCCTCTCTGGAGGAAGTGGAAAAGGCCGGCGGAGTTTTTCTCGACAATGGCAAGCCGGATGAACTTCCGGTGATACTGGCGCGGTACGGCGCCACCGGAGCCCGCCTGCGTCTGTGGCTCGATCCCCGGGACGAGGACGGCGAAGGCTACGGAGCCGGTACCTGCGACCTTGACTGCGTAATACGCCTTGCCCGCCGGGCAAAGGCCGCGGGCATGAAGATCCTCCTCGATTTCCACTACAGCGACTTCTGGGTCGACCCGGCCAAGCAGCAGCTTCCCAAGGCATGGCGGGGAATGGCTCTGGAGCAGGCTGTGGAGGAGCTTTACCTCTACACAAAGAATGTCCTTTCGGTCATGGAGGTCGAGGGTGTTTATCCCGATATGGTTCAGGTAGGCAACGAGATAACCCACGGAATGCTGTGGCCTCTGGGCAAGCTGGACTGGGACAAACCCGAGGGGCTGCCCGGACAGCTTGACAATCTGGCAAAGATACTCAACGCCGGCTGCAAGGCTGTCCGCGAAAGCGGCAGTGCCCAGATAATGATCCACCTCGAAAACAGCGGCAACAACGAGCTGTGGCGCGGATGGTTTGACGCCATGGTGGAGCGCGGCCTTGACTTTGACCTGATCGGCGCCTCCTACTATCCCGTGTGGCACGGCGGCTTTGACCGCCTGAAGGCCAACATGGACGACATGGCTATTCGTTACGGTAAGCCAATCCATGTTGTGGAAACCGCCTACGCCTTTACCACCGTTCCCCACCCCAACTGCAGTGTTTCCGGCGTGGCCAACAGCGTTCCCGAGGTGACTCCGGACGGCACTCTTCCCCCTTGTCCCTACACTCCCGAAGGTCAGAGGGATTTTCTGATGACGCTGGCCGACACTGTGGAAAGCATCCACGGCGGTCTTGGAGCCGGACTGTGGTACTGGGAGCCGGGCTGGCTGCCTATGCCGGGTACCACATGGGCCACCGAATCGGCACGTGTATATGTGGACGAGACCCACAAGGAGGGCGGCAACGAGTGGGCACATCTGTGTCTTTTTGACTATGATGGCAATCCCACACCTGCTCTTGCCGCATTCAAAAATAGAAAGTGCGAATAGTACACAAGTAACCCATTGACAAATTTTATATTTTAACGATTTTGTCTGCCAGGCACAGTTTTTTGTTGACAATTCAACGTTAAAATGTTAATATTGCACTGTGCTTAGTTGTTGATAATAACCAAGCAATTCTAAATCAGGAACCTTGCCGAACAATCGGCAAAAAATAAAATCTATCTATTTGGAGGGTAAAAAAAATGAAGAAAATCCTTGCTATCCTTCTCTCCCTGACCATGCTCGCCAGCTCCGCTGTGATGCTGGGCGGCTGCGGAGAGACCGACGTTCCCGAAGTTGAGACTCCCAGCTCCGCTGATGTGGCTGAGACTCCCGCAAAGGATCCCGTCGCGATTTCCGTATGGGCTCCCGAGAACACCGTTGACCTGACCCAGAAGGCTCTTGACGAGTGGCAGGGCGGCCTCGGCGAGGAGTATGCTCACTACGACATCACCGTTTCCGCTATGGGTGAAGGCGACGCTGCCACCCAGATGCTGACCGACGTTGAGGCCGGTGCTGACGTCTTCGGCTTCGCTCAGGATCAGCTGGCCCGTCTGGTTTCCGTCGGCGCTCTGTCCAAGCCGGGCGGAGTCTTCCTTGAGAACATCAACAACAACAACGATGCTGGTTCCATCAGCGCTGCTACCAGCGGCGAAACCGTCTACGCTTATCCCGAGACCTCTGACAACGGCTATTTCCTGTTCTATGATAGCTCTGTCATCACCGACACCAGCTCCATCGAGGCTATCCTCGAGCAGTGCAACGCCGCCGGCAAGAAGATCTACATGGATCTGCAGAGCGGCTGGTACAACACTGCCTGGTTCTTCGGCGCCGGCGCTGAGTGCTACTACGAGCTGGACGACACCGGTGCCTTCACCGGCTGTGTCTGCGACTATAATGGCGATGCCGGTCTGGCTGCCTTCAAGGCTATGATCGCCATGGCTGCTGATCCCGCTCATGTTCAGCTCAACTCTGACTTCGCTTCCAAGTTCAATCCCGAAGGCGGCGACGCTGCCGCTGCTGTTACCGGCACCTGGGACGCTGCTGCCATCGAAGAGTTCCTCGGCGAGAACTATGCTGCCTGCAAGCTCCCCACCTTCACTGTTGACGGCAACGAGTACCAGATGGGCGGCTTCGGCGGCTTCAAGCTGGTCGGCGTAAAGCCCCAGAACGATTCCGACAAGCTGGTCTTCTGCCACATGGTCGCTGACTACATCACCAGCGAAGAGATGCAGGTTCTCCGCTTCAACGAGCTCGGTTGGGGTCCCTCCAACCTGAACGCTCAGGCTCTCGACGCTGTTCAGAGCAATCCCGCTCTGGCCGCTCTGGCTGATCAGCTTCAGTACACCATCGGTCAGGGTCAGTATCCCAACGCTTACTGGACTCTCACCGAGGCTTTCGGCACCGACATCAACAATGGTCTGTATGACGGCATGACCGACGAGGAGCTCCTCGATGTTCTGGCCGGTCTCCAGGCTGATCTCGAAGCTGCCCAGTAATTTTCAGTAATTCCCTTCGCTGCACCGGTAAATAACTTTTGCCGGTGCAGCGCCTGTTAATCACACAGAACGGAACCGCCCCAGTGCTCTTTCCCTGTGACTGGGCACCGGGGCGGTTTTCTGCTGTATTCATGCCCTTGTGGCATCAGCGTAAAAAAGAAAGGTACGGTCGATTCTTATGATGAAAAGAGATTCGGTCCGGTATTTGAAGATGGGTGATGTGGGCAGATTTTTCTACTCCATCCTTTGCTTTATCTGCAATATACCGCTGTATATCTGGAATGTAATAAAAGCCATCGGCCTGGGAATATGGAGCGGAGCCAAAGCTGTCGTGCTCGGTATCTGGGATATCATCAAGACCTTCTTTGTGGGCGATATCCTTACTAAGATCTCTTATTTCATTATGGGCTTCGGCCAGCTGTTCCGCGGACAGACTATCCGCGGTCTGCTGTTCCTGACCCTCGAGGTCGTATTTATCTTCTTCATGAAGGCCTTTGGTATCGGTTATCTTTCCGGCCTTCGTTCTCTCGGCGATGTCGCCGCAACCACTGAACTCAACGAATGGGGTCTGGAAATTATCGCCTACAAGGATAACAGTCTCCAGATCCTCCTTTACGGCGTGCTTACCGTTTTTGTCTGCATCGGCTTTATTGCCTCATGGGTAATAAGCGTGAAGCAGTGCTACGCCGCCCAGAAGCTCGTAAAGCAGGGTATCAAGCCCAGAAACTTCCGGGGCGATCTTCGCGCCCTTGCCGACGAGGAGTGCCACAAGACTCTGCTCGCCGTTCCCCTGCTCGGTATCGTGATCTTCACCGTTATTCCGCTGTTCTTCATGATACTGGTAGCTTTCACCAACTATGACCACGCCCATCTCCCGCCCACCGCGCTCTTTGACTGGGTAGGATTTGATAACTTCAAGAATATACTTGGCATCGGCGCTACCGACAGCAAGTTTGCCCACACCTTCTCCAGCATCCTGCTCTGGACCCTCATCTGGGCTCTTGTGGCCACCTTCAGCAACTATTTCCTCGGCATTCTTGTGGCTATGCTCATCAACAAAAAGGGCATCAAGTTCAAGAAGGGCTTCCGCACCATCCTCGTTATGACCATTGCTGTTCCTCAGTTTGTTTCCCTGCTCCTCGTCTCCAAGATGTTTGCCGACAACGGCATCGTCAACGGTGTGCTGATGAACATGGGAATCATCTCCGAAGGCATCAAATGGCTCACCGATCCGCTGCTTGCCCGCATCATGGTGCTGGTCATCAATCTCTGGGTTGGCGTGCCTTATCTGATGCTCATCGCCACCGGCATTCTTATGAACATTCCGGCTGAGCTTTATGAGAGCGCACGCATCGACGGCGCAAGCGGCTTCCAGCAGTTCTGCAAGATCACCATGCCCTATATGCTGTCGGTCACTGCTCCCTATCTGCTCACCTCCTTTGTTTCCAACATCAATAACTTCAACGTAATCTATCTGCTCACCGCCGGCGCTCCCAAGACGCTGGAATTCGACGGCGGCGCCGGTTACACCGACCTGCTCATCACCTGGCTCTACACTCTGACCCTTGAGAAGAATGACTACAATATGGCCGCGGTTATCGGTATCCTTACCTTCATCGTGGTTGCCGGCATCTCTCTCATCGTCTACAACGTAGCGCCCTCGATCAAGAATGAGGAGGAGTTCCAATGATGAATAACACACCAAACACCAATCCGGAAATCGCTCCCGAGAACATTGAGGAGCTTACCGCCGAGGCAATCGCCGAAACTGAAGCTGCAGCCGCTGAAACAGCCGAGCTGGCTGCCGAAAACACTGCCGAGGCAATCGCCGAAACCGCACCGGATGCCGAAGAGCTGCTCGAGGATGAAGATATCATCATCATGAATCCCGAGCTGGATATTGATCCCTACGATGGCAAGGATTATCCCTCCGATCTTATTCTCCCCCACATTCCGGAGGATCCGGACAAGGCCATCGATCTGTCTGAGGCAAACAAAAAATCGAGCCGCAGCTACAAGGCCGCCGAAAAGCGCTCCAATGCCCTTGTGTACACGGTGCTCATTCTGATGAGCGTCATCTGGCTCATTCCCTTTGTGTACCTTGTATGCCAGGCTTTCCGAGGTGAATCCCAGTGCATGGTCAGCTACTTCTTCCCCAAAGAGTGGTCGCTGAAGAATTTTGAGTTTCTGTTCAAGGAAACCAATTTCCTTTCCTGGTACAGCAACACACTGATAATCGCTCTTGTTGTCGCCGTGGTTCAGACCGTGATCGTTCTTGCGGTCAGCTATTCCCTTTCAAGACTGCGCTTCAGCGGAAGAAAGCTGCTGATGAATGTCATGCTGGTGCTGGGAATGTTCCCCGGCTTCCTTTCCATGATCGCTCTGTACTACCTGCTCAAGCTGGTCGGCTTCACCTCCGAGGGCTCCATCCCCGGACTCATTCTGGTGTACGTGGGCAGCTCCGGCATGGGATACTACATCTCCAAGGGCTTCTTTGACACCATTCCCAAGTCTCTGGACGAGGCAGCGGCCATCGACGGCGCTTCCCGTCTGCGCGTCTTCTTCAGCATCATCTTCCCCATGGCCAAGCCTATCATCATCTACACCGTAATGATGGCCTTCCTCGCTCCCTGGGGCGACTTTATGTTTGCCTCGCTCATCACCTTCGGACACGAGGAAGCGTATAACGTGGCTGTTGGTCTTTACAAATTCCTTGACAAGGAACACATCACTACCTATTTCACTGCCTTCTGCGCCGGCGGACTGCTGGTGGCCGTGCCTATCACCATTCTGTTTATGTCCCTGCAGAAGTATTATGTGGAAGGTGTTACCGGCGGCGCCGTAAAGGGCTGATATCGTCGGAAACTCCCACCGCAAATAATCACAAAACAGAACCGGCCTGCCTCGGAGCGTTTTCCTGAGGCAGGCCGGTTTTTATTTGGTTCAATCGGAGACCGGTTGTTCATTTTCTTTTATTACCGCGTTCTTCTTCCATACGCCGGACAGATAGAACACAAAGGCGATCAGGCCGCCCGCAAGAGTCGCCGCGGGAACGGAGCAGCCGATGCCGAACACGCCCAGCTGTTCTCCGAGATAATAGGCCAGCGGTATTCTGACCGCAAAGGAGGATACCACATTGGTGATGAGCGTTATCCAGCCATTGCCGGTGCCGGTAAAAATGGAATTGAAGCAGATGATTAAGGGAAGGAAGACATATTCAAAGGAAAAGGCTCTCATATACTTTGTGCCAACCTGAATGATATCCTCCTCCGCGCCGAAAAGCCGGAATATCTGAGCCGGGAAGAGATTGGCCAGCGCGAATATGACCGCGCTGATGACGCAGCAGATAACAGCGCCGTACAAGGCCGCTTTTTTGACCCGGTGCTCCTTTTTCGCGCCCATGCACTGGGATATCATGGCAGAAACTGAGGAGCTGACGGCGATATCGGGCAGGATGGCAAAGCCGTTGAACTTGTTGACAATACCCGTGGCCGCTCCCGCCGCGGCGCCGCCGATGCCGTTGATCTGGCCGGTGAGCAGCAGAAAGGAGAAATTGGTGGCCACGTGCTGCACTCCGGTGGGCAGGCCGACCTTCATCAGTGTGCGGAAGCTCTCCGGGTCAAACCTGAAGGATGAAGGACTGAAATCGAAGAGGAAATTGTTGCGTCGCAGGTAGATCACGCAAAGCACCGCCGACAGAGCCTGAGACGCCACCGTTGCCGCTGCCGCTCCTCCGGCTCCCATATCCAGCGCGCCGACGAGGATAAAATCAAGAACAATGTTGGCGATGCAGGCTATGGTGACAAAAGCAAGAGGAGTGCGGCTGTCGCCCATGCCTCGCATTATGGCGCTGAGGGCGTTATAGGCAAAAACAAAAATCAAACCCACAAGGTTTATCACAAGATACTCCTTGGCTTCGGCAAAGGCCTCCGCGGGTACATTCAGTGCCCGAAGCATCGGATCGGTGACGGCCAAGAGCACCGCGCTGAGCACCGCCGAAAGCACAGCCAGTGTTACCAGCAGGGTGCCGGTGGTGCGCCGGATGCGCTCTTCCTGCTTTGCCCCGAGATACTGGCCTATCATGACCGTGCCTCCCGTGGAAATACCCATGGCGAGATTGGTAACTATAAGGGCGATCTGGCTGCTGGTGTTCACTGCCGAAAGGCTGTTTGTGCCTCCGTAGTGGCCCAGGATCATCATATCCGCCACGCTGTAGACCGACTGGATCAGATTGCTGAAAAAGAAAGGGATCGCAAATCGAACCAGCTGGCCGAAGACACTCCCCGTGGTAAGGTCTTTTGCGAATTTATTCATTGGCTTCTCCGAATATTGTATTTTTCTCATTATATCACAGCGGCGGTATTTGGCAATGCGCAAAAGCCGCGTGTTTTTGAATGTTTGTGTCCTTTTTTATCCAGTCATTGATATTGGCTTTCGACACCTTTATAATATACCAATGAGATGTGTCAAAGAAGAATGGAGCTTTCAGGTAGGTAATAAGATCAATAATGTACAAAAGATTATAAATATGTTGGAGAATAATGACTTTAGCATTGTTGAATTGGAAAAGTATTTAGAATGTTCGAGGTGATAGTATATGGAATATGATGAATTATATAAAACTTTCAAAAAAGAAATTCCAGAAGGTTACTCCTATTTTGAGATTAAAGAAAAAGAGAATCTGATAGATGAAACTGATGGAATACACACAGTATTTGGTATGGTTATAGTTCCATATATTCTTCATATTGTTCAGAATAATAAAATGCTTGAAATAAATAAAGTGTTTTCGTTTTTAGAAAATATGGCAATGTGTGAAGATGTAAAGATTAAAGAGGTTTTAGATTTTACAGTATTAGAGCAATTAGCAGATGAAGGACACGATATTCTTGGACAATGTAAGCAATATATGAAAAAAAACACTTTGAAACATTGTGAAGAAGTAGAAAAATACTTTTTGTAACATTTTCCCTATTCAATTGTAAAAATTGAAGATGCAGTGTCAGCAGTTGAGGAATTTTTTGAAACACTACAATTACCAAAATTCATTGAATGGGAAGAATTATAGAAAGAATAATTTAGTCATGACCACCACTCTCACCCAGAAACTCCTATCCCATTTGTTGCCGAGTTCGGGGTGTCGGTCATATATCCATCAGTGCAGACTTTCCTTTCAGGTATCCAATAAAATATACCATCGGAGGCTTTTATTTCAGCCTGCTTGCTTCTCTCTCCAGCATAGCTGGGGGATTAAGCATATCAATTCTGCCGTTCCATCACGAATCTATCACTATATCTTCTTTGCCTAAAAAACTATTGTATTCACGGTTTCTTTGGTGTATAATGTACCATAAACAAAGGCGCGCTTTTGAAGCCTGCCTTAATACATACAGAAGGAAGTCGTGCAACATGAGCAACATGGATCCCAAATACGAAGCATTGTTCACGCCGTGGAAGATCGGCAATGTTGAGATCAAGAACCGCATCGTGCTCTGCCCCATGGGCGGCACATCACTGTTTGGCTGGATGGAACACACCGGCAACCACTTTGACAAGGAGGCCGCCAAGTTCTTCATCGAAAAGGCGCAGAATAATGTGGGTCTCATAATCCCCGGCATCGCCCCCATCCGCAGCACCTTTATGGGTCAGTGGCTCTATCAGAACAAAAAGATGTTCGCCGAGCTCAAGGAGTTCATGGAGGAGATCCACAAGACCGGCGCCAAGCTGTTCATTCAGATAACCGCCGGTATGGGCCGCTCCTGGGCTATCCCCACGCCGCTGGTCATGCTGCATAATATGCCTGTGGTGCGCAGTCTCATCAAGCCCATCATCAATATTCCCTACCAGAGCGCCAGTCCCAGCAAGCTGCCCTCCAGATGGTCGGACAAGGTGACCACCCGTGCTCTCAAGGTCAGAGAGATAAAGCAGATCATCAACGCTTTCGCAAAGACCGCCGCCATGTGCAAGGAGGCCGGCGTTGACGGCGTTGAGGTACACGCCGTTCACGAAGGCTACCTGCTGGATCAGTTTACTCTTGAATACACCAACAAGCGCACCGACGAGTGGGGCGGCTCCTTTGAGAACCGCTATCGCTTCCCCGTGGAGATCGTCAAGGCCATCAAGGCCAGCTGCGGCGAGGATTATCCCGTCTCCCTGCGCTATTCTGTAAAATCCTATGTCAAGGACTTCTGCGTGGGCGCTCTGCCCGGTGAGGAATACACCGAGATCGGCCGCGGTATGGAAGAAAGCGAAAAGGCGGCCAAGTACCTTCAGGATGCCGGCTACGATATGCTCAACGCCGACAACGGAACCTACGATTCCTGGTACTGGGCTCATCCGCCTATGTATATGCCCCAGAACTGCAACCTCGAGGATGTTGCCCACATCAAGAAGTTTGTGGACATTCCCGTGGTGTGCGCCGGCCGCATGGAGCCTGATGTGGGTGCCAAGGCCGTTGAGGACGGCATGATCGACGCCGTGGGCGTTGCCCGACAGTTCCTCGCCGACGCCGAGTGGGTCACCAAGCTCATCGAAATCCGCATGGAGGATATCCGTCCCTGCATCTGCTGCCACAACGCCTGCTTCAATATGTCCCACTATAAGGGAGTGGCCAACGCTCAGTCCATCTACGACGCCAGCCACATTGCCCGCTGTGCCCTCAACCCCACGGTCATGCAGTCGGACAAGTACAGCCTCGAGCCGGCCAAGAAGGCAAAGAAGGTCGCCGTTATCGGCGGCGGCATCGGCGGCATGGGGGCGGCTCTTGTGTGCGCCAAGCGCGGTCACACCGTGACTCTCTACGAAAAGAGCGACCGTCTGGGCGGTGTGTTTGTTGCCGCCGCGGCTCCTTCCTTCAAGGAAAAGGATCGCGCCCTCATCGCGTGGTATGAGCGGGAGCTGACCAGATATCCCGCCATCACCGTCAAGCTGAACACCGAGATCACCGATCTCAAGGCCCTCAAGAAGGAAAACGACAAGATTATCGTCGCCACCGGTGCAAAGGCCCGCAATATTCCCGTCAAGGGCGCCGAAAAGGGCATCGAGGCTGTGGATTACCTCCTTGGCACCAAGGAAGTCGGCGAGACTGTGGTGGTCGTTGGCGGCGGTCTGACCGGCTGCGAGATCGCTTACGATCTCTATCTGAAGGGCAAGAATCCCGTCATCGTGGAGATGCAGAACGACCTCATCGTCGCCAAGGGCGTGTGTCTTGCCAACTCCAGCTACCTGCGCGACTTCTTCACCGCCAACGAGGTGCCCGTGCACCTTGAGACCAGCCTGAGCGAGATCACCGACGAAGGCGTCGTGGTCAAGAACAAGGCCGGCGAGTCCATTACCATTCCCGCCGACTCGGTCATCATGTCCGTGGGCTACGTTCCCGCTCCCATCGCCAAGAGCGGCGGCAAGGTCACCGTTATCGGAGACGCCGATTCCGTGGGCAACCTGCGCACCGTAATCTGGGGCGCATGGGACGCCTGCATGAAAATATAACATCATTGCGGTCAGCCGCAGGAAAGGACAGAGCAGATAATCATGTTTTTAACTGACGAACAAAAAGCCATACTCAACGGCGAAAAAGGCGAAACCATATCCAAGGTCATGCAGTCGGTCATCCGCTACGGCGAGCTGTTCGGCGCGGACAAGCTTGTTCCCGTGACCAGTAAGTACAACCATCTGGTCACCTCCTTCGGCCTCAAGGCTCTGGGGCCGGTCTATGACCTTATGGATCAGCTTATTGAGGCCGGTGCAATTTCCGGACAGAAATTCTCCGCCGATCCCCGTCCTCTGGACAAAAAAGTCCCCAAGAGCTTCCTGCAGAATTTCATTTTCAATAACTTCATGTATTCCAAGCAGGACTTCTACGAGGGTCAGCTCAACCAGCTCGGCCTGATGGAAAAGGACGCCTTCACCTGCGCCTGCTATCTTGACGAGGTGGGCAACAAGCCGGAAAAGGGCGAGATACTCAGCTGGGCCGAATCCTCAGCCATCGCCTATGTAAACTCCGTTCTGGGCGCCCGCTGCAACCGCAACTCGGGTATTATCGACATCATGGGCTCCATCGTGGGCTATGTCCCCCACTTCGGCCTCGTCACCGACGAGGGACGCAAGGCCAGCTGGATCATCGAGATAAAGACCTCCAAAAAGCCCGAGGCTCAGCTGCTGGGCTCGGCCATCGGCATGAAGGTGGTTGAGGATGTGCCCTACATCAAGGGACTTGACCAGTGGCTGGGAACGGAGCTGGACGACGCCGCCTGCACCTACCTCAAGGATTTCGGCGCCGCCTGCGCCTCCAACGGCGCTGTGGGTCTTTACCATGTGGAGAACCTCACTCCCGAGGCAAAGGAACAGGGCGAGGAGCTTATTCTTGAAGGCGCTCAGGTATATGTAATCGACGACGCTGAGCTTCAGCGTGTATACGACAGCTATCCCGTCATCTGGAAGGATGCGGATGCCAAACCCAAGCTGTGCTTCCTTGGCTGCCCCCACATGACCATGGAGCAGCTCAGAAGCTGGACAGACAAGCTGGAGGCCGCTCTCAAGGCAAACAAGCGCAGAAAGGTGGCCATTCCCACCGTGTTCACCACCGCTCCCGCGGTGCTCAAGGCCTTTGAGCAGACCGACTACGCCAAGCGCCTGAAGAAGATGGGCGTTGTTGTCTCCTACATCTGCCCGCTGATGTACATGAACAATCCCCTGTGCGGCAAGATGCCGGTCATCACCTCGTCCAACAAACTGCGTACCTACACCACAGCCCGGTATTACACCGACGATGAAATTCTCACTCAGATCTCTGGAGGTGGCAAGAAATAATGAAGACATTTACCGGAAGAGTAGTCGCGCCCGGACAGATCACGGCCAAGGCTCTTGTCTCCCACGGCGGACTCAACACCCTCGCGTCCTTCCAGAAGGCTCTGCAGTTCGGCGACAAGAAGGCCACCTGCGGCGACCAGAACAATCCCGACCTCTACGGCAAGCAGATGGCAGGCAAGGCTCTGTGCCTGCCTCAGACCATCGGCTCCACCACCGGCGGCATGGTGCTGTACTGCGCCTGCTCCATGGGCCGTCAGCCGGCTTGTATGCTGTTCTCCAATCCCATTGACTCGCTGGCGGGCGCCGGCGTCATTCTGGCCGACGTGTGGCTGGACGACGCCAAGGCAAGCATGCCGGTCATCGACTCTCTTGGCGAGGAATTTCTCAATTATGTCAAGGACGGCATGACCATCACCATCAAGGAAGACGGCGTGGTCGAGGTAGACGGATAAAGGACTGATTTAATCATTCAGCAGGAGGTAGACCGCCCGGGACTGCCTCCTGCGCTGTCTTTCCGGATGAAAAGGAGGATATCCAGTGGTTATCAGGTCGATTGAACGGGATTTTTCCGTCTGCAAGGTCAGCAGCTTTGTGGGCTTTGATCCTGAGGAGGTATTCTGCTTTATCGCGCGAACCGACGAGGAACGCTCCCTTGTGTGCCCCACCGATAAGGCGCCGGCAAATACTGTTTCCCGCGAGGACGGATGGCGCGGCTTTCGCATTGAGGGAACCCTTGATTTTTCCCTTGTAGGTATTCTGGCGAGGATCTCCACGCTTCTTGCCGAAAAAGGAATCGGGTTATTTGCCGTGTCCACCTTCAACACCGATTATATCTTTACGAAAAAAGACAATTACCTCCGCGCCCTCGACGCGCTGGCCGAGGCAGGTTATGAAATAACATAAAACAACTAAACAAGTGCCGCCGGAACAAAAGCCCGGCGTCACTTTCATATGTTCAGTTTTCCTCGAGACTCCAGCCGTTGTCGCCGTGGTAGATCATCAGCCGGGTCATTCCGCCGTCAATGCAGATATTCTCGCCGGTGATAAATCCCGCCTTGTCCGAGCAGAGGTACAGCACCATATTGGCGATATCCAGCGGATCACCCACCCTTCCGGCAGGCTGCTGTGTCGCGTCAACGCCGGATATGCCCGAGCGCTCGTTGTCTATCCAGCCCGGCGAAATGGAGTTGACACGCACCTTGCCGGCAAAGCTGACCGCAAGGCTGTGGGTTAGGGCGTGTATGCCGCCCTTGGCCGCCGTATAGCTTTCCGACTGCGGCTGGCTCATGCGGTCACGGCTGGAGGAAATATTCACAATGCTGGCCCCGGGAGCAAAATGCGGAGCAAACAGCTTGGCAAGATAAAAGGGCGCGGTCACTCCGACCGAAAGGGCGTATTCAAATTCCTCGTAGGAGCAGTCGGATATTCCCTTGAAAAGAGGCGCCGCGTTGTTGATGAGGTAATCCACATGACCGTGATCGGCAATGACCTTCTGAGCGAATCGCTCGAGGGTATCCCGGTGGGATATATCTCCTTTGAAATACGGATTATCCAGCAGGTCAATGACGCACACGGCGGCTCCCGCTTTTTCAAACTCCCCGGCAATACATTTGCCTATTCCCCGCGCTCCGCCGGTAACCACTGCCACCTTTCCGGACAGACTGTTCATGTTCCTTCCTCCTTTGTTTTTGCTTATTATAGCACATTGCTGTCTCTCTCACAACCAGCGGTTCTTGTGTTTGAGCTTCGAGTGTGATAACATATTATAAAAAAGGCAAAAGGAGCGGCAGGCAATGGATATAACAGTGCGTCCGTATCGTGACGAGGACATAATGGCGATGGCGGCCATCTGGAACGAGGTGGTGGAGGACGGCGAGGCCTTCCCTCAGGAGGAATTTCTCAGCGAGAACACCGGACGGGCATTTTTCGGCGAGCAGACCCACTGCGGCGTCGCGGTCAGCGGTGACGGCACTGTACTCGGGCTGTATATCCTTCATCCGAACAATATCGGCCGGTGCGGTCACATATGCAACGCAAGCTACGCCGTGCGCAGAGATGCCCGGGGACAGCGCATCGGCGAGCGGCTGGTGACCGATTGCATCGCCCGCGGTAAGGATTACGGCTTTACCCTCCTTCAGTTCAACGCCGTGGTTTTTTCAAATATCCGCGCCCGCCGTCTTTATGAAAAGCTGGGCTTTGTGCAGCTCGGCGTCATTCCAAAGGGCTTCCGTATGAAGGATGGACATTACGAAGACATCTGCCCCTACTACCGGGAGCTGTAATCCGGTCAAAGGAGATTAATCACATGATTTACAATATTTATTTTAGTCCAACCGGCGGCACAAAGAAAGTGGCCGATATTCTCTGCGGCGCTCTTGGCTCGGATGTAACCGATGTGGATATCCTTTATCGGCAGGCAGACATTTCCCCGGAGAAAGGCGACCTCTGCGTGATCTCTGTGCCATCCTACGGCGGACGAGTTCCCGCCGCTGCCGCCGAGAGGATCCGTGCCATCCGTGGAAACGGCGCAAAGGCGGTTATTATAGCTGTGTTCGGCAACCGGGCTATCGACGATACTCTTGCCGAGCTGAAGGATATTGCCAACGAGTGCGGCTTGGTCTCCGTCGCCGCCATTGAGGCGGTGGCAGAGCATTCCCTTGCCCGAATCTACGGAACCGGCCGTCCTGATAATCAGGATGCCGAGGAGCTTCGCGGCTTTGCAGAGCGAATCGCAGAAAAGCTTACTGGAGACCTCTCACCCATTTCCGTTCCCGGAAGCCGTCCATACAAGCCCATCGGCGGCAGCTCATTTTTTCCGTCGGCTGATGAGCGCTGCGTGGGCTGCGGACTGTGCGCCGTCCAGTGTCCTATGGGTGCCATTGACCCGGTCTCACCCCGTGAAACCGACAAGGAAAAATGCGTCACCTGTATGCACTGCACGGTGATCTGTCCTCAGAAGGCACGAAGCGTCAGCGACGAGGCAGCTGCCGGCATTGCAGAGCGTCTCAGAGAGCGCTGCGCCGGACGGAAGGAAAACAGACTGTACATATAGGGTATTATGAGTATGTCGTCCCGCCTCTTGAGGGCTTCTGGTGGCAGGAGGGAATCGACGGCGCTGATTACTCAAGCAAGGACAAATTCAGCTGGATATCGGTCATCCGTCTGCCCAACTTTGTTACGGAGGATGATGTTGTCTGGGCGGCAGAAACCGCTTCCAAGAAGAAAAAGCTGGACTGCTCCGCTGTGGAATTTCTGACTGTTGACGAAGGACTGTGCGTTCAGATAATGCACATCGGTTCCTTTGACGATGAGCCGGCCTCGGTTGCTCTTATGGAAAGACATATCGAGGCGCTGGGCTATGTCAGCGACATAACCGCAGAGCGAATGCACCATGAGATTTACCTTTCCGACGCCCGGAAGGTACCGAGCGAAAAATGGAAGACTGTAATTCGCCATCCTATCAGAAAGCTGTAGTTCGTCTGTTCGCGCGGCCCCCGAAAATCGTTGGATAAAATAAATAAATCTAAACATTTCACACCTTCTTTTTTGGAATATATATTGATATTTCCTCGACAATATATTATAATGTAAACGATAACGACTATTTATTGACTGATGCGTATCTAAAAGAACTCGCAAAGGAATAAATACTTATGAAAAGAGTGAGCAAAGAAACCATCCTGTCCGCCGCTCTGCTCGCTGCCTGCGTTGTGACTCTGCTGTGCGCGGTGCTGTATTACAAGTGGGTGGAGCACGATAACCAGCAGCCACAGCAGGTCAGTCTTTCGGACGGCACCTTTGAGAGCGGGAAATTTATTCTTGAGGATTTTACCGCCGAGATCGGCCCCCGGGGCGGTGACTCCGGCGCGTGGATAAAGGATCCTATTCTGGATGCTGACGGAAACGAGCTGCACGGCATCAGCGTGGGAACCATATACGAACTCAAGCTGACCAACACCTCCGGCGCGAGAATCACCGACTGGAAAATGGAGCTTTTTATGCCGGAGCAGCTCTGGCTGAACAACGCCTGGTGCGGAACCCTTGAATTCTACCAGACGGTGGGCGACGAGGTGCTTGTTCAGGAGCTTGACCTGCGGGAATACACCAACAAGGAAATAACTCTGGATCATTACATTGACCACACCGGCCCGATGATTCCCATGCAGGAAGGCGACAGCTTTATCTATCACCCCAGCAAGGCCGACAACGAAATGCCCCTTGAGCCTATGAGCGAAAAGGAAGAAACCAACTGTCTTGCTCTGGTGGGATTTATTGTTTACATCGCCGGCGATGATCTTGACTACGTTACCGTTTTTGACCGCGCTACCTTCAGCTACTACCTTGAGCGCAACCCGTGGGAGTCTCCCATACTTATCGCTCTGACCGTTCTGGACGCGCTGTGGGTCATTCTTCTGGCCGCAACAGTCCTCTCCCAGCTCAGAATACGCAAGTTGCTGCGCCAGCAGAAGCACGACGCCCAGATTATCGAGCAGTCAATCAACACCTTCATCAATTTCATCGAGGCCAAGGATCCCAACACCAAGGGACATTCCGAGCGGGTGGCGAAAATCGCTCACGCGCTGGCTGTGGATATGGGCTATCCTCCCCGCGAGTGCAACCGCATCTACTACATTGCCCTTATTCACGACTGCGGCAAGATATCCATTCCGGCAAACATCCTGCGCAAGCAGGGCAAGCTGACCTCGGAGGAATATGAGGAGATAAAGAGCCACACCACCTACGGCGAAAAGATGCTCCGGGACTTCACCTCCATCGACGGCATCAACCTCGGTGTTCTGTATCACCACGAGCGGTACGACGGCACCGGCTATCCCAAGGGACTTTCCGGCGAGGATATCCCCAAAATCGCCCGTATAATCTGCGTGGCCGACGCTCTGGATGCCATGAACAGCAATCGCTGCTACCGCCCGAGGCTCACCCGGGAGGAGATCATGGAGGAGCTGGAGACCAACACCGGAAAGCAGTTTGACCCTGAGGTTATAGACCACCTCTTCAAGCTGATCCGCCAGAATGTTATCGTCATCGGCGAACAGCAATAATACTATTTCAATATCGGCCGCCCCTGCTATTGTGCACCGGGCGGCCGGTTTGTTAATATTCCGTTGACAATTCGTTCATAATGTGTTAATATTTCCTCGTAGTAAACATACTACGAAGTTATAGAAATCAGAAAGGGGAATTATTGCATGAAAGAAAATATCCGTAGTTTGCTCAGAATGATCGCGGTAGCTCTGAGCCTGTGTGTTGTCTGCTCCTGCTGCGCCTGTTCGGCGCCCGCCGACAGCGGTAACTTATCCGCCGCAGTGTCCGACTCTTCTGCCGCTGAGGTATCGTCCACCGAAGTATTGGAATTGGATGAGCTCTGGATGGGCGGCCTGAAAATGAACATATACAGCTGGAACGAGGAGTTCAAATCGCTGTACTATGTCAACTGTTACACTCCCGAGGATGTAGCGGTAAATTGGTTTTTAACTCCATATGAGGACGGCGCATATATTAAGAATCTGGACGAGGCCCTTGCCCGGCAGGAGGAGGCTGACTGGGACGACCGGGTGGATATTTTTCTGCTTCAGTCGGAGTATCTGGAAAAATATATTGAATCAGACTGCACACTGCCCTTGGATGCGATAGGCTTTCGCGAGACTGACTCCATGTATCAGTTCTCCCTTGACTCCGGTACAAATTCCAAGGGAGAGCTGAAGGCAGTTCCTTTGTATCTTTGCCCGGGAATGCTCATCTACCGGCGTTCCATTGCCCGGGATGTCCTCGGCACCGACGACCCCGAGGAGGTTCAGTCCATGCTGGACAGCTGGGATAAATTCAATCAGGTGGCGGCAGACGCCTCTGAGAAGGGATATTACATGACGGCGTCCTTTGCCGATACTCTGCGCCCCTATGCCGCCGGATGCACAGAGCCATGGGTGGACGAGGAGAACAATCTGCGGCTTGAGCCGGGAATAAAGGAATGGGCAGAACAGGCCAAAACATTTATAGAGAACGAATATACCCTTGAATATGACTTCTGGGATCTGGGCAAAAATGAGCAGATGATGGATTCAGGGAAAACCATGTGCTTCTTCGGCGCCGACTGGTATTACAACTACTGTATGCCGCCCATCCGCGACAGCAGTCTTGGCGACTGGGCTGTCTGTCAGGGTCCTCAGCCCTATAGTCACAGCAGCACATGGCTCCTTGTGGCTCGTGGAACGGACAATAAAGAGTTCGCAAAGCAGATTCTCCGCGATTTCAGCACGGACGATGAAATTAGCGAGGAGCTGATAACATGGGACAAGCTGTTCCCAAACAACTCTGATGTGTGCGGTAAGATTGAAAGCATCAACAGCGAGTACGGCAACCCTCTGCTTGACGGTCAGAATGACATCGCGGTAATGCACGAGGTGGCGCAGAACATGGAGTGGAACGGCGATTCTCCCTATTCCAAAACCATTATTGAAAATCTTCCGGGCTATCTCCTCCCCTACTTCCGCGGAGAGATGGAGTACAATGAAGCGCTGAATAATTTCAAGGCATATTTCAAGGAAATATATCCAGAAATCAATAATATTTGACGCAGACAAGCTGAAGTGGAAAAACGCGCCGCGGGATTACAGCATATCCGACGAGCGCATAGAAATTGTCACCGTGCCCCACACCGATCTGTGGCAGAGAACCTACTATCATTTCAGAAACGACAACGCGCCGGTTCTTCAGATGGAGACAGAGGAAAAGTACTTCTCCTTCGTTGTGAAAACCGATTTCAGCCAGAGCGGTCATCGGTTTGACCAGTGCGGCATCGTTATGTACCTCAACAGCGAAAACTGGCTCAAGGCCTCTGTGGAATACGAAAACGAGGACTTTCAGCATCTTGGTACCGTGGCGACCAACCACGGCTATTCCGACTGGGCTACAACCGCCATACCGGCAGATGTAAAGACCATGTGGTTCCGGCTCAGCCGTCGTGAGGACGACTACTGCGTGGAATGCTCCGCTGACGGCGTCGTCTTTACCCAGATGAGAGTGTGCCATATGTGGGAAGCGGCGGGAAAAATCCGATTCGGTATTTACGCCTGCAGCCCGGAGGATTCCTCCTTCAGGGCCGTGTTCACCGATATGCGGATAACGGAGTGTATGTGGAAGGCTCACGACGGGCAGGCTCCGGACGAAGAATAAGTAAGCCTTGCAGACAGAGATTAAAGCCAGACTGTCACAAAAAACGGCAGTCTGGCTTTCTTTATGCTCCAAGCGAGGCGATGATATCGTAAATCTGCTCCGGTGTCTGACCCTTTGAGTCGATGCTGACAACCACATCGCCAAACAGTACCGACAAATCGACGCGGTATCCGTCACTGTCCCCTTCCTCGTAAGAAAGATATGACCGGGCGCGAACCTCATCCGCGGTAATATCCTCAGCGAGGAATATCGGGTCGTCCACCACCTCCCACAGCTCCTCCGGCACAGATTTCGCCCGTGGAATGGGATACAGCGAAAGGTCATAGCGTTCCCTTTCTCCCGGGGCTACTATTCTCTCCCGGTCGCTGTCCTCAATGCGGCGGATAACGACATACAGCTGGTCATACCCCTGAGTCTCCCACTGCGACCAGAGCACAGTCAGCCGGTCATTATTCTGGTCGATATACCTTCTTGCCGATTCAAAGGCAAGGCCGTCTACTTCTACCCGAGGAACAAAAGCACCGAATTGCGCGTCGCTTCTCGCTTCGGATTCGCTGAGCTTGTCGTCCCGCAGCTCTGGGATGACCGGATTGAGAAGAAGGGTGAAATCCGCTTTATCACCACGGATAATGCTGCCCACAACCGCCGGCAGCGCCTCCTTTTCCCTCTCTCCTCCGCACAGCTCAACAAAGCAGGCGATGTCATCAACCGCAAAGGAGGCGTAATACACCGTTTCATCGGTCATTTCGCAGTACCCGGCGGTGATCTCATGCTCCATGTAGTATGATATGATCGGTTCGCCGTCGTAGCGATAATCGGAGCCGGCCGACTCAGCGCCGGGATAAAGAGTGACCACGGCCCTCACCTCGTCCTTGGCCAGAGCCGTGTTTGGACAGAAATCAGCGGAAACACGCCGCAGAGTGCCAAATCTATCGTATGCCGCGAAGGCGGAGACGGTTCCCGCTTCACTAAGTCCCGGAAATACCTGCTTGATCTGCTCTTCGCTCAGCTCGGTCGAAAAACCGAGATAAATATCCGCACGGCCAAGCTGGGCGGCAGCTTCGTTGAATATAAGCTCCGGTTCCTTTTCCGGCACGGTAGGTATCTCTATAACCGGCTCTTCCGGCACAAGTATCATGCTGTTGTCTGTCACCTTTGCCGCCACTACGCAGGCGACCGTGAGAACGACCACAGCCGCAGCGGCCACCGCCCGGAGCAAAGCTGACCGAGACTCTTTTACCGCCGAAGCCTCGTCAATAATATCGCTGTCGATATATCCTATCGCGCCAAAAAGCTTTTCTGCGCTCATATACTTATTCCCTCCCGTTCGAGAAACTCTCTGAGTCTTTTTCTGGTTCGTGAGAGCATGGATTTTACACCGCTCTGGGTCATGCCGAAGCGCGCGGAAATCTCCTTTATTGAGTCGGAGTACCAGTATCTTCGCACAAAAACCAGACGGCTTCTTCTGTCCGTTTCCCGGAGAAATTCGCTTATTTTCTCGCCGGTATACTCCTGCTCATACATCTGCTCCGCGCTGTGGGAAGCGGCCGGAATTTCGGATAGCTCATCCATTATTTCCGTGATATTACGGCTTCGCTTCGCGGCGTTCAGATAATCCAGACGGTCAAGGGCGCAGGTTCTGACAATGCGGCCCACAAACGCCCTCAGGCTGTCCGGCCTCTGGGGCGGTATGGAGCTCCATACTTTTCCGCAGGCATCACTGAAGCACTCCTCGGCATCCTCGTGCACGCCGAGAATGTTCCGTGCCACTGTCATGCAGTAGCTCTGATACTTCTCCGTGGTTTCGGCAATGGCTCGCTCGTCTCTCTGCCAGTATAGCTCGATTATCTGCCGGTCTTCCAATTTTATCACCCTCTTTTCCATTGGCCTTTCACTTATAAAAACGGAAAACAGCGCTCATCGGTCGCGCCGATATTGAAAATATTCCATATAATTGTTATAATTTAACTCAAATCAAGGACAGGAGAAAAAACATGACTGAAGTAGTTGCCGCGCTCATCTGGGAAGAGGAGCGCTTTATGATATGTCAGCGTCCGGCGCACAAGGCCCGCGGACTGCTGTGGGAATTTGTGGGAGGCAAGGTGGAGCCGGGCGAAACCAAGGAGCAGGCCCTTGTCCGTGAATGCCGGGAGGAGCTGGATGTGACCCTCAGTGTTGGCGATGTGTTCATGGAGGTCGTTCACGAATACCCGGACATCACTGTGCGCCTGACTCTTTTCAACGCCTCCATTGCCGAGGGCGTACCCAAGAAGCTGGAGCACAACGATATTCAATGGATCACCGTTGCTCAGATTCCGGATTATCCATTCTGTCCCGCCGACAAGGAAATTCTGGAGAGAATTATCAGCGAAAAGGGAGGCTCAAAGAATGGTTAAAACAGTTGTGAGGGATATCATTTTTCTTGGCAGGACGTCATCAGCCGCCACCGCCGACGACCTTCCAACTGCCGATGATCTTCTTGACACACTCAAGGCCAACGCCGGCCGGTGCGTAGGCATGGCGGCGAACATGATCGGTGTCTCCAAGAGAATAATCGCCTTTGAGTGCGACGGCGGATATATGGTTATGCTCAATCCGGAGATAGTCAAAAGCTCCGGGCCTTACACCGCCGAGGAGGGCTGCCTGTCGCTGGACGGCGCCCGCCCGGCCAAGCGCTTCAAGTCGATCAAGGTGCGCTATCAGAACCGGGAAATGCAGACACGGCTTAAAACCTTCACCGGTTTTACCGCCCAGATAATCCAGCACGAGATAGACCACTGCAACGGAATCATTATTTAAAAAGTGAAAGCCGCCGGAGATAGCTTCGGCGGCTTTGATATTTGCAAACGCAGAATTACTCAATAATAACGATCTCCGCGTCGGGAGCGTTGCGGCGGATGCTCTCAATACCCTTGAGGCAGCTTGCCTTGGCCTTGTAGCCTTCGCCGGTGGCGATGACCTGACCGTTGCGGGCCTTGAGACGGAAGCGGATCTCGCCTCTCTTGTCGGTATAGACCTCAAACTTGGGATTGGTGACAGTGACGACCTCACCCTCGGTCTGATCCTCGATCTTGGCGATGGGAGCGTTGCGCTTTACGCTGGCAATGCCCTTCTTGCAGGCGGCGAGGTTGGCATACTGCTCGCTGACCGCTATAACTTCACCGTTGCCCGCCTTAAGAGCGAAGCTGATGTTTCCTTTTGCGCTGGTTTTGATTTCAAATTTTCCTGCCATTTGGATTGACCCCCTTTGTGATTATGGGTCGATTATAGCACCTTATACCAGAAAATTCAACTGATTTCCTTCAAATTCTTCCAGATTGCAGTAAAAAATGGGGTTCGTTTTACGCAATCACAGTAAAAGGCCAAAGATGCCATACAGCCTATTTCTTCTTGTTCTCCCAGGGCTTTATGAGCCTGGCTTCCTCGTACATGGCCACATAGCTTTCATGGCGGCTTTTGGCGATCTTTCCGGCCTTTAGGGCGTCAATGACCGCACAGCCCTTTTCGCACAGATGGGCACAGGACACAAATCGGCACTGTCCAAGATGCTCCTCAAACTCACGGAAGCAGTACTGGAGCTGATCCTTTTCTATGACCGCTCCCACCTCTCCGTCGAAAGAAGAAAAACCGGGAGTGTCGGCGATCATTCCGCCGAAGGAAAGGTGGAACAGCTCGACCTCACGGGTGGTGTGGCGGCCTCGGCCGAGCTTGCGGCTTATATGGGCTGTTTTAAGGGAAAGGCCGGGTTCCACCGCGTTGAGCAGGGTGGATTTTCCAACGCCGGAATTGCCGGCAAAGGCGCTGAAGCAGCCGGTAAGCTCCCTGCGCACCTCTTCTATTCCCTCTCCGGTCTGATAGTTGACCTTGATGACCTTCATTCCGGCTGTCTGATAGGTGGCGAGAACCGAGTCGCAGGGAGCGAGATCGGTTTTGGTAAGTACGATGATAGGCTCCACGTCGGCATATTCCGCAGCGGCCACCACACGGTCGATAACCAGCATATTGGGCGACGGCTGCACTGCGGCAACCACCACAAACAGCTTGTCGAGGTTGGCAACAGCCGGGCGGACAAAGATATTTCTGCGCTCCTCAATGGAATCGACCACCGCCGAGCCATCCTCGGACACGGTGATGACGCAGCGGTCACCCACCGTCGGGGTCAGCTCCTGCAGACGAAAGACGCCTCGAGCCTTGCACTCATATACCTGACCGCCGGCTTCTACATAATAGAAGCCGGCGATGCCTTTTACAATAATTCCGTTATATCTCTCGCTCATTACGGTGTAACAGCAGGGTCAACGATCTCCGGCGGCGCGGTGGTGATCTCTATTGCGGAGTCGGTTGTGGTAGTGGTGGTAGTGGTGGTTGTGGGCGGAGTATAGTCGGGATTCTTCTCTCTGGAGAGTATTTCCTTGGTCTCGAAGTTGAACTTGATGGTCTCGAAGATATAGCCGTCCACATAGACCTGAGCGGTGCGGCTGGTACCGGCACCGGTCACGCTTACGGGAATGCTGAGCGTTTCCTCAGTGCTGACGTTCTGGGAGTAGACCATCTCGTCGCCGATCTTGATCTCAAGGCGGATGGTGCGGCCCTGAAGGGCCTCCGGCAGGTCGATCTTGAAGTCGATGGTGCCCACCGGCGCGGTGCCGTTGCTGACTACAAAGACGACCGTTGTGGTTTCGGCGGAGATGTTGGTGCCCACGGCGGGAGTCTGGGAAATGATGGTTCCGGCTGGCTTGTCGCTGTCCACCATTTCGGTGGTGGCGGCGGGAATACCCATGGCGCTGAGCTTGAGGTTGGCCTCGTTGACCATCATGTTCTGGAAGTTGGGCATGACAAGCTGGTCGGGCTCGGGACCCTGACTGACATAGACCTCGATCACATCGCCCTCGTTGATGTCCGAGCGAGGCAGCGGATTGGTGTTGATTATCTTACCCGCTGCGATATTTGCGTCATAGACCTCGTATTTTATCGTGCTCAGTCCCAGATTGAGGCAGACAGCCGAATAATCGACATAGGACATTCCGTCGATGGTGGGAACGATGAGCCGTTCGGCGCCGTTGCTCACTGTGAGAGTAACAGTGGAGCTGGAGTAGACTTCCTTGCCGGGAACGGGAATCTGCTCGATGACCTGATCCTTCTCATAGTCGCTGTTGAATTCATAGATAACCTTATAGGAGAAGGAATAGCTCATGTCGTTGATGACTTCCTCATAATTCTGGCCGATGAAGTTGGGCATGGTCTCCTGAGCGCTCTTTTCCGACTCGAACATCTTGCTCTCGTCCAGAACCAGCCATGTAAGAATAAGGAAAACAACGATAAAGGCGGTGGCGATACCGGAAAGGACGGGAATGACCGGGCTCTTGACCGGCTTTATATCCTCCTCTTGCATCTGTCGGGTGGCGTTGATGGCCTGAATGTAGCGGGTGGGCGAATCGTCCACCATGTAGCTGTATTCAAACTTAATGTTGGGATCGCGCTTGAAGTCGTCGATATCCATGAGCATATCGGAGGCCGACTGATAGCGGCGGTCGCGATCCTTCTGCATGGCCTGCATGGTGATCTCCTCCAGTCCCTCGGGAATGGAAGGGTTGATCTGCCGGGGCATACGGGGATCGGCCTGAAGGTGCATTACCGCTACGGAAACCGCGTCACTGCCGTCAAAGGGCAGGTGGCCGGTCAGCATCTCGTACATCATAACACCGAGGGAATAAAGGTCGGCGCGCTCGTCGGTCTTGGCACCGCGAGCCTGCTCGGGAGAGATATAATGAACCGAGCCGATGGCCTGATTGCCGATGGTGGCCGCGTCATAGTCAGAGACCATGGCGATACCGAAGTCCATGACCTTGATGTCGCCGTTTTCCATGAGCATTATATTCTGGGGCTTGATGTCGCGGTGGACAATGCCCTTGCTGTGGGCGTGCTTGAGGGCGCGGAGAATCTGAGAGGTGAAGTGCACCGTCTCGCGCCATGTCAGCTTGCCCTGCTGCTCGATGTAGTCCTTGAGGGTGATGCCGTTGATGTACTCCATGACGATGTAAAGGCAGTCGCTGCTGTTGGAAACATCGTATATCTTGACGATGTTCTTGTGCTTGAGCATGGCGATGGCCTTGGATTCGTTTCTGAAGCGGCGGCAGACCTCTTCATTGTTGAGATATTCCGGGTTGAGCATCTTTACCGCCACGGGCATACTTGTGAGCAGGTCAATAGCCCGGTAAACCACGGCCATGCCGCCCACACCGGTGACTCGCTGCAGCTCGTAGCGTCCGTCCAGCTTGCGTCCAATATTCTGATTCATATTGTATCACCGTTTGCCCGGCATTGGCCGGACATCCTTTCGGCAGATTATTTGCAGATGATAAGAGCGGTTATGTTGTCCTGGCCGCCGTTGGTGTTGGCCGAGTCAACATAGGCCTCGCAGAGACTGCTGTCGTGCTCCATGTCCTGAGCCATGGAAAGGAGCTTTTCATCCTCCACGCAGTTGGAAAGACCGTCGGAACAGAGCAGCACGATATCGCCGTTCTCGAAGGCACACTCGTTGTGGTCTACCTCCATTTCAGTATAGACGCCAAGAGCGCGGGTGATAACATTCTTGCGAGGATGATTGCGTGCCTCTTCTTCGGTCAGGCGGCCAAGATTTACCAGCTCCTGCACCATAGAATGGTCCTTGGTGATCTGATTTATACGGTTGTGGCCGATGATATACGCCCGGCTGTCTCCGGCGTGGGAGATATAAAGATTGTCGCCGATAACCACCGCGCACACCACCGTAGTGCCCATGCCGGCAAGGGCGATGTTATTCCGGGCCATTTCGTATATCTCGCTGTTGGCGCGGGCTACGGCCTCTTCCACTGCCATTCGCACCGCACTGCCGCAAAGGTCGCCGTTAAGCTCCCGGGTGAAGGCTTCGCTGATAATCTCCACGGCCTTGGAGCTGGCAATGTCGCCGCCGTTGGCGCCGCCCATGCCGTCGCACACTATTCCCCACGCTCCGCCTTCAAACACGCCTGAGGCGACAGCGTCCTGATTACTGCTTCTGACCTTTCCGGTGTCAGTCTTGGAATATATCGTCATCGTTTGACCTTTCTTCTATTATCGAATTGCTTTTATTCTTTCCGCTGCGCTGCCCATCCGAACAGCGATTCTTACACGAGCCTCTGTCAGCTCTGCTCCGCTTCCTTTTTTCTGCGCCTGAGCTGGCCGCAGGAGGCGTTTATATCCGAGCCGAGAGTCCGCCTGACGGTGGCGGTTATGCCCGAATTGTTGAGCAAATCGCAGAAGCTCTTTATTCTCTTTTTGTCCGGCTCATGGCAGCCGGTACCATCCACTGTATTGACCGGGATGAGGTTGACATGGCAGAGCATCCCCCTCAGCCTTGAGGCCAGCTCCCGGGCACATTCGTCGGAATCATTCTGCCCGGAAACAAGGGAGTACTCAAAGGAAATGCGTCTTCCGGTGGTGTCGGCGTAACGCCGGCAGGCACCGAGCAGAGTCTCCACGTTCCACCGCTTATTGACCGGCATCATGGTGTCCCGGATGCGGTCGTTGGGCGCGTGGAGGGAAACCGAAAGGGTAAACTGAGGCCTGAGCGGAATAAGCTGCTCAATGCGGTCAACAAGGCCGCAGGTGGACACGGAAATATGCCTCTGGCCGATGCACACGCCCTCCGTGTCAGACACCAGTTCAAGAAAGCGCAGCACATTTTCGTAGTTGTCCAGCGGCTCGCCCATGCCCATGAGCACCACATTGGATACCCGGATGCACTCCCGGTCGCGAATGGCGGTTATCTGTCCCAGCATTTCGGAGGCGGTGAGATTGCGGGAAAAGCCGCTTCGGCCGGTGGCGCAGAACACGCAGCCCATCCGGCAGCCCACCTGGGTGGAGATGCAGACGCTGTAGCCGTGTATGTACTTCATCAGCACCGCTTCCACCAGTTCGCCGTCGTTCATCTGGATGAGGTATTTTTTTGTTTCGTCCAGCTGGGAGCAGAGCCGTTCCACAATCTGCGGCGAGGAGATATAGCATTCCTCTGCCAGACGCTCCCGCAGAGCCTTTGACAGATCGGTCATCTCCTCCCACGAGGAGATGCCGCGCTGGAGCCATTTATACAGCTGCTTTGCGCGGAATTTCTGCTGTCCCATGCTGCCGAGCAGGTCGGTCAGCTCCTCGACCGTCATCGAACGGATATCATGTAAAGCTATCCTCGATCATTCCTTTCTGAGAGCCGCGGCAATGAAAAAGCCGTCCGGGCCCTCCCTTTCCGGAAAGAGCGTAAGCTCGTGCTCCGGTTCGGTGATGACGCGCTTTATGCCTTCGGGCAGTTCCAGCGCGACGGGTACAAATTCTTCATGGGCGGCAAGGAAGCGGTCAAATACCCCTCCGTTTTCCGCCGGGTTGAGAGTGCAGGTGGAGTAGATCAGCCTTCCGCCCGGCTTTACGCAGGCGGCGTTGGTTTCCAGAATGCTGTACTGCAGTCCGGGAAGCTGATCCAGCTCTGTTTTGCTTTTGTTCTTTATATCCGGCTTGCGTCGGATTACGCCGAGACCGGAGCAGGGCACATCGCACAGCACACGGTCGGCAACTATCTTTGAGCCGGAGGCCGCGGCGTCTCTGCGGCGGGCCTTGACCGAAGCAAGACCAAGCCGGGAAGCGCCCTCGGCTATCATATCCACTCTTGAATTATGCAGGTCGCAGGCAATGACGGTGCAGTCGTCACCGGTCGTCTGGGCGACGGTGAAGGATTTGCCGCCGGGAGCCGCGCAGGCATCGAGAATGGTATCGCCCTTCTTTGCGTCCACGATCCGGGCGCAAAGCTGTGAGGATATATCCTGAATATGGAACAGACCTTTTTTATAGGCTTCAAGGCTCTCCACATCGCCGGTCTGCTCAAGCTCGACGGCTTGGGGCAGAATGGCAACGGGACGGGCAGCCACACCCTCGGCCTGCAGAGCGGAAATCAGCTCTTCTCTGCCGCATCGGGTGGTATTGACCCGGGCATAAAGCGGAGGCCGTCCGGAAAAGGTGTCCATTATGTTCTGACAGATTTCTTCGCCGTAGCTCTCCGTCCACAGCTGAGCCAGCCACATAGGGCAGGAATACTTGAGGGACAGCCACAGAAGAGGATCCTTGCTCCGTTCCGGCAGCGGTGTCTGCTTGCCGGCGCGGATATAGCCCCGGAGAATGCCGTTTACAAAGCCGGCGGCGCTGTCGTGGCCGGTCTGCCGGGTGAGGCTGACAGCCTCGTTCACCGCGGCGCTGTCCGGGATTTTATCCATGTAGCCCAGCTGGTAGATGCCCATGCGCAGAATCTGGCGCACGTCGCTTTCCAGCTTCTGGCCGGGACGGCGCAGAAGGGCTGCGATGGCGGCATCCAGCTGAGTCTGGTTTTCCTGCACTCCGTAAAACAGCGCCGAGGCAAGCCCTCTGTCCCGCTCGTCAAGGCCGCTTCTGGCCAGTATATTGTCAAGGGCGATGGTGGAATAGGCGCCCTTCGCGGTGCGTTTCAGCGCCTCTAACGCTGCTCTGCGTGCTGTCATCAGTCTCTGCGCAGTCTGGCAATGATGGACAGCATACGAAGCAGAGAGAGAATAGCGGAGGCAAGAGCGGCCACATAGGTCATGGCATATGCGGTGAGCACTCTTCTGGCTCCTCTCATCTCATCCTTGTCAAAGTTATAATTTTCGGCAAGTGCAACTCGGGCGCGCTTGCTTGCATTGAGCTCCATGGGCAGGGTAACAATGCTGAAGATAACGGCAAAAAGGAACAGCGCAAGACCGGCGATAGCCACATAATAGCCGATAGGAGTAGTGGAAAAGCCGTTGATTATCATTCCGATAAGAACGAGATAGAAAGCGAAATTGGAACCGATAGCGGCAACGGGAGCCATAAGATTGCGCACCTTAAGGGGCAGATAGCCGTTGTGGTGCTGGATGGCGTGACCCACTTCATGGGCTGCTACGGCCATAGCCGCGACGCTGTCGCTGTGATACACCTTGTTGGAAAGAGCGATGGTCTTGTTTCTGGGATTGTAATGGTCGCCGCTTTCTCTGTTAAGCAGGGTAACCTCTACGTCGTCGATGCCGTTTGCTTCCAGGATGGCCTCGGCGGCCTCGGCGGCGGTGATGCCGTAGCCGTTGCTTTCCTTGTTGTACCTGGCGAAAGTAATAGAAGCCACGATACGAATGATAAGGGTAATGACAAGCATAGCGAGCAGGGCAATCAGATATTCACCATAACCAAATCCGCTGATGGAATCAAGCAGTCTGTCAAAGAAATTATCCATAATCAATCTCCTTTTCTTTTTGTTCAGCTTTGTTGTTCAGCCCGGCTTATACGCCGAGCGTCGTTCCGACTTCGATGGGATGGCCGCGCAGGTAATCGGTGGCGGCCATGCGCTTGCCGCCCTCAGCCTGGAGCTCAATTATCTCCACGGCGCCGTCGCCGCAGGCAACAGTAAGAGGATTGGGGCAGATGACCGTTCCGCACTCTCCGGAGCCTTCGGCAACGCGGGTTCTGTGCACCTTGAGGTTGGCTCCGTTTACCTTGGTCTGAGCCACCGGCCAGGGCTGGATGCCCCGCACAAGGTCGTGAACCTGCTGGGCGGTCTTGCTCCAGTCTATGACCGACAGAGACTTATCCAGCATGGGAGCGTAGCAGGAACGGCTGTCGTCCTGTTTTCTGGGCTCGAGCTGTCCATTTTCGGCCAGCACAAGGGTCTTTATCAGCAGCTGAGCTCCCATGTCCGCCAGACGGTCATGGAGCTCGCCGGCTGTTTCGTCGGGGTAAATGGAAGTTTCCTCCTGCATGAGAATGTCACCGGTGTCGATGCCCTCGTCCAGCTGCATGATGGTCACGCCGCTGGTCTTGTCGCCGCTGATGACCGCCCAGTTGATGGGAGCGGCGCCGCGGAAACGGGGCAGCAGAGAGGAATGGACATTTATGCACCCCATCGGCGTTGCCTCCAGAATGTCCTTGCGGAGGATCTTTCCGTAGGCGGCTACTATGATGCAGTCGGCTTCAGCAGCCGCTATTTTTTCCCGGATACTTTCGTCCCTCATGGACTCCGGCTGCTCTACGGGCAGACCCAGCTCCAGCGCTCTTGCCTTTACGGGCGGAGGCGTGAGGATCAGCTTTCTTCCTTTGGGCTTGTCCGGCTGGGTAATTACGAGCTTTACTGTATGGCCTGCTTCGCACACGGCGTTCAGCGAGGGAACTGCGAAGTCGGGGGTTCCCATGAATATCAGATTCATTCACTGGTCCCCCTTCGATTGTTCCAACTCGTCAAGCTCCTCCTGAGTGAGCATTCGCTGGGCAACATCAATGTAAAGAATGCCGTCGAGGTGGTCCACCTCGTGGCAGATGGCGCGGGCGGTCAGACCCTCGCCGGTGATCTCATGGAACTTGCCCTTGCGATCCTGATAGCGGGCAGTGACCTTCATGGGACGCTCCACGATGCCGTACTTTCCGGGCACCGAGAGGCAGCCCTCCTGACCGGTCTGGGAGCCTTCACGGGAGATGATCTCAGGATTTATCATTTCCACAGCGACGCCTACTTCCTCGTCGGGAGTGGTGTCAATAACTACCACCCGGCGGAGTACGCCTACCTGAGGAGCGGCGAGGCCGACGCCGTAGCGGTCGTTCATGGTGTCTTTCATATCATCCAGCAGAACGGCCAGCTTGCGGTCGAAGCTGGTGACCGGCTTGCATATTTTGCGAAGGGTATCTTCACCCTCAAAAACCATGTTTCTCAGAGCCATGTTATATCATTCCTTTCTATGCTCTTGCGGCATTACATTATATTATCCGGATTCATGTCGGCAAAGGCCGTTATCTTGGCAAACTGCTTCATCCGGCCGATGTCGGTCAGCAGAGAGGAAAGCAGCTCGCGGAACTGAGCGCTGTTGCGGCATTTTATTATGAGACGGTATCGATATTTGCCCTTTACGCGGTTGACGGCCGCCGGAGAGGGGCCAAGCACCCGCAGCGGAAGGCCGGGATACTGGCTCTGCGCCCGTTCCCGGAGCATCCGGACAAAGCAGGACGCCATGTCCCGGGTGACATCCTCGAAGGCGCCCACAAACCCGACCATGCAGATGTCGGAGAAGGGCGGATAGAGCATCGCCCGCCGCACAGCGATCTCGTTTTTATAGAACTGCCGGTAATCCTGCTCCGCCGCCATGGCGATGACCGGATTTTCCGGAGTCATTGTCTGAATTATAGCCCGGCCGCTGTATTCACCCCGTCCGGAGCGGCCAACGACCTGAGTGAGCAGCGAGAAGGCCCGCTCATAGCTTCGGAAGTCGTCGCCGTACAGCATCTGGTCGGCAAGAAGCACTCCCACCAGCGTGACCCGCTCAAAATCAAGCCCCTTGGCCACCATCTGGGTGCCGATCATAATGTCGTAGTCGCCTCGTTCAAAGGCGGCCAGCTTGTCGGCGTGGGAAAATTTCTGCTGAGTGCTGTCGGCGTCCATGCGCAATACTCTCGCCTGAGGAAAGAGACGGGAAAGCTCATCCTCTGCCCGCTGGGTGCCCTGCCCGGCGTAGCGCAGCTGCTCCGAGCCGCATTCCGGACACTTCACCGCAAAGGGCGCGCTCCTGCCGCAGTAGTGGCAAAGGAGCCGGCGGGAATCAAGATGGTAGGTCATGGAAACGCTGCACTGCTCGCAGGTAAGCACATGACCGCAGGCGCGGCAGGCAACAAAGGTGTTGAAGCCTCGCCGGTTGTGCAGCAGAATGGACTGATAGCCTCGCTCGAGATTATATTCAAGAGCCTGCTGCAGCTGAGGGCTGAATATACATTCGGAAAGCTTCTGCTCGGAGATGTCGATGGTATCCACCGTTGGCAGCCGTGCTTCGCCGTAGCGCTCGGTCAGCTGCTCAAGCTCGTATCGGCCACCCTCTGAGGCAAGGTAATAGCTCTCGATAGAGGGTGTGGCCGAGGCAAGGATCAGCGGCGCCTTGTGCCACGCGCAGCGGAAACGGGCCACATTGCGGGCGTGATATCTGGGAGTGGATTCCGATTTGTAGGTGTATTCCTGCTCCTCGTCCATGACGATGAGACCGAGGTTCTCAAAGGGAGCGAACACCGCCGAACGGGTGCCGATGGCTATAAGCGCCTCTCCCCTTTTCACTCTTTTCCACTCGTCCATGCGCTGGCCGAGGGAAAGTCCGCTGTGGAACACCGCCGTCCGGTCACCGTAGCGGGAGCGGAAGCGGTCGAGAGTCTGGGGCGTCAGCGCTATTTCCGGAACCATGACGATAACGCCTTTGCCGTTGGCAACGGCGTCGTCTATGGCGCGCATGAAAACTGAGGTTTTGCCGCTGCCGGTGACGCCGTACAGCAGCGTTGTGGAAAATTCACCGGATCGGTAGCGGGCGCTTATGTTTTCGTAGGCTCGCCTTTGCTCAGCTGTCAGTTCAATGGCCGAGCTGTCCCGGGAGGTGATGCCGTTTTTTGGGCGGCGGTAGGTCTCGTTTTCAAAGAACTCCACCGCGCCTTTTTTCTGCAGATTGGTGAGTATGACCTTTGTCACGCCGACAAGCGCGCAGACCTCCTTCTGGGAGGCTGAACCCACCTGCTCCAGCAGCTCTACCACCTTTTTCTGCTTTGCCGTGAGACGGTCAAGGACTTCCGGCTCCGGATCGGGATTGAGGCGAACCATACGGATGGTGGCGTCTCCCGTGCGGCGCACGGCGTCGTCGGCTCGGATAAGGATATTTTTCCTGACCAGTCGCTCCGGAAGTTCGCTCTCCGATGCAAGACCGAACATTTCCAGCAGTTTTTCCCTTTCCACTGGCTGGGACGAGCAGACAACCGCGCCGGCCATCATCCTTTCCTCACGGGAAAGACTCTCGTAGCCGTCCAGCGATTCGAGGGAAACGCCTTCGGCAGGAGCGTAGCACCTGACCACACGCATATCAAGGCCGGTGGGAAGCATGACCTTCGCCGCCTCAAAGTAGGTGCAGAAGCACTGCTCCCTCAGCCATTCGGCCAGTCTGAGCAGCTCCTCTCCCAGCACCGGACTATCGTCCAGCTGGCGGATGACCGGCTTGATGCCTTCAGGCAGCTCGCCGACCTCCTCCACCGCGAAGACCACGGCCTGCCGGTGGCTGTTGGCGGTTCCGAAGGGAACCAGCACACGGCAGCCGCTTTTTACCGTCCGGGCAAGCTCCGGCGGGAGCATATAGTCAAAAAGTCTGTCGAAGTGATAGGCGGTCTTTTCCACGGCCGCTTTAACGATACGCGCGCAGATACCGGCCACCCTCTCTCCAGCGAAAATGCGTTTTTCCGGCTGACGGCGGGATTACTGCTCGTCTACGGAAATGGACAGCTCAAATTCCTCGTCGCGATAGATGTTAGTGGCGGCGGCACCGTGTACGATGGTGGACTTGCCGGTCATGAGGTTGCCCAGCACGATATTCACCGGCTTTTCCAGCAGTGTATCGTGGCGCTTGTCGGCCTCTTCGGCGAGGTCACGGGCGCGGGAGGCAACGATGTTAACCAGAGCGTAGCGGTTGTCGCACATTGCGAATACTTCGTCGATGTTCTTCTTGGTTGTGATAGCCATTTTCTTTCTTCTCCTTTTATCCTGAACAGGCGGCGGGATCAACCCATCACCTTGTCGATGATCCATTTTCTTCTGGAGGCGCGGTTCTTCTCGGCGACGATGGTGTTAAGCAGATCGCCGGCGGCCTCTTCGATGATGTCGTTGATGATGATGTAGTCGTAATCGGCGGCGCGGGGAATTTCCTCCCGGGCCTTTTCCATGCGCTGGACGATCTCCTCTTCGGTGTCACGGCCGCGGGTGCGGATGCGCTTTTCCAGTTCACCCATGGAGGGAGGCATGACAAAGATTCTCACCGCGTCGGGAAAAAGCTTTACGACCTGATCGGCACCGTTGACGTCTATCTCCAGCACAACGCTGCTGCCTCGCTCGATGCGATCCTCGATCACCTTTTTCGGAGTGCCGTAGTAGTTGCCGTTATAGCAGTTGTACTCGATAAGCTCGTTCTGGGCGATAGCCTCCTCAAAGCGCTCCCGGGTGACGTAGTAGTAGGTGACGCCTTCTTCCTCGTCCTTCTTTATGCCTCGGGTGGTCATGGAAATGGAAAGATGCACATCCTGACCGATCTCTTCGGCGATGCTCATGGCTCTGCGCACCACCGTGCCCTTGCCGGCGGCGGAAGGGCCGGACACTATGGCAAGAATACCTTTATCATTCATCATGCTGCTCCTCACTGGTTAATTTTTTCATATCCGCGCCCACCTCGACGGCCGATAGGATAACATGGCCGCTGTCGGCCACCATAACCACCTTTGTACGGCGGCCATAGGTGGCGTCAATGAGCATATTGCGCTCACGGGCATCCTGCACGATGCGCTTTACCGGCGCGGAATCGGGATTCACTATGGCGATCAGCCTTTCGGCGGACACCATGTTGCCGAAGCCGATGTCGATGAGTTCCATGTCGGAAACCTCACTTCCGGATCATTCTATGTTCTGAATCTGCTCGCGGATCTTCTCGATCTCCGCCTTCATGGTCACAACGGTGTGGGCGATGGCGGTGTTCTGAGACTTGGAGCCGATGGTGTTGGTCTCGCGGTTGATCTCCTGAACGATGAAGTCCAGCTTGCGTCCGGCAGGCTCGTTGGATTCGAGCACGGCGCGGAGCTGCTCAATATGACTGCGCAGACGAACGGTCTCCTCGTCCACGGCGATGCGGTCGGCGAAGATGGCGCATTCGGTGATGAGCCTCTGCTCGTCCACCGAGCGGTCGCCCAGCAGCTCGGAGATCTTGTTGTAAAGGCGTTCGCGGTAACGGGCGAGGGTCTCGGGCGAAGCCTTCTCCACAGCCTCTACGGAGGCGATGATGGAGTCGGCACGCTGCTCCACGTCAGCCTTCAGCTTGGCGCCTTCGCGCTCGCGCATGGCGATGAAGCTGTCCACGGCACCCTGAGCCACAGTCTTTACGGCGTTCCACACAGCCTCCTCGTCCTCGGGAGCGCGGCGGACGGTGAAGATGTCGCTGTAGCGCGCCACGGAGGAAACGGTGATATCATCGGAAAGTCCATATTCCGAAGCGAGGGTACGCAAGGCTTCGATGTAGCCGCCGGCAAGGGAGCGGTTGAGCTCAACCACAGTGGCGCCGTCATCCAGAGTGACGACGGAAACATACATATCGATCTTGCCTCGGGACACCTGAGACTGCACAAAGCTCTTGAGCTTATCCTCAAGGAAGCCGTAGCCCCGGCTGGTCTTGGCGGAAAATTCAAAGAAACGGTGATTGACCGATTTGATCTCGACCGTTATATCCTTGCCGTCGATGGTCTGCTGGAATCGGCCGTAGCCGGTCATGCTCTTGATCATAGGCAATACCTCTTCATTTTTGTTTATTGTTTAATTATATACTAAATGGCAGTCTATAACAAGAGCTAATTGGCTTCGTGAGCACAGTTTCTGCACATATGAACAACATTCCCCACGGGCACGCTCATAACGCCGTCATTAAGACGAAAACCGGCTCTGAGCAGGGCCGTATAGCGGCAGCCGGAGCTGTCACCGCCCCACGCGTCGGAGGCGGCATAGGCTGTTTCCGCGCCCCGGCGCTCGCCGTAGGACACCGCCGAGCGAAGAAGCATCTCGCCGAAGTCGGCGTCGGGGCAAACCATTCCATTTATGTCAACCGCCGCTTCCTCCGGAGAATAGCGCATCTTCACGGCGATATAGGCCTGCTCTTCCCCGTTCTCGCTGGCCGCCAGCACAGCCGAACCGGGAATAAAGCCGTTTTCTTCGGCGATCTTTGCCGCTCTTTCGCTGTCGGTTATAACATGAACCTCGATCATAAAAATTATCCTTTCTTAAACGCAGAACAGCGAGCTTTACGCCTCTCCCGTCAAGGTCGGGGCGTAAAACTCACCGCGTGATTTTCTTATTGCTCGCCGCCCGCCGCTGACTTGATCAGCGTCTTGATGGAGCTGAGCTCGTTGTCGTTGAGGTCGCGCCAGTCGCCGCACTTGAGTCCGCCCAGCTTTACCCGGCCGATGGCGATTCGCTTGAGTCGGAGCACCTCGATGCCCAGCTGCTCACACATACGGCGGATCTGCCGGTTGCGTCCCTCGTAGAGAGTTATCTCAAGGGTGGTTCTGTCCTCGGCCAGCGAATGGGTGTGAACATCCGCCGGAGCGGTCATACGTCCGTCCAGCATCAGTCCCGCCGAAAGAGAAGCCTGAGCTTCTTCGGATACTCTGCCGCGCACCGTGACACGATAGGTCTTGGATACATGGGTGCGGGGATGGGAAATGGCATTTGCCAGCTCGCCGTCATTGGTCATGAGCAGCAGACCCTCGCTGTCTCTGTCCAGACGGCCCACGGGAAACACCCGAGCCGGGACATCCTGCACCAGCTCGGCCACGCATTTTCTGTCCATCTCGTCGGACATGGTGGTGACATAGCCTCTGGGCTTGTGAAGCATTATGTATACCTTTTCCTTGGTTTTTGCCACCTTGCGGCCGCTGACTGTCACCTTGTCGTTCTTGGGATCTATCTTGTCGCCGATGGAGGCGACGCGGCCGTTGACACGCACCTTTCCCTGAGCGATAAGCTCCTCGGATTTGCGTCGGGAGGCGATGCCGTTCTCGGCCATGTATTTTTGTAATCTGACTAAATTATCCGCCATTTATCTGCTCTTTTCCTTTCGTTGCAATGGTCATTTCCGGGACTGCATATCGTACTTTATGGCGTCGATATAGGCCGACAGCCAGTCGCTTGTTATGCAGGCCACATTGTCCGCCGCGCGCAGCGAGTATGTAGCCAGCTCCGCGGCGCCGTAGTAGTAGGTGATGTGTCCCACCACCTGATCCTTGGTTATGGGGGCGTAATCGAAATTGTCGACGAAGACCTTGTAGTAAACACCGTCAACCTGATTTTCGTGGACGGCGAACTGACCATCCACATAACAGTAGACATCGGCCGTGTTGGTCTCGCCGCCGACGATCTTCAGCTTGATATCCGATACATCCGGAGCGGCCTGCAGCTTTACATATTTACTGAAGGCATACTCAAGGAGCATCTCGTGATAATCCCAGTAGGAGTACATTCCAAGTGTACAGCAAACCAGCTTTACACCGTCACGCTCTGTGTGACTCACAAGGCAGAAGCCGGCGTTGTCCGTGTATCCGGTCTTGATGCCGTTGCAGCCGTCCACGCCGTAGCGCTGTCCCTCAATGAGGTAATTATGGGTATTGAGAGGGAAGTTTATGACCGGGTTGCCGAACTGGACGGTATAGGAACGCAGAGAACAAAGCTCGGCGAAGGTCTCGTTTTTCATAGCCTCCGCGCCCAGCAAAGCCATGTCGTAAGCCGTGGACTGATGCTGAGGAGCATCAAGGCCGGAGGGAGTTACAAAAAATGTGTCGTACATTCCGATCTCCGAGGCGCGCTCGTTCATCATGGAAGCAAAATTCTCAAAGGAGCCGCCAAGATGAATAGCAACAGCCTGAGCGCAGTCGTTACCGGAAAGCAAAAGCATTCCCACAACCAGATCGTGGATGGTGATGTTATCGCCCAGCTTGAGGCCGAGCTTGGTGGAGCCTTCCTCGTCGTAGGCCAGCATATCCTCGGTGATGGTTATGGTTCGGCCGATGTCACCCGATTCAATGGCCATCAGGCAGGTCATTATCTTGGTGGTCGAGGCCATGGGGCGGCGGGTGTAGGCGTCCTTTTCGTAGAGCACCGCGCCGGTGGTGGCGTCCATGACGATAGCGGAGCCGTATCTGACCTGAGGCTGCGTGGTGGGTACATCCTCCCCCACCGCGGCTGTGCCGACAACGGAAAAACCCTTGTCCTCATAGCCGTCGGAGGATGCGTCTGCCGACAATGCCGGCAGAGACACCGCAAGCAGTGCAAATGCCGTCACCAGAGCTGCCGCTCTGACAAAGAATCTTTTTATTTTATTTAACATAATCTTGCGAAGACCGCTCACTTCCTTCTGATTATTTGCGGGAGTTATCTGCGGCTGCGGTTGCGCTGACTGACCTTGACGCCGTTGCGCGCGCTGCGCATGGCTACCGCGTCGTTTTCTGCGGCCGCTTCGGCGGGAACCTCCGGCTCATTCTTTTTGCTCAGGCCTTCGCGAACCTTGTCGATAAGCTCGGGAACCATGTCAATAAACTTGCCGGCGGAGTCTCTGTGCTCGTCCAGCTGAAGCAGCTTGATCTCGGTTTCGGTAATGACAATAAAGCCCAGAGGAGTGACCGAAGCACCGGCGCCGCCGCCTCCGCCAAAGAATTCTCCTTCCTTCTTTGCGGGCAAATCAGAACCGCCCGAGCCAAAGCCGTAGGCGATCTTGGACACGGGAATAATGGTCGCGGTGCCGCACTGGATGGGCTCTCCGACGACGGTGGAAGAATCCACAAGCTCCTTTATCTTCTGAAGGGTGGTTTCCATAAGATTGTTGATGGGATGTTCTGCCATGGCTTTATACCTCCGTAACCGGCAGATGCCGGGTATTTTCTTATTTGGTTATTCTTTTTCATTGTCCGGGCTACCGCTTCCCGACGCGGCTTTCAGAGCCTCGAGGGAATACTCCGCCCTGTCCTCTCCGGACAGTTCCGCCTTACTTAGTCTGACGAGCATACGCAGGGCGCCGGTCAGACCGTGGAAGGGCTTTACGCGCAACCGGATGTCGATGTCGTATTTATTCTCCGGGCTGAGAAAGTCCGGAAGGATTCTCACGCTGCAGTTGCGGTATCGCTTTACCGAGCACAGCACCAGCGACACCACCGGGTAGATCACCGCGCACCACTGCCCCTGAGTTATGGCGATCTGCGCGGCGTCGTCGCCGCCGATGGCAATGTGCAGGCGGCAGCGGCTGATAACCGAGCGGCGTACCACATACGCGCCAAGCTCGGCACTTTCGCAGATGATGCGGATAAGATAGCCTATCGCGCCCCAGAAGCCGCGCTGCTCACGCAGGGACTGCCAGCCGCTTTTCTTCGGCTTTTCCGGCTGCTGGGCACCATTCTTCGGCTTTTTTCGCTCGTCGCGCTTTTTCTTCAGCTCAGCAAGGACACCGTCCAGATATTGGCGCAGTTTTCCTTTTGGTGTCTCCTCCTTTTCCGACGGATAGAGCGTGTAGGCGATAAACAGATATCTCACCTGCACCAGCGGCTCGCCGTCGCTGAAGCTGACTCTCAGACTGACCGGAAGACTGACCAGCAGAGCCAGTATTCCGATTATGCCCAGAATTATCCAAAGGAATACCATCCGCCGTCACCCGCCTTTCCTCCGGTCACCGGACAGCTATTCCTGCCCGCCGTCGTCCGCGGCGTTTTCCTCGTCTAAATACCCGGCCTCCGGATTGGCTCCCTGAACCTCAGGAGCGCCGACGTCAAGGTAGGCTCCGTCAATGACCTCATCAACGGACATCTGGCCGTAAAGCTGCTCGCTTTCCCGCTTGTCCTCGGGCAGTCGGGGCAACTCGCTGAGGGATTCTATGCCAAAGCAGCGCAGGAAAAGGGACGAGGTTTTGTAAAGCATTGGTCTGCCCGGCAGGTCAAGACGGCCTTTTTCTTCGATAAGACCCTTCTGAAGCAGGCTGGAGATAACACCGGAGCAATCCACTCCGCGCACTCGCTCCACGAGATTTCTTGTGACCGGCTCGTTATAGGCGATAATGGCCAGCACCTCCATCGCCGCCGGGGAAAGGGGCGTGTTGCGCTTGAGCTCCAGTGCCGCGCGGATATAAGGCGCGTAGGCCGACCGGGTGCAGAGCTGGAATTTATCATCGGTACGTACCACTTCCAGCGCGCTGCCCGAATCATCCAGCGAATCGGCCAGCTTGCCGCACAACGCTATTACCGTTTCGGCATCGAGGTCGAGCACCTCAGCCAGTCGGTCGGCTGAGATGGGTTCGCCGCTGGCAAACATCACGGCCTCTATTGCTCTGCAGATTTCTTTGATCTCCAATTTCTTTCACCGCCGTTGAGAAATGTCAGGTTAGAATCGTCGTCAAGCTGCACGCGCTTGGCCTTGAGCAGCTCAAGCACCGCGAGAAAGGTGGCCACCGCGTCGCTGCGCGATTCCGCCGCGCCGAATATCTCCTCAAGAGAGGCCTTTTTCTTTACATACAGCTTGCGAAGCACAAAATACACCTTGCTGGTGACCGATACCACGGGACGGGCAACGATCTCCTCAAAGCGTTCCTTTGAGGGCGGTTCCTTTGCCCTGCGCTTACCCGCGGCAGAAATGTAAGCCTCGTACAGAACGGAGACATCGTGGCTCAGCCGATATGTGTGATCCACCGGCAGAACGGTCTCCTCCCGGGCAAACTGGTCGAAATTGGCCTGCTCAGCCAGCTTGCCGGCCATCTGCCGTGCCATCTGATACTCGATGAGCTCGCCGACCAGCTCCTTCTTGAGTTCCTCCACCTCTTCGTGTTTGGGCAGAAGCATGGCCGTTTTGATGTAGATAAGGCGCGAGGCCATGCGCATGAATTCCACAGCGATCTCGGCGTCGGACTCCTGCATCATGCGGATGTGCTCCATATACTGGTCGATAAGCTCGGCCACCGGTATATCGTAAATATTAAGTTTGTTGATTGAAATAAGATGCAGCAGCAGGTCAAGAGGCCCTTCAAAAACCTCCAGCCTGTAGGTTATTTTTTCCATTGACTATCGTCCTACACAAAAGAAATTAACTCGGCTCCGAAAAGACCGAAGAACCACGCCACGGCATTGTTGAGCCAGATGAACACCCTGGTAGTCAGCGCGCCGAGGGCGTTGCCCACTCCCGCCACCCGGTTGACCAGCAGCAGAACCACCACAATAAACGCGGGAGCATATCGCTCCAGCTGGTTCATGAGCTTTTCCGGGAAAAGCAGACCGAATATGCGCGAGCCGTCCAGCGGCGGAATAGGAAGCAGATTGAACACCGCCAGACTGATGTTAATTATGGAGAACTGCATCAGGAACATTCCGATGTAGCTCCAGATGTCGGGACTGGGATAGAAATAGCTGTATGCGGCATCGCTTATAAGATAATAATATGCGGAGGGAGAAACACAGCATATGCCGCAGAAGGCGATCACAGCGATAAAGGCAAGAATAAGATTGGAGCAGGGACCGGCCAGAGCGGTCAGCGCCATGCCAACCCGGCGCTTCTCCTGATTTTTAAATTTATAGGGATTGACCGGAACCGGCTTTGCAAAGCCGAAGCCGAAGAACAGCAGCATCAGCGAGCCCAGCCAGTGGATGTGCCTGAAGGGATTGAGTGTGAGTCTGCCCATACGCTTTGCGGTGTCGTCGCCCAGCTTTCCGGCTGCCCAGCCGTGGGCAAATTCATGCACCGGCAGGATGGTCAGCATAATGAACACCCGCGTGAGCAGCATAACAAGTATCTGCGCGCCGTCGGTGGTGCCGAACATCTGATATATCATGCTTTCCATATGTTCACCCCTATGATTGGTTTTCATATAATTATACCGCGGTAAGGCAAAAATAGCAAGAGCGCATAAGCGAACATTTCGTGAATGGCTGTAGCGAACATTTCGTGAATGGCTGAAATGGATTAATCTGTACGATTCTGTTGATTGCTGTCTATAGGTATGGTATAATTCAATGCAAAAAGAATAGAGCGACAAATTTGAATTTGATGGAGGAAGATACAGTTATGAAAAAATATAAGATTGCAGCGATACTTATGATTATTCATGGTGGTATTATGGAACTTGGTGGAATTTTTGCTATGATACCAGCATTGCTTATTGGAACTGATAAATATGACATAGGTAAATATTTTGAATTTAAACTTCCGTATTTCCAAGATAACCTTTATATGATGATGGTTATGGGAGCAATATATGGAGTGTTTAGACTTATTGGAGCAATAGGATTGTTGAAAAATAGAATGTGGGGATTAGTGTTATCTGTAATAAATTGTGTAATTACCATTACATTGATGATGTTTTTGCTACCTGCTGGAATTATGGATGGAGTACTTGCGGGAAGTGCCTTGATATTAATCTTGATGCAGTATTTTGGTGATAAAAAAATTGTAGAATAGACCGTGAACTTTCAGTTTTATGTAGAATTTATTCATTTGCATTATTTATAAAAAACAGAACGGCAGGGTGGAATAGCCTTGCCGCTCTGTTTTTTTGAGTTCTTTGTCTACGATTTGATATAAACAACAAATCCGAACCCAGCGCCAATCGGCATCAGGTTCGGATTTGCTTGTTTTGGTGGAGACGAGGGGGATCGAACCCCTGTCCGAAAACCCATCCGTGCAGCCTTCTCCGAGCGCAGTCATTGATTTAGGATTCCCCTCACGCGCCGCTCAATGACAAGCTGCGCGCTGCGGTAGACTCTGATGCATGGTGAAGGTCGAGTCAGTCCCTCACTCACGTTCACCGCTTCATGACGCCCGGTCCGGTGCCGCGGTACTCACCGGTCGGACGGCCGCCTAATTAGGCAGCGTATGCGTAGGAATTGTTGTTGTTTAATTTATAAACAGGAGCTTTTATAGCGGTGCCCCACCGCTGCTCGCTTACCACAGTTCCGGATCCCCGTCGAAACCATTGCGTCCCCATGGGGTTCCTACAGCTGTATTATACACCATTTCCGCCGGATAATCAATACGATTTTTTTGCCGGAAAATCGGTTATGGTGCCGGCTCCGCGCCGTAGTCAAATATGCGGCCGATGGTGTCGCTCTGGTCTCCCACCACATAAGTGAAGGCCTCGGGGACAGTGCCGACAATGACCGATTCGGCCATTGGCACGGTGGTAGTCAGCGTCTTGCGGAAACGATATCCGGGCAGAATGATGTAGTAGTCCGCCGAAAGCACGCAACACACACGGTGCAGTGTCTGGTTGATGCCGGCCTCGAAGAAATCGCTGGTTATCTCGGCGTTTACGCCGCCGCACAGCTCCATGCGCAGCCGCAGCTTCGGACCTCTGCCGGCAAGAAGCTCCGAGCCGGTCAGCGTTCCGAGGGATATCTCCACGTTGTCGCTCTCCCTTTGCTCGAGAAGCGCGAGGAATTTCCCGGTCAGCTCCGATTTGAGCCGGTTGAGCCTGCCGGTATCGGCAGCCACAGACACCACTTCCCCATTCTCCCCGGTGCCGACCGACACCACATCAAAGCTCACGCCATCCTCTGTCATCATCAGGATCGCCTCCGCCGCCGACCGGGAGAATTCATTCTGCGCCATAACCGAGGCCGCATCCTCGGCAACTCTGCGGAACTGAGCGTTGAGCGCCATCAGAGCTGCAAGCATCAGTCCGGCAGCCAGCGCGAGGCGATATCTTCGCAGTTTTTCAGGAGCTATTCGTCCTCTGTGCTTCTGATAATACAACATTTTCCGCCTCCTTTTACCTCATATTACGGCCTAAAAAGCGGAATGGTTACACAAAATCGCCCCGGAAAGGATTTTTCCTCTCCGGGGCAGAAATCAGACATTCCAGATCTCTTCGGCGTACTGCTTGATGGTGCGGTCGCTGGAGAAAAGTCCGGCGTTGGCGATGTTCATCAGGGCCTTGCGTGCAAAGGCGAGGGTGTCTCTGTACTCGGCGTTGACCTTCAGCTTGGTGTCGCAGTAGGGAATCAGGTCAAGGAGCAGATAGTAGTTGTCCGGCTTGTGCCAGGAAGCGCCCTCAAGCAGGGACTTGCGCAGCTCGGCAAAGGAGCCTTCGCCGTCACCCCACGCGCCGCCGTCGCTGAGAGTGCCGTCCACAAGGGCGTCCACAACCTTCTTTATGCGCGGCTCGGACTCGTAGAGAGCCATGGGATCGTAGTTGCCGGCGATCTTCTCGATGTCCTCGACACGGGCGCCAAAGATGTAGTTATTCTCAAAGCCGGCCTGCTGAACGATCTCAACATTGGCTCCGTCGTAGGTTCCAAGGGTGACAGCGCCGTTGAGCATGAACTTCATGTTGCCGGTTCCCGAGGCCTCGGTGCCGGCAGTGGAAATCTGCTCGGAAACATCGGCGGCGGGAATCAGCTTCTCAGCATAGGAGACATTGTAGTTTGAAACAAAGAGCACCTTGACATACTTGCTGACCTCGGGATCGGCCTCGATCAGACGGGCGATCTCACAGATGAGCTTTACAATACCCTTGGCGCGGCGATAGGTCGGGAAGGCCTTGGCGCCGAAGATGAAGGCGGTGGGAGTAAAATCCTTTATGCGGCCGTCCTTGATGCCGTAATAAATATCAAGAATGGAAAGAGCATTGAGGAACTGGCGCTTGTACTCATACAAACGCTTGACCTGAATGTCGAAGATAAAGCTGCTGTCCAGCCGCTGACCGTCGTGAACGGCCACAAAATCGGCCAGACGCTGCTTGTTGCTCAGCTTTATTTCAGCCAGCTGACGGAGAGAGGCTTCGTCGTCAGCGTATTTTTCCAGCTGCTTGAGCTGGTCGAGGTCGGTTATCCAGCCTTCGCCGATGCGCTCGGTGATAAACCGGGAAAGCTCGGCGTTGCACAGAGAGAGCCAGCGGCGCTGAGTGATGCCGTTGGTCTTGTTGTTGAAGCGCTCGGGATAGATCTTATACCATTCGCCAAGGCAGCTGTCCTTGAGGATCTCGGTGTGCAACCATGCAACGCCGTTGGTGGAGAAGGTGGCGTAGACGGCCAGACGAGCCATGTGGACAAGGCCGTTGTCGATGATATGATAGATTTTCGCGTCCTCGCCGGTGATGCCCATTTTGCGCAGATCGTCACGCAGGCGGCGGTCGATCATCACGATGAAGTCGTAGACCTGAGGAATGGTGTCGAACACAAGACGCACATCCCACTTCTCCAGAGCCTCGGGCATGACGGTGTGGTTGGTGTAGGCAAAGGTCTTCTGAGCAATGGCGAAGGCCTCGTCGAAGGAAAGGCCCTCCTCGTCCACCAGCACGCGGATAAGCTCGGGAATGGAGCAAACCGGATGGGTGTCGTTGAGCTGGATGGCGTATTCGTCGGGCAGCATGGAGAAATCGGAGCCGTGCTTTGCCTTGTATTTTTTGACGATGTCGCGCAGAGAGGCGCTGCAGAAGAAGTACTGCTGCTTGAGGCGCAGCTGGCGGCCTTCGTAGGTACCGTCGTTGGGATACAGCACGGCGGAGATCTGCTCGGCGGCGTTGCGCTGAGCAAAGGCCTCTTCCCTGCGGTTCTGGTTGAAGGTGTCGAAATTGAACTCCTCAACGGGCTCGGCCTGCCACAGACGCAGGGTATTGACGCACTTGCCGCCAAATCCGATGACCGGAGTATCATAGGGCACGGCCTTCACCTTGCCGCCGTGGAACTCCACGACAACGGAATCCTCGTCGCGGCGGAAGGACCAGGGATCGCCGAAATTCTGCCAGTTGTCAGCCTCTTCCTTCTGGAAGCCGTTTTCGATGAACTGGCGGAACAAGCCGTAACGATAGCGGGTGCCGTAGCCGTCCAGAGGAATGGAGTGAGTGGCGGCGGAATCAAGGAAGCAGGCCGCAAGACGGCCAAGGCCGCCGTTGCCGAGGGCGGCGTCCTCGATCTCCTCGAAGACGGAAAAATCTATGCCCTCGCTGCCCAGCAGCTCCTTGGCTGCATCGGTCAGACCGAGATTGTTGAGATTATCGTAGATAAGGCGGCCGATGAGATATTCGGCCGAGAAGTAGCAGGCGCGCTTGGCACTACGGGCGGGCTGAGCGCTTTCATAGGCGGCGGTCACGGCGCCGCGGCTGACCGCGTAGTACAGCTCCTTTGTAGTGGCATCCTTCAGGCTTTTCTTGTTGAACTCGTTTTTGAGGATGTCCAGAACATTCTTCTTGAAATTTTCCTTCAGCATATGATGATTTACCTCCCGAACATTTCGGTGAATTGCTTTATTTTATCCGCCAGCTCCGCGGTAAGGGCACCGGCAGGCATACGCCATTCCCAGTTGCCGCCCAGAGTGGAGGGCGTGTTTATGCGTGCTTCGGAGCCGAGGCCCAGCCAGTCCTGAATGGGAACGATGGCGGTGTGCGCCACGCTGGAAAAGGCGGCACGGATGAACGCCTCCGGCAGCTGCTTTGAGCGGCTGACACCAAGATATCCACGGGCGAAGCGCAGGCGGGCGGGCTTTGAGGAAGCGATAAGGCCGGCGGTGGTGTCGTTATCGTGGGTGCCGGTGTAGACGATGAAATTCTCGCCGTGGTTATGGGGCAGGAAGATATTGGAGGCGTCGCTGTCAAAGGCAAACTGAATGACCTTCATGCCCGGATATCCGGAGCGGATCTGCACCTTTCGCACTTCGGGTACCACCTCGCCCAGATCCTCGGCGATAATGCGGGTGCTCCCACGGGCTTCGTCAATTGCGTTGAGCAGCTTCATGCCCGGGCCCTGCAGCCACTCGCCATTGATGGCGTTTTCCGCGCCGGCGTCGATGGTGTAATAGCGCACGATGCCAATAAAGTGGTCAATGCGGATGACATCATATATCTGGGAGGAGAAGGAAATTCTCCTGCGCCACCACCCGAAGTTATCTGCCTCCATCACGTCCCAGCGGTAAAGAGGGTTGCCCCACAGCTGGCCGGTCTTAGAGAAATAATCAGGCGGAACTCCGGCCACCTTGACCGGGCGGCGCTCCTCGTCCATCCAGAACTGGTCGGTGTTTGCCCACGCGTCGGCGCTGTCCATGGCGATGTAGATGGGAATGTCGCCTATAATGAAAACGTCGTTTTCGTGAGCGTAATCTCTCAGCGCTTTCCACTGGCAGAAGAATTTATACTGCAGGAAGCTCCAGAAAAAGATATCCTCCTCCAGCAGCTCACGGTATTTTTTCAAAGCGGAAGGCTTGCGGACGCGTATGTCCTCTTCCCACTTCTGCCATTCCACACCGCCGAAGTGATTTTTCAGCGCCATGAAAAGGCTGTAATCGGGCAGCCAGTCCTCATTCTCGCGGCAGAATTCAATATAGGCTGTTTCCTTCAGGTGATTACTGGCTGCAAAGGCCTTGCGAAGCACCTCGAAACGCACCTCGTACATCCGCGCGTAGTCCACGCGGTTCTCGCTGCCGCCCCATTCGATGCTGTCAAGGTATGCTCTGTCCAGCAGACCTTCGCCGCACAGAGTCTCAAGATCAATGAAATAGGGATTGCCCGCAAAAGCGGAAAAGCTCTGATAGGGCGAATCGCCGTAGCTTGTGGGGCCTACCGGGAGAACCTGCCAGTAGTGCTGGCCGGAAGCTCTGAGAAAATCAACAAAATCATAGGCTGCTTGTCCCAGAGTGCCGATGCCGTATTTTGACGGCAGACTGCTGACGGGAAGCAGGATTCCCGCGCTCCGGGTGAAGCGGTTGTTGGCTTTAGCCATTCTTTCAGCTCCTTGAAAACATAAATGACGGACGGCAATCAGCTGACTGCCGTCCGAATATTATACACTATTGGCTCGAATTATTCAATGCCCAGCTTCTCACAAATGGATTTTGCGGCGGTTTTTCCGGCGCCCATGGCGAGAATAACGGTGGCAGCGCCGGTAACAGCGTCGCCGCCGGCAAACACCTTTTCACGGGTGGTCTCAAGGGTATTTTCATTTACCACCAGACAGCCCTTGCGGTTGGCTTCAATGCCGGGAGTGGTCATTCGGATAAGAGGATTGGGAGCGTTGCCCACGGCCACGACCACGCAGTCCACATCGATAGTGTGCTCCGAGCCTTTTTTCTCGATGGGACGGCGGCGTCCGGAGGCATCCGGCTCGCCCAGCTCCATGTCCACGCATTCAAGCGCGGTGACATAGCCCTTCTCGTCGCCCAGCACTCTGACCGGAGCGGTCAGCAGGCGGAAGTCAACGCCCTCTTCTCTGGCGTGATGGATCTCCTCGATACGGGCGGGCATTTCCTCCTCGCCGCGGCGGTAGACGATATATACATTCTCAGCGCCCAGACGCATGGCACAGCGGGCGGCGTCCATGGCCACATTACCGCCGCCGATGACCGCAACATTCTTCGGAACGCGGATGCTGGTGTCGTAATCCTCCTTGTAGGCCTTCATCAGATTGATTCTGGTGAGGAATTCATTGGCCGCGTAAACGCCCAGCAGATCCTCGCCCTCAATGCCCATGAAGCCGGGCAGGCCGGCACCGGAGCCGACAAATACGGCGTCATAGCCCTGGGCAAAGAGCTCGTCTATGGACATGACCTTTCCGATAACCATGTTGGTGCGGAAGTCGACGCCCTGACGGCGCAGGTTGTCAATCTCGCTCTGGACAATAGCCTTGGGCAGACGGAATTCGGGAATACCATACATAAGTACACCGCCGGCCATATGCAGAGCCTCGTAAACGGTGACCTCAAAGCCCTTCCTGACAAGGTCGCCGGCGCAGGTAAGACCGGCGGGGCCGCTGCCGATTATGGCGACCTTTTTGCCGTTGGGAGCGGGCTTTTCCGCCTTGGACTGACGATTCTGTCTGTACCAGTCGGCGACAAAGCGCTCAAGACGGCCGATGGCCACCGGCTCGCCCTTGATGCCGCGCACACACTTGGATTCGCACTGCTTTTCCTGAGGGCACACACGGCCGCACACGGCGGGCAGAGCGTTGGTGGAGGTTATGATCTCATAAGCCGCTTCGTAGTCACGGGCGGCTACCTTCTCGATAAATTCGGGAATGCGCACATTGACCGGGCAGCCTTCGGTGCAGGGCTTGTTTTTGCAGTTGAGACAGCGGGCGGCTTCGGAAAGAGCCTGCTCCTCGGTGTAGCCCAGAGCGACTTCGTCAAAGTTGCGGCGGCGCACGGAAGGCTCCTGCTCGGGCATGGGATTCTTTTCAAGGGACATATTGCGGCCTGCCGGTGCGGCAGGTTCGGCACACTCCTCAGCGCCGCAGGCGGTATCCTGAGAAGGATCGGCGCATTTGTCGTGCTCGCGATGCTCACCGGTCAGGCGGCACTTGTGATTCTCCAGATCCTTTTGCTCGATATCCTTGTAAATGCCAAGGCGCTTCATGGCGCTGTCAAAGTCTACCAGATGGCCGTCGAAGTCCGGGCCGTCAACGCAGGCAAACTTGACCTCGCCGTCCACGATGACACGGCAGCCGCCGCACATTCCGGTGCCGTCGATCATAATGGGATTCATACTGACGATGGTCTTGATGCCGTATTCCTTTGTCAGGGCGCACACCGCCTTCATCATGGGCAGCGGGCCGATGGCGACCACAAGGTCGTACTGGACACCGGCGTCGATTTTATCCTTGAGAGCGTTGGTGACAAAACCCTTGCGGCCGTTGGGACCGTCGTCGGTCATAACGGTCAGCTCGGTACACACGGCCTTCATTTCCTCCTCAAGGATAATGATATCCTTGCTGCGGAAGCCGGCAATGATGTCCACCCGAACGCCGTGAGTGTGCAGATATTTTGCCTGAGGATAAGCGATGGCACAGCCCGCGCCGCCGCCGATCACGGCTACATTCTTATAGCCGTCGATCTCCGAGGGACGGCCGAGAGGGCCTACGAAGTCGGCTATGTACCCGCCCTCGGGAACCTCAGCCAGCTTGAAGGTGGACTTTCCCACCTTCTGGAAGATGATGGTAACGGTGCCATCGGCGGCGTTGGTATCGGCAACGGTCAGGGGAACGCGCTCGCCCTTGTCGTCAACACGGAATATAATAAACTGTCCGGGAAGAGCCTTCTGAGCGACATGAGGCGCTTCCACACGCATGAGAACCATGGACTCGTTGAGCTCACGCTTTTCAACAATCTTATACATATCTAACATTTCCTGTCTTTAATGCGCTGGCAAAGCAGCTTGTTTCTTTATTTTATGCCCTTCAATATTTATTTTCAATGATAAACTTTACTATGGCCGTACATTTTTGCGATACAGACAAATGAAACGTCCGTCATAGAATTTCGTTTGTGAGTATGCACAACAAGTTTGTATTTTTATTCACAAAGCGGGATAAATCCGCCAAAATCCGTCAGTAGTCCGCCGCCGGAGGATTCGGCGGCCACGCCCTTTTCCGATAGAAATCTGATAATTCTTTCTCCGTCAGGATGGGTCATCGGGTCGCCGCAGAACAGCATTCTGTCGGCGGATATTTTCCCGCAGCAGCCGCCGATGAATCCTGTGTCGTAGCCCTCGAGAAAAATGTGACCGGGTGTTATCAGCAGCACTTCAAAGCCTCGGGAAGACATGGCTTTTTCTATCCCTCTGTCCGCGGTGATGACCGAATGCTCGTCCACGACGGCCACCGAGCAGCGGGCATAGCCCTGACGGACATCTATCAGCTCTCTGCCATCTTCTTCCAGAACACGCAGAAGATTTCTGTCGAGGGAGGCTTGTCGCCCCACGGCGTAATTACCGATGGAAAGGCAGTTCAAAGAGCAGTCCAGAGGAAATTCTCCTCCGGGTGGATCGGTCAGCAGCGCCTTCACGCCATAGACCGCCAGCCGGGCGCAAAGCTGTTCATCCGCCGTCACTACTATATTTCCCGCCGCGTGACAGCACAGCATATCGGCGTGATGCCTGACCGGTGCGGGAAGGCTCGGCGACGGCGCCGCGGTCAGCACATCCACGCCCCGCTCTTTAAGCGCCGTGACGACCGGCTCAAAGCAGCCGCACACCGCCGCGCGGATTATGTTTTGGGGAAGATTGGGCCTTGTGACCGCTGTCATTGAAAAACGCCCTTTCTGTCATCGTATAAGCGGCAGACAGCATGGAACAATAACCGCGGAGGTAAATGAATATGCTTATACCATGCTCTTTCAGCTGCCGCCACCAGAGGGACGGCTGCTGCGGCCTTGGCCGCGCTTCCTCAATGACCGGAGGAGATCAGCGCTTCTGTCCCTATTATCAGCAGAGAAACGAGGAATTGCTGCTTCCGCCCTCGGAGCGGCTTATCCCTCAAGAGCCGCGACAGCTTCTTTGATGGTCTTTACACCCACAAGCTGAATGCCCGGGTCGGCAATTTTGTTGAGCGCCCTCAGGCACTGCTTGGGCAGGATACACTTTGTCATTCCCAGACGGGCGGCTTCCCTGACCCTACCTTCGGCGTTGGTCACGCTGCGCAGCTCTCCGGCAAGACCGACCTCGCCAAAAGCCACGATACCCTCGTCAACGGGCAGGTCGCGCATACTGCTGACAAGGGAAAGAACCACCGGCAGATCTGCGGCGGGCTCGTCCAGCCGCAGACCGCCTACCACATTGACATATGTATCGGCGCCGGAAAAAGCCAGTCCGGCGCGTTTTTCCAGCACCGCCAGAAGCAGCGCCACACGGTTGTTGTCAAAGCCGGTGCTCATGCGGCGGGGATTGCCGTAGGATGTGCGCATCACAAGCCCCTGCACCTCGGCAAGAATGGGCCTTGTGCCCTCCATGACGCAGGCAACGCAGGTGCCCGGAACATTGAGCGGGCGGCCGGAGAGCAGCATCTGGGATGGATTTTCCACCTCCCGCAGGCCGTCTCCCGCCATTTCAAACACACCGATCTCATTTGTGGAGCCAAAGCGGTTTTTGACCGCGCGGAGGATCCGATAGGAAAGGTTGCGGTCGCCCTCGAAATAAAGCACCGCGTCCACCATGTGCTCAAGGGTCTTGGGGCCGGCGATGTTGCCGTCCTTGGTCACGTGTCCAACGAGGAAGACGGGTATCTCGTAGCTTTTGGCAGTGCGGGTGATGAGGTTCGTGCATTCTCTGACCTGCACCATACTGCCCGGAGCCGAATTGAGCTCACGGATATTCATGGTCTGGATGGAGTCGATGATGACGAGGTCGGGCTTGCACTGGTTGATGCACTCCACCACGCTCATGCAGTCGGTCTCGGAGAGCACCTGCAGCCGGGCGCTGTCCACACCGAGACGGGCGGCGCGCAGCTTTATCTGGCGCACCGATTCCTCGCCGGAAACATACAGTATCTCCAGCCCCCGTCCAAGATGCTCGCATATCTGCAGCAGGAGGGTTGATTTTCCTATGCCGGGATCGCCGCCCAGCAGCACAACGGAGCCTTTGACAAGGCCGCCGCCAAGCACGCGGTCAAGCTCCTGCATTCCCGTGTTGTAGCGCGGGTCGTCGGCGGTGTTTATCTCGCTCAGGCGCATGGGACGGGCAAAGCCGGAGGGGGAGCTGGCCGACCGGGCCGGAGCCGTCTCCGTCAGAACCAGCTTTTCCTCCATGGTGTTCCACTCGCGGCAGGCCGGGCACTGGCCGAGCCATTTGCCCGTTTCGTAGCCGCATTCGGTGCAGACATATATATTCTTACTCTTGGCCATTTATAGCGTTTCCTTCCATCGAATCAAGATATTCCAGCGTTCCTTTGTATATGCAGTACACGATCCTTTCCTGATGAGCCGGGTCGCACAGCAGCGCCTCCTCGCGGCTGTTGGAAAGAAAGCCGCACTCGGCAAGGATAGCCACATTCCGGGCGTTGTGGAAAAGATAAAGGTTGCTGCCAGCTTTCTTTATCTGTCTGTCCTTGGCCAGCTGAATGCCGCCGTTGAAGCTGTCCTGCACACACTGGGCAAGCAACTCACTGCGGGGATCATTGGGGGAATAAAAGACCTGCGCTCCCGTGACCGAGCTGTCCCCGAGGGTGTTCTGATGAATGCTTATCAGCAGAGAATCGGGATACATTTCGGTGAGCTTCAGGCGGTTGCGCAGGTCGCTTACCTTCATTTCTCTGATGGTGTCGGCCGAGCTGTCGTGGATGGAAATGTCAGTGTCACGGGTCATTATGACCGTGTACCCCGCCTGAGAGAACACATCCCGCAGGCGAAGAGCTATCTCGAGATTTATCCTTTTTTCCACTGTTCCTCCGACACCAACGGCGCCGCCGTCCACTCCGCCGTGACCGGGATCAATGATTATGACGGTGGTCTGCTGAGGCTGAGCGGAGGTCAGATGCTCGGTGCCTCCTTTGGTGATGATGATAAACAGCAGCACCGCCAGCGCAAGCCCCACCGCCAGAAGATGCTCTTTGCGAATTTTAACCAGCATAACGCCACTCCTTTGCGTCAGTATATCAATTAATACTGCGCGGCGGCGCGGGTTATGCTATTTGCCGATAATTCCCGCCTGAACCAGCAGCTCACGGGCTGTGGCAAGCTGAGTTTCCGTGATGTTCTCGCCTCCGTTTATCCGGGCCAGCTCGCTTATGCGTCCGTCGATGTCCAGCTCGGTGACCTGAGTGAAGGTTCGTCCGTCGGCCACCTGCTTCTGGATGAGCATATGGGTGTCAGCGTTGGCGGCTATCTGGGAAAGGTGAGTAATGCAGATTATCTGACGGGCCGCAGAGGCCTCCTTGAGCTTCACGCCGATCTTGTAGGCTGCCCGGCCGCTGACGCCGGTGTCGATCTCGTCGAAGATAAGGGTGTCAATGTCGTCGCTGCCGGCAAGGACGTTCTTTATTGCAAGCATGATTCGGCTCAGCTCGCCGCCGGAAGCGATTTTGGCGATGGGCTTGGGCGGCTCTCCCGGATTTGCCGATATGAGGAATTCAACCTTATCGGCTCCGTCCTCGCTCATAGGCTTGCGCTCGAAGCTGACCTCAAAGCCCACTCCGGGCATATCAAGAAAAGCAAGTTCAGCCCGGATGCGTTCGCTGAACTCCTGCGCAGTCTGTGTGCGCTGTTCAGAAAGCGCCAGTGCCGCGGCAACGGCCTTTTCCTTGAGCTTCAGTACCTCCTGCTGCATCTGGGCGCGGCGCTCGTCGGCCCGCTCCAGTCCGTCCAGCTCCCGACGGGCGTCCTCGGCGTATCGGAGAGCTTCCTCTTCACCGCCGTATTTCTTTCTGATGCGTCCGAGAATCTCCAGACGATCCTCTATCTGCTCCAGCTCCGCCGGATCAAATTCCATGGATCCAAGCTGAGAGGAAAGCTCCTCGGCGATATCGGCCACCTCATAGTAGGCGTCCTTTATACGTCTGTGAAGCGCCTCGAAATCCGGATGCACATCGGACACCGAGGAAAGCTCCTCCCGGGAGTCATCCAGCATACTCACCGCGCCGGTGATATCCTCGTCCCCGGAGAGAATGGCACTGGCTCTGCCGAGAGCCGAGCGGATCTTTTCAAAATTGCGGCATTTATCCCTCCTGCGGATGAGAGCCTCGGTCTCTCCCGGACGGATGCTCGCGTTTTCAATATCGTTTATCTGATAGCGCAGCATATCAATGCGGCGCTCCTTTTCCCCTTCGTCAACCTCCAGCTCGTGAAGCTTTCTGCGAGCCTCCACAAGAGCGCTGTAGGCTGTGCGGTAGGCGTCCAGCAGCGAGCTGTCACCGGACATGGCGTCGATGTAGCGCAGGTGTCCGGCAGGATCCATGAGAGACTGGGTATCATGCTGGCCGTGGATGTTGACCAGCTGCCGTCCCACCGCCTTCAGCGTGGCCACATTGACCGGCCTGCCGTTGACGCGGCAGGTGCCTCGCCCATCGGTCTTGAGCTCCCGGCAGAGAGTCACCGCTCCCTCGTCCGGCTCCACGCCAAGCTCCAGCAGAGCCGCGAGAGCCACCGGACGAATGTCGGAAAATTCCGCGCTGACGTAGGCGCTCTGGGCGCCGGTGCGGATAAGCTCACGGCTGGTGCGCTCGCCCATGACCGCCATGATGGAGTCGATGAGGATAGATTTGCCCGCGCCGGTTTCGCCGGACATGATATTAAGGCCGAGAGTGTAATTTATCTCGGCCTGTTTGATAACTGCTATATTTTCTATGTACAGTCGTGAAAGCAAGGTTATGACCTCTCTTAGGGCAACACCGCATAATTCTAAGTGCGATATTGCGCTGTAAGATTTTTCGTCAGACGATGCAAAAAGCAGAGTCAATACTCTATGTATTGACGAGCATTTTTGTGATGTATGACGGAAAAGATTCAAGCAAGATCGTGCTTAAGTTGTAACACGGGAATTGTGTGGTGCTGCCTTATATGAACTTGATAAGCTCGCCGCGAAGTGCCTCCGCCTGAGCGTCGGTGCGGCAGAGGACAAAAATGGTGTCCTCGCCGGCAAGAGTGCCTATCACGCCGTCAAAGCTGATGGTATCCATAGAGGCGCACACAGCCTGAGCCATGCCGGAATAGCATTTGATGCACACGATGTTCTGCCCCACATCCACATCATCCACGGAGTCGGAAAGCAGGCTGTAGAATTTGGAAGAGATATCGGGAGCCTCTGATTTGGAGGGAGTGTATCTGTAGCGGCCGTCGCTTCCGGAGACCTTTATCAGGTGGAGATCCTTGATGTCGCGGGAGATTGTGGCCTGAGTGACCACAAAGCCGTCCTCACTCAGCATGGCCAGCAGCTCGTCCTGGGTCTCAATGCAGTTGTCGCGTATAAGCTCAAGTATTCGGTTTTGTCTTCTTCTTTTCATCGTCTTTCCTCCGTATCCTCGTGTCAGTTGATAAATTTCTGCAAAAGAAGATTGGCAAAGCTCTGCTTTTTGATTTCGATAAAGTCGGCGCTTATTTCCGAGCGCCTGATGCGAATGACATCGCCGGGCAGCAGCTCTCCCGAGCTTTCGCCGTCCACGGCAAGAGTGACCCGATCCTCGGGCAGGGTGATGTAGTCATCCCTGCGCCGGTCGGCTTCGATGGTGATTTCCGAATCACTGTCGAATATGATGGCTCTGTCCATGAGCGAATGGGGACAGACCGGCGTGACCTCTATGCACTTGAAGGAAGGGTCTATCACCGGGCCGCCGGCCGAAAGAGCGTAGGCGGTGGAACCGGTCGGCGTGCTGACGATCAGACCGTCTGCCCGCAGCTCCATGGCCTGCCGGCCATTGTGATGCACCTTGAGGGTGATTATCTTTGAAAGGGCGCCGCGGGAAACAACGGCGTCGTTGATGGCATGGCGCAGGGAGATGACCTGGCCCTCGCGGATGGTCTCCACATCCAGCAGCATTCGCTTCTGAATGGTGTATTCGCCGGTCACAAGTCGGCTCACAAGCTGAGCGTCGGAGGCCTCCAGCCCGGCCATGAAGCCAAGGCGGCCGGTGTTGATTCCGAGCACCGGCTTGCCGGCCTCGGCTGCGTATTTGGCCGCGTGCATCATGGTGCCGTCACCGCCGACGGCCACGACCACATCGCACCGGCTGAGCTGCCCCTCGTCCCAGAGCTTTTCCGGGCCGGTGCAGCCGTCAAATCTGTCCCGGCAGAGAGGCTGAGTGATTATCTCACAGCCAAGACCGGCCAGAACAGCGCATATTTCCTTTGTGCATTGGTCGGTAAGCTCCTTGCCGTAATTTGGCAGGATAAGCAGCTTCATGTTCCTCACCCCAGTTGCTCGTGCGCCAGTCTGACCAGCTCCGCCGCGTTCACTTCCACCGACGGGCCTTCACCCTTCTGCGCGCAGGCAAGAAATTCAATATTGCCCTCCGGACCTTTTACCGGAGAAAAATCGGCGCCAATGACCGAAAAACCGATCTCCCCGAGGAAATTTATAATCTTATCAATGACCTCGGCGTGCACCGAGGCATCACGCACAACACCCTTTTTGCCCACATTCTCCTTGCCGGCCTCGAATTGAGGCTTTATCAGGCAGACCAGCTTACCGCCCTCGCGGAGCAGACCGTATACCACCGGCAGAACAAGGGTCAGGGAGATAAAGGAAACATCGATGCTGCAGAAGTCTATCTCCTCCGGCACCTGCTCCCGGGTGACATGGCGGATATTTGTTCGCTCGAGATTGACCACGCGCTCGTCGGTGCGCAGCTTCCATGCCAGCTGACCGCGGCCCACATCGATGGCGTACACCTTGGCCGCGCCGTTCTGGAGCATACAGTCGGTAAAGCCGCCGGTAGAGGCACCCACATCCATGCACAGACAGCCCCCCAGCTCGATGGGAAACTGCTCCATGGCCTTTTCCAGCTTGAGGCCGCCGCGGCTGACATAGCGCAGCTTCTGGCCTCGAACCTCGATATTGTCGGTGGATTTTACCTGAGTGCCCGGCTTATCCTCCCGCTGTCCGTTTACAAAAACAATGCCGGCCATGATGGCGGCTTTCGCCTTTTCACGGCTCTCGGCAAGGCCGGCCGCCAGCACCGCGGCATCCAGTCGTATTTTTTCACTCATGGGATTCGATTACCTTTCTGACGGCATTGTACACGCCGGTTTCGTCCAGACCCAGCATCTCAAGCAGCCGCGCCACCGACGCGTGGGTCACAAAGGAATTGTCAACAGCCCGGAGGAAGTATGTTCCGCTGTATCCCCGTTCCTCCAGAAGGGCGATAAAGGTCTCTCCGATGCCGCCCTGCTTTATGCCCTCTTCAAAGAAGAGGATGTGTCCGGCTTTGGAGACCGCTTCAACGCACTCCGGGTCGATGGGCTTTACACGCAGCAGCTTCAGCACGCATACGCTCCTTCCCTCTGCCCGCAGGCGGTCGCAGGCTTTCGCCGCGGCGCCGAAAATACGGCCATAGGTCACGATGACGGTTTCCGCGTTTGGATCGCCATACACGCAATACGGCTCTGTGGATATCTCAAAGCCCTCCGGCTTTTCCGGCTCAGCGCCTCTCGGATAGCGAATGGCCGCCGGAGAAGGCTCGTTGACGCAGGATTCAAGGGAAGCAGTAAGCTCGTCAAAGTAACACGGGGAATAAATGCTCATTCCCGGAACGGTATTCAGCATAGCCACATCAAAGAGGCCGTGGTGGGTCTCGCCGTCCTCGCCAACCACACCGGCTCTGTCCACCGCGAAGGTGACGTTCAGTCCCTGAATGGACACATCGTGGATTATCTGGTCGTAGCAGCGCTGAATAAAGCTGGCATATACGGCAAAAACCGGCTTGAGTCCGCCGGCAGCCAGTCCGGCGCAGTAGGAAACAGCGTGCTCCTCGGCAATGCCGCAGTCGTGGAAACGGCGGTGGAAATCGGCGGCAAAGTCGGAAAGACCAGTTCCCGATTTCATAGCCGCCGTAACGGCGCAAACCGACTCGTCCTTCCGGGCAAGCTCGCACAGAGCCTTGCCGAAAACCGAGGAAAAATTCGGGCCGCCGGAGATAGGCTCTCCGGTGTCGATGTCGAATTTGCCGATGCCGTGGAATTTGCCGGGGTTGCGCTCGGCGTACTGGTATCCCTTGCCCTTGCTTGTACATACATGGACAAGAGCCGGGCGATTGAGATTTTTCGCAAGGGTCAGCGCCTGCTCCAGCTGCTTTACATTGTGGCCGTCCACCGGCCCCAGATAGGCAAATCCCAGCGCGTCAAAAAGGGTGTTTTTATAGACCGCGTTCTTCAGCGCCGACTTGGAGCGGAAGAGTGCCTTTTTGATTGGCTTTCCGATAAGCGGGATGGCTCCCACCACCTTGGCAGTCACCGCCTTGAACTTGACATAGCTGGTCTTGGTGCGGATAACGGCAAGGTGCCGGGCCATGGCGCCCACGTTTTTGGAAATGGACATCTTGTTGTCGTTGAGTATGACAATGATGTTGTCCCTTGCCTGACCGGCATTGTTAAGGCCTTCGTAGGCAAGTCCGCCGGTCAGGGCGCCGTCGCCAATAACGGCGACCACAGTGCCCTTTTCGCCCTTGAGCCGTTTGGCACGGGCAAGGCCGCAGGCGTTGGATATGGAGGTGCTGCTGTGGCCGGTGACCATGGGATCGTGTACACTCTCCGAGGGCTTGGGAAATCCAGCCAGACCACCCTCGGTGCGAATGGTGTCAAAGCGGTCGGCACGGCCGGTAAGCAGCTTGTGGGTATAGCTCTGATGCCCCACATCGAACACAAACTGGTCGACGGGAGAATCAAACACTCTGTGCATGGCGACGGTCAGCTCCACCACGCCAAGATTGGGGGCAAGATGACCGCCGTTGCGGGACAGAGTTTCCACCAGCTTACTGCGAATCTGAGCGCACAGCTGGTCTATTTCTTCATATGAGAGACTTTTCAGACTCTCCGGATTCTTGTCGATATCAGGAAAGTTCTCAAAGGTCATTGAATCATCCTTTTGCTTTGCAGTAAATCAGTTGACCCGCTCCAGAAGATAGCGGGCAAAGGAGGCAAGGAAATCAGCCTTGTCGCCAAGAGGAGCCAGAGCGGCAACGGCACTGTTGGTGTGAATTTCGGCAAACCGCTTGGCGCCGTCCAATCCCATTACGGAAACGTAGTTGGACTTTTCGTTTTCCGCGTCGCTGGCCACCGGCTTGCCGAGAAGCTTCGGGTCGCCCACCACATCGAGAATGTCATCGATAATCTGGAAGGCGATGCCCATCTCCCGGGCGTAAACACGAGCGGCGTTGGTGGTTTGCTCGTCGGCTCCGGCAATGCGGCAGCCCATCACGCAGGCCGCTTCAATGAGGCCGCAGGTCTTGCCTATGACCATGGAGCGCAGGGTATCCGCGCCCACGGATTTGCCTTCCGATTCCATGTCGATCATCTGGCCGCCGATCATGCCGTCCGGGCCGCTGAGCTGAGCCAGCTCGCCCACGCAGGCCAGCAGACGGTCGGCGGGAGCGGTAGTGCACCGGGCTATTGTCAGAGGAGCCAGAGCCTGCAGGGCGTCACCGGCCAGCAGAGCCGTGGCTTCGCCGTAAACCTTGTGGCAGGAAGGCTTGTTGCGGCGGAAGTCATCGTCATCCATGCAGGGAAGATCGTCGTGGATGAGAGAATATGTGTGTATCATCTCCACGGCGCAGGCACAGTCGAGGGCGGACATGGGATCTCCGCCCGCCGCGCGGCAGAATTCGAGGGTAAGTATGGGGCGGATACGCTTGCCGGCGTTGAGCAGAGAATATCTGACCGTGTCGTACAGCGGGGCATAAATGGAGCCGGAATTGGCACGGGAAAGCTCCTCAAGGCGCTTTTCCACTATTTCCCGCCATTCGGACATGATGCTTTTGAGGGTGCTGTTATCCATCGTCTTCCTCCTGATCGGCATTTGCCGCCGTGTCGGTCTTGATGTCGGAAAGTTCGGTTATTCTGAGCTGTACCTGTGAAAGCTGCTTCTGGCATTCAGCCGCCAGACCGGAAGCCTCCTCATACAGCTTCAGCGCGTCCTCCAGAGGGGCGTTGCCCTGCTCGAGTATCGCCGCGATCTCCTCAAGTCGCTCGAGGGACTGTTCAAATGTCATTTTCTTTTTCATTGGTCATCCCGCTTCTCCAGGACACGGGCGGATGCAGTGCCGTCCGAAAGCCTGATATTTATTATAGCATCCTCGCTGAGCTGAGTGATACTGGAAATTATATGCTCGCCGTCGGACACCACCGAGTAGCCCCGGCCGAGAACCGCCAGAGGATTAAGAGCCGACAGCCCGGCACACACCCGGGAGAACCGTTCTCCGCAGGCGCTGACGCAGGATTCCATCCCGGCCTTTGCCGCGGCCACGGCGGCGTCCAGCCGCTGGGCTTTATCCTCTATCAGAAACATCGGCGAGGCAAGGCACCGCCGGGACATTACGCTCTCAAGCCGCGCGGCGGCCCGTTCGGCGGAAAAGCCGAGCCGCGCCCGTATATCGCTTACTCTGCGCTCTATGTAAGCACTGACGCTCCCCATTTCCGGGACAGCCAGCTCCGCCGCCGCCGAGGGCGTAGGTGCCCGCATATCGGCAGCAAAGTCGCAGAGGGTAAAATCCGTTTCATGGCCGACGGCCGAGATCACCGGGATCTCCGATTCGGCAACGACACGAACCACCGCCTCGTCGTTGAAGGCCCATAGATCCTCGATGGAGCCGCCGCCCCGGCCAACGATCATCACATCGCAGGCCTTTTTTCTGTTCATTTCCCGGATGGCTCTGCTTATCTGAAAAGGAGCCGCGTCGCCCTGCACCATCACCGGAGCAAGCACGACCGAGCACACGGGCCACCGGCGTTCTATGATGTTGATGATATCCCGCACCGCCGCACCGGTCTTGGAGGTGACCACACCCACTCTGGCGGGCATCTGGGGCAGCGGGCGCTTTCGCTCGGGTGCAAAAAGCCCCTCGGCTTCCAGCTGCGCCTTGAGCTTTTCGTAGGAGGCGTACAGCGCGCCCACGCCGTCCGGCTGAAGAGAGGCCACCACCATCTGATACTGGCCGCCGGCTTCGTAGAGGGTTATTTTGCCGTGCGCCACAACCTTCATGCCGTTGGCGGGCGCAAAGCGCAGATACTGGCACTGCCACTTGAACATGGCCGCCGAGATCTGCCCCTTCTCATCCTTGAGGGAAAAATACATATGCCCCGAGGTGTGCCGCTTGAGGTTGGATATTTCTCCGGACACATGGATATCCGAAAGGATCATATCCTCGTCAAGGATAGCTTTGGTATATCCGTTGACCTCGGAGACGGAAAAAATTCTCACAGACATTCACCACCGGACGCGAGAATGGCTATGCCCGCCGCGTTGTCGCAGGAAAAGGCCGGCTGGGCAAAATGAGCGCCGAAGCGACGCTGCATTTCTTCGCGCAGAGTGACGTTGGAGGATACTCCTCCGGCAAAAAGCAGCGGCAGCTCGCCGTATTTCTGGAAAATGCCCTCGGTCATGGCGGTGACCGCGGCGGTCACGTGGCCGATGCACACCCGGGCGATATATTCGTGATCCTCGCCCTCGGCAAGGAGACGCTGACAGATGTTCTCAACACCGGAAAGGCAGCAGTCAAGGCCCTTCATGGTGGGCTTGCAGCGCACATCGCCGTCATAGGCCAGCGCCAGCTTTTCAAGATGTACTCCGCCCGGAAAGGGCAGTCCCAGCATCCCTGAGACGCGGTCGATAAGCTGGCCCGCCTTGAGGTCAAGTGAGCCGCATATGAGCTCAACGGAAAAGCCGTCCTCAAGCCGGGTCACAAGCACGCCTTCGGTGGTGCCGCCGGAAAGATGGTAGGCGATGAATTTTTCTCCCTCTTTGGCTCTGAAGCCCGAGGAATACATAGCCGCGGCGATATGTCCCTCCTGATGGGAGTAGCGGCGCACGGGAACGCCCAGAACGGCGGCCAGCTGCTCGGCGGCTCCACGTCCCACCTCAAAGCAGGGCATATAGGAGCCATCCACCGGCCGGGGTCTTGTGGAAACACCGATGACCTCCGGCGTGGCTTTCTGCCCGTCGAAAAGGGCGGTCATCATCTCCGGAAGCTGCTGGACATGATGGAACACCGCGTCGCTCTGGCGCAGGCCAAGCTGCCCCTGAGCCACCGGAAGCAGTTTCTTCTGCTGGATTACCTCGCCGGTCTCCTTGTCGTAAAGAGCGGTCGAGGTGGTGTAGTTGCTTGTGTCAAGTCCGAGGGAGTATCTCATTGAGCGTCGCCCTCTGAGGCACACAAGCCCTCAAACTCCTCGCTGCGGGCAAAGGCTCCCAGCACGCCGTTGACGAACCGACCTTCGTCCTCGCCGGCGTACTTTTTGGCAAGCTCAACGGCCTCGTTGATGGCCACCGAGGTGTCAACGGTCTTTTCGTATATTATTTCATATACGGCCAGCCGCAGAACCGAAATGACCACCCTTGAAAGGCGGCTGATGCTGCGCTTGACGGAAAACTTCGCAATGATGCTGTCGATCTGCTCCAGATTGGCCACCGTGCCCTCCGCGGCCACGACGGTATAGTCATCGGGGATCATATCACGGGAAAGTCCGGCCATGTCGATGATCTCGGACACGGCAGAATCGGTAAAGGTCTTTTCAAACAGGATCTGGAATGCCTGATCGCGCGCTTCTCGTCTTTTTACCATATTATCCTCCAAAAACATCCGAACACAGCAAATAACCCCCGCACACTGGATGCGGAGGGTCATTTTCAGCCGATATTCGGTATGTGTGTTCGCATTTTGCTGAAATATACATCCATGATGCATATTATACCACAACATACAAAATAAACAACTACTTTGCTTCAATAATCTTTATGCTGGAGGGAGAAATATCCAGCTGGCCGACCACGATGTCCCGTATTATGGCCGCGTCGGAGGCCTTGATGCCGCCTTCGGCCGCCGGGATGACCACATTGACCTGAGAATCGCTGATGACAACCACGCAGTCGGCGTAGCCCTTGGCCTTGATCAGCAGCTCAATGGCCGCCTCAGCATCCATGTTGTCGGCGATCTTTGCCGCCGTCGATACGGCCTCGGCCTTCTGGTCGCCGTCGAGAGAGGCATCCTCAATAATTTCGCGCAGAGTTTCAAGAGCGTCCTCTCTGGTGTCGTCTCTTTCTTCACGAGTAGCGGCAAAGACGTTCCTGGTCACCGCGGCATCAACGGCGTCGTTCTCAATCGCGGCGGAGGACACATCGGCCTCCGAAACGGCGTGTGTGGACACCTGAATGTACTCATCTCCGGCGTACTCAGAGCCGCCGCTTTCCGCCATATCCACAACGGTATCCGTGGGCGCGAACTGCCAGTTGAGGTATACCGCCGCACCCAGAGCTATGAGCAGTCCGGCCAGTACAAGGTGTTTCTTTCCGATCATCATTGCATTTCCTCCTATTGTTTACTGAGATAATTGCGTTATACAGACCCGCTTTGAACTGATGTTCAAAGCTGTGGTCACAACGGCCATGATTTGTTCCTTCACCTCAGGGTCGCCGGCACCGGCACACACCACTACCACGCCGTTCACCGCCGGCATAAGCTCGGTGCAGACAAGCGCCTGCTCTCCCTGATCGGTGTCGATGATTATCAGGTTGGACTGCCGATCCTGCCTTTCATCGCTGCTCTGCCTGCCGGAAGGATCAACACTCTCGGAAAGGTCGGAGCTTGTCTGATCCTCCCGGGCGTAAACATATTCTCTTCCTCCCTGAAGAGTTATCAGCACTTTGGTCTCCCCGGCGCCCTCTATTTCGCTGATGGTTCTTTCCAGTCTTTCCTCAAGAGAGCTTGCGTAGCTTTCTGCCGGATCGGATTCATACGCCGTTTTTTCCTCTCCGGCGGCACAGTCGGTACCCGGAAGAATTATCAGCAGCGCCGCCGCGGCGCATAGCATGATTATCAGGTTGACACGTTTTTTATCCGCCGAAAGAAAATCGGTCAGCTTCTTTTTCATTTCTTCCATCATTGTCTATTCCTCCGTGGTGACAGCGGCATTCAGGCCGAGGCGGTCATACAGCCTCCGGCTCACCTCCGCGGCCCTCCCAGCCTCTGCTCTGCCGAGGACTACCTCTACCTGTCCAATTGATATGCTGCCGGTGGGTGATATATCCACACTCACCGAAATATTCTCCGGACAGATATTCATTCCCTCAAGCTCGCTTCGCACCAGCCGGGACACAGCGTCGCTCATGGCCGTGGCGGTCTGCTCCTCGATAAGCCCGGAAAGCTCACTGTCGGCAAGCACCGGCGCGGCGTATGCCGATTCCAGCCGGCGAGAGCAGTCGGACAGCATGCTGACCGGCGAGAGGATCACGCACAGCACCACTGCTGACATTATCGTTTTCAGATATTTTGCCTGCTTGCCGTCCGGAGCTATCATTCCGCCCGCGGCACACAGTACCGCCGCGGCGCACAGGGCTATTCCCCATTCCCTTACTGTTTCCACTACTGCACACTCCTCAGGTTCATTATCACCGCCGCCGAGCAAGTGGTCACCGTCACCACCAGAGCCGTCAGCCCGAAGGTGATGGACACCACTCCGCTCATGGCCTTCATGGTAGCGGCCGGGCGCTGGGCTCCCAGCGCCTCCGCCGCCCACGCCGAGCAGTTGAGGCCGATCATCCACACCACCGCGTCGGCCACCACCGGCAGCACAATGAATATCCCGGCCACAAGCCCGAAGGCTCCGGCGGATGTGCGCACGATGGACACGCAGTTGGTGATAGTTCCGATGGCATCGCTGATGGCGCCGCCCACTATCGGTACTGTCCCGGAAAGAACAAATCGGGCGGTTCTGGTAGCCGCGTTGTCCGCCGCTGAAGCCGCCACCGAGCTTATGGCCAGCGCGCCCGACAGCAGAACGCCGATCAGCCCCATCAGCCATTTTGCGTTCTTTTCCACCGCGGCGGTCAGCTTGTCCAGCCCCAGTCCCGGCGCAAGTGCGCTGACCGCCGACACAGCCAGCATCACCCTCAGAGCCGGGATTATGATTCTCGGAACGAGGATGTTGACAAGCTCAATGACCGTCAGTGTAAAGGCACTGTAGGAGGCCGCCGCGGCGCTGTGTCCTGACACTGCGGCCAGACCGGCCAGCACCGGAACCAGCACCGACGAAAAGCCGCACACCGAGGAAATGATGCCGGCAGAGCTGTCGATGAACGCTCCCACAGCGGCACAGACTGTCAGCGAAACAACGGCGGAGGCTGCCGTATCGAAGGCCACGCGGGTGCCCTCTCCGTTCTTTTCCGTCATAGCCCGCGCCATAGAGCAAAGAACCGAGGCACACAGAGCCGAAAGGCAGACCTTCAGAATCTTCTCTGCCGAATTGCTGCCCAGTTTTCCCAGTGATTCCAGCAATCCTTGTGCCGATACCTCTCCGATACCGTCCTCGGCAAGCTCTATACCGGCTTCCTCCAGCAGTTCACGGGTGTCCTTCGGAAGAGCATCCTCCAGCTCTTCTGCTCCGCTGACTTCCAGCTGACGGGCAGCTATCGACGGGTCATGAGAATGCCCGGTGCAGGGCAGGAAGATAAGAGCAAGAGACATTACAATAGCTCCGTACAATGTTTCACATCCTATCCTTTGATGATATCAACGGCGAGAGTGAGCAGGGATCCCAGCAGCGGCATAACGGAGGCAAGGATAGCCACTCTGCCCGCAAGCTCCACATTTGAAGCGATGGTCTGCTGACCGGCATCCCGGCATATATCCGCCGCAAGCTGGGTCACAAGGCATATTCCCAGCGCTCTGAGTACAAAGGGGAGATAATCCTCCGCTCCGGTTCCGGAGAGTAGTTCCTCCAGCCGGCTTATCACCGGCATCAGTTTTGCCGCGGCCGCCGCAAGCATGATTACTCCGGCGCCAATTGACACAAGAGCTCCCAGCTCCGGCTTCTGCTGCCTCACGACCAGTATGAGTACGCAGGCTATCACCGCGCAGCCGGCAAAGGCGATAATATCCATGCCTTACAGACCAAAGACTGATTTGACCGTCTGAAAGAGGTCGTTTATCTCATAGATGAGCATCATAAGCACAACGATTATTCCGGCCAGCGTGGTCATCATCGCCTGCTCCTCCCTGCCTGCCCGTATGAGCACCTGATTGAGCACCGCGACGATTATGCCGATGGCGGCAATGCGAAAAATAAGATCAACATCCATATTTTATATTCCGTCCTGTTCTCAGATTATTATGACTGCCGCCATGGTTCCGCAAAGGAGCCAGCAGCTGACTCGCAGCCCCGTCTTCTGTTTTCTTTCCTCCTCGGCCTGCTCTTCCGCCTTCCGGAGCGCGGCGAGATAGCTTTCCAGCACCGCCAGCTGTCCGTCCCGGTCAAAGTATCCCATGGAGCCGCCAAGCTCTCTGAGCAGCGCCTTTTCCTTCTGAAGCAGAAGAGAAAAATCACAGCTTGTCCTCTCGGCCGACCTCCACGCCGAACGGAAATTCTCTCCCCGCCTTACCATCTCCCGGCACTCGCCGAAAAACGACTTGTTCTCCGCTTCAAAAGCGGAAATAACTCTGTCCGGCGGATCGGCGCTGTATCTTACGGAGCAGATAGCGGTCTCAGTGAAACGCACCGCCTGATGCAGCAGCCTCGCCCTGCGCCGCAGCTGTTCAGCGCCGCCGAAGCCCATCAGAGCCGAGCATATTATTATCAGCACACCGGCAAGCCAGTTCATCCACACACTTCCTGTCCATTATTTTTTCTGCCGTCCCCGGACGATCTCTGCCGCTCAGGAAAACAAAGCGCTCAAACGTTCCCGTACCAAGCAGCCGGGAGCCGACCGGGCGGGACACCAGCTCCGCCGCCGAGCCCGCGTGAACAGAGCACAGCATATGTACTCCGGCGTTGATGCCTGCTTCCACCGCCTCCATGTCCTTTTCGTCGCTTACCTCGTCGCAAATGATGACCTCCGGTGCAAGAGCGCGTATAGCCTGAATGATCCCTTCTGCCTTTGGATATCCGCTGAGCACATCGCACAGCGCGTATATCCTGCTGCCTGGAGCCATGGCGATTTCCTTTCGCTCATCCACCACGGCAACGGCCATCGGTCGGGTTATCTTTCCCTCGGCAAGAGAGCAGGCGAGGTCACGCAGAATGGTGGTCTTCCCGGAACCGGGAGGGCCGGCAATCACCGCCGAGCATACGCCTCCGGAGTACATATTCTCAATAAGCTTGTCCGCGCAGCCGATATGCTCTCTTGCCACACGCACACAGAGACTGAAAAAGTCACGCAGCGCCGTAACTCTTCCGTTCTCGTTCACCGCCGTGCCGCACACTCCGGCGCGGTGACCTCCGGCAATGGGAATATATCCTTCCGCGATCTCCTGCTGGTGAGAGTAGAGCGACTGTCCGCAAAGGCACATGACGGCTTCCCGCATCATATCCTCTGTTACGACCGTACCGCTTACGGCCAACGTGCCCGACGGGAGGGAAAGGAGCACCGGAGAGCCAACGCGCAGCCTGATCTCTTTAGCTGTCGCTTTATAACGCCCGTCGACCGCGCGGAGCAGAGAATAGACTGCTCCTCCCAGCGCTGAAGCGGCCTGCTCGAAGCATTCGACCTCCTTGAACTGCACATCCTTTCCCTCCTTCGGTAAATGATTATGCGTCCCGGAGAATTATAGAACCGCAAAAAGAAAATACCCGGCATCAAACGATACCGGGTATTGGACAAATATCACTATTTTTCAGTGGCTTCCACGCTGAAGGGATCAAAGCCGTCGTCAAGCATTTTCAGCATTATCACGGCGATCTCCGGGTCAAACTGAGTTCCCTTGCCCTTTTCCAGTTCTGAACGGATCTGCTCCGGTTCGAGCTTGGGACGGTAGACTCTGGAGCTGGCCATTGCGTCGTAAGCGTCGGCCACGGCGATGATGCGGGCGATCAGAGGAATGTCCTCTCCGGCAAGGCCTTCGCAGTAGCCGTCGCCGTCATAGCGCTCGTGATGATATCGGGCGCCAAGGCCGATATTGGGCACGCCCTTGAATTCCCTGAGGATGTTGTAGCCGGTGGTGGCGTGGGTGCGTATGGTCTGATACTCCTCCTCTGTGAGGGCGGAGGGCTTGGTAAGCACGCTGTCGGGCACGCCGATCTTGCCTATGTCATGCACCAGAGCGGTGAAGTAGACGTTCTCTATCTCCTCCTCGGACATACCGAGCCGTGTAGCGATCTCACGGGAGAGGATGGCCACTCGGGTGGAATGACCGTTGGTGTAGCTGTCCTTGGCGTCGATGCTGCGGGCGGCGACCTTCATGGCGCTTTCGGTAAGGTCACGGTAGCGCTGGCGCTGGCGGAGCAGAGTGCTGGTTCTGATGCGAACAGCGGCATAAATAAGCAGGGCAAGCAGAGCCGCGCAAACCAGAATCGCGCCGACAATGAAGTACACTCGCTCATAGATTGCAGGCTGCTTTTTAATTGTAAGCTCCACCGGGCTTTCGGTGGACTCTCCCAGAGCGTTGATAACAGAAGCACGGAAGGTGTAGGTTCCAGCTCTGAGATTGACATAGTCTCTGGAGATATTCTTATCTCCGCTGACGACTATAGGCTCCTCGTCAACACCCACCAGCTGATACTCAACAAAGCAAGGATCGGTGGAGTAATTCAGCGCGGAAAAATCAATTGTAATTCGGGTGGTGTCCGCGGGAAGAACAACCGTTTCGGGATTGTTATACACCGTGTCAGTGTCCACCGTAACGCTGTTAATGATAGCGTAGTGGGATACCTCAGAGCGATAATAGCTGTCGGTATTGATGGTGTAGACACCGCTGGAGGTGGCAAGATAAAGGGTGCCTTCGTCATCAATGCAGTGTCGGGAGTTGGCGGTAATATCGAGCAGGCCGTCCTTTTTGCCAAGAACCGTGTATTCCGAAGTGGAGGCGCCGGAGAACAGCTCCTCGCGGGTGGCAATGATAACGCTTGTGTTGCGGAGCACCCAGATATCGTTATCTATAAAGAGAATATCGAAGATGCTTCCGAAGCCGGCTTTGAAGTCGTTGAGATTTCTTATTCCTTCCTCATCCCAGACGGCTATGTTGCTGCCGGTGCTGATCCATATGCACCGTGCCCGTTCGTCATACTTTAGATTGAGGATAACTCCCGACTCAAGGCCATCGTCTGTGTCGCAGCAATGTACATCGCCCTCCGGGGTTACGACATATATTCCGTTTCCGTCGCTGCCAAAGTACATATTGCCCATCTTATCCGTGCACATACTGAGGATGACGGGATTTTCCAGACCGTCCGCCTCGGTGTAGGTCTTTATGACCTCAGCATCTCGGATAATGCTGACACCGCCGCCGGTGGATACGGCAATATCGCCGTTCTCCAGCTCCATGGTAACGCGGGTCTTGTTGCTGGTCAGGCCGTCATCGGTATTGATGCTGACATAATCGCCGTCCTTGTAGCGCACCACGCCGTAATTGACATATGTAGTTATCCAGAGATAGCCCTTGCTGTCCACAAAAAGGCCGCGGGTGCGCACTCCGTCCAGCAGCTTGGCCATGGGATGCTCCACCGGCTCAAATGTATCCGGCCTTACGACCATCAATCCGCTGTCCGCTGCCACAAAGAGCAGATCTTCATAGAGCTGTGTGGCGTTCACGGTTTCACCATCAAGGATAGTGCCCACGCTCTTGCTGTTGAATTTTCCACGCACAAGCTCAAGCACACCCTGCCGCGAAGAGGCTATCCAGAGGTTACCCTCGTAATCCTGCTCGATCTGCTCGATGGAAGTAAAGGAAATACAGTCGGCAAGAACAAATTTTCCGTTGTCGATATAGCCGAGACCAATATCGTCACAGATCCATATTCTGCCGTAGGAATCCTCAAGAATACAGTTTATTGTGGTACAGCCCTTCAAAGACCTTGTTTTAAGATCAAAGCTGTCGTTGGTGTCGGTTACATAGACCACATCGGAGCTGATGGTGCCTATCATTATCCTGCCGTCACCTATCTGAGTAATGCAATTGCATTCGTTCTTGGTGTAGCGGGAAATATCAAGCTGATGCTGCGTGCCGTCCGGTGAAAGAACAGTGACGCTGTCATTGTCAAGAACCCACAGACGGCCCTTGCTGTCGGTGAGCAGATCAGCCACGGAGCTGACCCCGATACCCTCAAAGGTAACAGCGCTGACCGAAAGATCATCGCCAATCCGGGCAAGTCCTCCGGTGGAGGCGACATATATGCCGTTCTGAGTCTGCGCAAAGCCGCGGATGGAGCTGGTGATGCCCGCCGCGCTCATGTCAACGCTTGTAAATTCTCCGTCTTCATAATAAAAGACGCCCTTGTCGTTTGAGCCGATCCACAGTCGGCTGTCCTTGTCCTCAAAAAGGACGCGGACACTCACGCCGTACATCACGGAGCTTTCGTCATTGCCGTAGGTGACAATGTTATTGCTGTCGTAACGGGAAAGACCACTGTAGCTGCCTATCCATATGTAGCCGCTATCAGCAAAAAGCACCGTGTTGGCTTCGTTGGACAGCATCTCATCGTCATAATACACCTGAATGTACTCACCCATTTCAGGCGGATCGTAGCTTTCCGATTTTGCCAGCGCCGACGTAGGCATGGCAAACAATGCCGCGCTGATGAGCAGCAGCATAAATATGATCTTCATGCTGTATTTCCGCATGATTACCCTCCGGTTTTATCTTTTTCGGGCATAAGCACCCCATAGTAATTCCTATTATGGTAATTATATTCCATTGTTCTGTGACTGTCAACGATTCCGCGGTAGTTTTTAAGTTGGTGGGCGCCCAATATCAAGCCCGATTTATGTGCGCTTTCAACAATATGTCACCTGATAATCCGTAGTTTATGTGGATAACAAATAGTGAAATTTAAAAATTGTCAAGAAAAATCTCCCGCAACTGCCGTCCGGCTTTTGCGGGAGATCTCGTGTCAGGTTTTATCTGTAGCGTCTTCTGTCGGAACGGTAGCTGAAGCCGCCGTCGTCATCGTCGTCGCTCTCAAAGGAGCCGTAACCGTCGTCGCCTCTCTCCCGGCGGCCGCTGGTAAAGCCCATGGAACTGAAGTCCTCTCCGGTGGTGACACCTTTTCTGCGGGGAGCCAGCTCAGAGGGGAAATCGTCGTCATCATCGTCATCGTCAAAGAGGGACGAGGATGTGTGCTCCGAACCGAGACGGGACTCGGAGGCACGGCCGAAGTAGTCGGTATCCACAAAGTCGTCGTCATTCTCAAAGGAAGGACGAGCGGGCTTCACGGGAGTCTGGCGCTGGGAATAAACCTCATCGTCATATATACTTCCGACACGGCCGGTAGAACGGCGGTATTCCTCAGCCACATCCTCATAGGAGCGCTCATATTCAGGCTCCTGAGTGCGGCTCTGGCCAAAGCCTCCGGGCAGAGTAAAGGCGGGTACATCGTAGCCGTCCTCATGGAGGCGCTTCTGGCACCACAGAGAGCCGACCACAACACCGGCGGCAAAGACCACCAGCGCGCCGACGATTATGCCGATTACCGAGCCGGCAGTGCAGCCGCCCTTTCGGTCAGCGCTGGGATCGCCGGGATTGGGAGCGGTAGTGCTGATAAAGAAGATAGGCTCGTCACCGGTATCGGTGGATTCGGTGGCAAGGTTGTCGTTGGTTTCAACGATTATGAGGTTCTTGTCCTTGGCGTCGGAAACAGTAAGCAATCCCTTTTCCTTGTTGCCGTTTGAATCCAGACCGAAGACCTCGTCCTCGTTTACCTCGAGGCTGAGCAGGCAGTTTTCGGTACTGGCAACGCCCGTCTTGACCGAGAACTCAACAGTAAACACGATCTGGGTATCCTTCTTGGTTCTCGTGCCGTCGGGAGAGGAATAATTGATCATCAGGCCGTACTGACCGTCCGATTCGCGGTCGTAGAGGTAAGTAGTGAAGCCGTTGACCTCTGTCTCAAGGATAGTCGCGCAGGACAGATAGTCCGGGTCGAACTTGAGGAACATGGTCAGATCCACGAAGCCGTTGTCGGTCTGGGTCTTGATAATGATAGGAACGCTTACCGGGGAGCCGGCACCATACTGAAGCTCATTGGCAACATTCATTGTAAAGTCAACATCAGACAGCACGGCAAAGGCGGTCATGCCAGAGAAAGAAAACAGGAGAGCGAGGATCATTGACAGAACCACCATGCTCTTTTTGATTTTCATCCGGTCCATCCTTTCAGATTTTGATTTGTAATATGCAGAATTATCCACATTAGTGATATTATAGCACAGAATATCCTCTGTCTACAATATGCAGTCGGATTTTTTCATATTTCATTCATATTTTGTGCTGTGCCGGGAGAAATCACATCTTCTGGAAGATGTAGAATTTGAGATATGCTGTCTCCGGAACATTCCACATTATGGGATGATCCTTTGCCTGCTGGCGGCCCTCGATCTGGCGGAGAGACACTCCGGCGTCGGCGGCTGCCGAGTGAAGCATTTTGCAGAAAATCTCGTCGGTCACGAAATGGGAGCAGGAGCAGGTGGCAAGATAACCGCCGCCGCTGAGCGCCTTCATTGCCCTGAGATTGATCTCCTTGTAGCCTCTCACGGCGCTGTCGATGGTGCCGCGGGACTTTGTGAACGCGGGAGGATCGAGGATTATCATATCATATTCTCCCTGCTTTACAGTGGGAAGAAAGTCGAAAACATTGACGCAGCGGAATTCTATCTTATCCTCAAGGCCGTTGATCCGCGCGTTTGCTGTGGCTGTGGCTATGGCCTCGTCGGAAATATCCGCCGCAACAACCGATGCCGCTCCGCCCTTCGCGCAGTTGAGAGCGAAGGAGCCGGTGTGGGTAAAGCAGTCGAGCACACGCAAACCCTCGGCCATGGAGCCCACCGCCTCACGGTTGAACTTCTGGTCGAGGAAAAAACCGGTCTTCTGGCCGTTTTCTATGTCCACATGGTATTTTATGCCGTTTTCGCATATGAGCACATCGGTACTGCCGCCGGAAGAAAGGCCGGGGATATCCATCCAACCTTTCCCCTGCTCCATGCCCTCAAGACCTCGGACAGATACGTCGTTTCGCTCGAAAACGCCGGTGATCTCCTCACCCATCTCCCGGAGAACGTCCACAAGAGCCGTCATGATGTCGTACTTGTGGTTCTCCGTTCCCAGTGAGAGCACCTGAGCCACAAGCACCTCGCTGAAGCGGTCAACAGTAAGGCCGGGAAAGCCGTCCGACTCGCCGAAGACAAGCCGGCAGTTGTCAAACTGCGCTCCCATCACCCTCCGGCGGTATTCCACCGCGCGGCGAAGGCGGCGCTCCCAGAAGCCGTGGTCGATTTTCTCGTTGGCGTTTCGGGTGAGCACACGGAGGCGGATCTTGGAATTGCGGTTGATGAAGCCTGTGGCTATGTAACTGCCCCGCTGGTTGGTGATGTCAACTATGCCGCCGTCGGGCGCGGTGCCGTCATCGTCAAAGACCTCGCTGTCGTACACCCACGGATGACCTGCCAGAACGGTGGCCTCGGCCTTGCGGCTGATCTTGAGTATGCTGTATCCTCTTGGTTTCATGGCTCCTCCAAATTCACTCAGCGGAACTGATAACCCTGCATATTCCGCCGGTCTTCGCGCTGTAGATTTCCCGTATTTTTTTCAGTGTTTCGTCTTCCGTAACCTCCGCGACAACATAGCCGCCGGTAAGACCCTTCAAACTGACACCCTCCATGCGGGCGATGTGCTCGCAGAAGGAGCAGAATTTCCGGGAATGCTCACGGATAGCCCAGGGCTGACCGGCTCCGGCTATAAGCTGTTCAAAGCCGCCGATAAGCAATTCGCCCTCATTGGGCCGGTACATTCCCTCCGAAAGGAAGTATACTATCCGCGCGTAATCATAGCCCAGAGCGCAGACATCGTGTCTGCCATCGAGGCGGCCGTCGGGATCCCATACGATTGAATGAGTGCCGAAGGGCAGACCGAAGCGCTCAAAGGCATCGCTCATCAGCACCGAATCGAAGTACGGGAAGGCGTTGCTGTCGTAGTTGAAGCCCTCCCCGAACAGCTCGGTGAGCTGCTGCTTGGAGCGAACGGCGCAGGCTTCTATGCCGTCTCTGGGATCTACATACAGTCCGTAAAGCTGTCCGGGCATATGGCGACCTCCTTAATTACCCTGACAAGGCCGCCCCAACGCCGCATAAGGAGTCGGGGCGGCCTGTATTCATGAAATATCAGTTAGTTGGAAGCACCGGGACGACCGCAGCACTGCTTGTACTTCTTGCCGCTTCCGCAGGGGCAGGGATCGTTTCGTCCGGGAGTGCGGTTGCTCTTGGAGTTGCGAACGGTACGGGCGTCCTTGTCCGAGCCGTCAGAGCCGGTATCACTGGGCTTTGCCACCTGCTCGCGCTTGATCTCCTCCTCGGAGCGGATGCGAACCAGAAGCACCATCTTGGTGGTGTTTTCCTTGATGGTTGCAACCATCTCGTCGAACATATCAAAGCCCTCGATGGTGTAGAGGTTTACGGGATTGTGCTGACCGTAGGCACGCAGACCAATACCGCGCTTGAGCTCGTCCATGGCGTCGATGTGATCCATCCACAGAGTGTCGATGCAGCGCAGCAGAACCACGCGGTCGATCTCTCTGGCACGCTCCTCACCAAATTCCTTTTCGCGCTGCTCGTATCTGCTGACGGCGCGCTCCTGAAGGTCGGCGATGATATCGTTCTTATCGGCGGTGACAAGCTCCTCGTCGGTGTAACGGGCAGCGTTCTCGGTGATGACCCAGCCGAGGTAGGTGTCGCGCAGACCCTGAGTGTTCCAGTCGGCGGGCTCCTCGGAGCCGAGGAAGCGGTTGACGTTGGCCTCGATGGATTCGTTTATCATCTTGACGATGTTGTGGCGGATATTGGCGCCGCTGAGAACCTGATCGCGCTGAGAGTAGATGATCTCTCTCTGGCGGTTCATGACATCGTCGTACTGGAGAACGTGCTTTCTGATGGCGAAGTTGCGTCCCTCGACCTTGGCCTGAGAGCTTTCAATGGCACTGGTGACCATCTTTGCGTTGATGGGCTGGTCGTCGGGAACATTGAGCATGGACATTATGTTCTGCAGACGCTCTCCGCCGAACAGACGCATAAGGTCGTCCTCGAGAGAGAGGTAGAACTGGCTCTCACCGGGATCGCCCTGTCGGCCGGAACGGCCGCGCAGCTGGTTGTCGATACGGCGGGACTCATGGCGCTCGGTGCCGATGATGAACAGACCGCCGGCCTCACGCACCTTTTCTGCCTCGTCGGCGATGCCTTCCTTGAACTTTTTGTTCAGCTCGGCGAAGGTGGCTCTTGCCTCCAGAACCTCCTGATCGTCGGTCTCGTCGTAGGCGGTGGCGCGCTCGATCATTTCCTCCTCGTAGCCGCGCTTGCGCATCTCGGCCTTGGCCATGAACTCGGCGTTGCCGCCGAGAATGATGTCGGTACCACGGCCGGCCATGTTGGTGGCGATGGTGACAGCGTTCATCTTACCGGCCTGAGCAACGATCTCGGCCTCGCGGGCGTGATGCTTGGCGTTGAGGACATTATGGGTAACTCCGCGCCGCTTGAGCATGGCGCTGAGCTGTTCACTCTTTTCGATGGATACGGTACCGACCAGAACGGGCTGGCCTTTTTTGTTACACTCAACAACACGCTCGATAACGGCATTGAATTTGGCCGCCTCGGTCTTGTAGATCTGGTCGTCGTGGTCAATACGGGCAAGGGGCTTGTTGGTGGGAACGGCCACGCAGTCCAGCTTGTAGATCTCGCGGAATTCCTCTTCCTCGGTCAGCGCGGTACCGGTCATGCCGGACAGCTTGCTGTAAAGGCGGAAGTAGTTCTGGAAGGTGATGGTGGCCAGAGTCTTGGACTCGCGCTCCACCTTGACGCCTTCCTTGGCTTCGATGGCCTGATGGAGGCCTTCGTTGTATCGGCGGCCGTGCATCAGACGGCCGGTGAATTCATCAACGATGATGACCTGTCCGTCCTGAACGACATAGTTGATGTCGCGATGCATGACGCCGCGGGCCTTGATGGCCTGATTGATATGGTGGGACAGAGTGAGGTTATCCGGATCGGTGAGGTTTTCGACATTGAATACCTTTTCCGCCTTCTCAACGCCTCTGGGAGTGAGGGTAGCGGTGCCGGCCTTTTCGTCGACGATGTAGTCGGCATCGCCGTAAAGCTCGTCGTTGTCCTTCTTGTCGTCGGCCTCGGCGATGACCACGCAGCGCAGCTTGGCGGCGAAGGCATCAGCCTTTTCATAAAGGTCAGTGGACTTGTCGCCCTGACCGGAAATGATAAGAGGAGTTCTTGCCTCGTCGATGAGGATGGAGTCCACCTCGTCCACCACGGCGAAGTTATGGCCGCGCTGAACCTTGTTCTCAATATAGGTGACCATGTTGTCACGCAGATAGTCAAAGCCCAGCTCGTTGTTTGTGCCGTAGGTGATGTCACACTGATAGGCGGCCTTTCTCTGCTCCTTTTCGATATCGTGGACAATAAGGCCGACGGTCAGACCCAGCCAGCGGTGAACCTTACCCATCCATTCGCTGTCTCGGCGGGCAAGATAGTCGTTGACGGTAACAACATGAACGCCCTTGCCGGTCAGCGCGTTCAGATAGGCCGGGAGGGTGGACACGAGTGTCTTGCCTTCACCGGTTCTCATTTCGGCGATGCGTCCCTGATGAAGGATGATACCGCCGATGATCTGGACACGGAAATGCTTCATGCCCAGCACTCGCCACGCGGCCTCACGGCACACGGCGAAGGCATCGGGAAGGATATCGTCCAGAGTCTCTCCCGCGGCGAGTCTGCCCTTGAGAACATTGGTCTGGTTCTTGAGGGTCTCGTCGTCCATGGCAGAGTAGGTCTCGTCAAGGGCGAGCACCTGATCGGCTATGGGGTATATTCTCTTGAGTTCTTTCTTGGAGTAATCTCCGAACAGTTTGGCAAGAAAATTCATGTTATTTCTCCTGAAGTTTTTTGTGCCCCACGGGAGCGTTAAAAAATATTATATTCCATCCTGACAAAATAATCAAGTAATAACGCTACACAGCGAGCAGATTTATCAGCACTTCGGTCATTTTTTCCATGGATTCCACCGGAATATACTCAAATCTGCCGTGGAAATTGTGTCCGCCGGTGGAAAGATTGGGACAGGGCAGTCCCATATAGGACAGCCGCGCGCCGTCTGTGCCGCCCCGGATGGGCACGGTGATGGGCTGTACTCCCACGGTCAGCATGGCCGCGGCAGCCTTTTCCACAATGTGCATTTTCGGCTCGATAAGGGAGCGCATATTGTAATAGGAATCCTTCATTTCCAGCTGTACGGTACCTTCGCCGTACTTGGCGTTGATAAAGGCGGCGGTGGATTCCATGAGTGCCTTCTTCTGTTGGAATTTTTCCATGTCGTGGTCACGGATAATGTAGCTGAGCACCGCCGACTCCTCGCTGCCGGACATATCGGTCAGGTGGAAGAAGCCTTCGTAGCCCTCGGTGCAGGCAGGTATCTGAGCCGCGGGCAGCAGGGAGGCAAATTCAACAGCGATAAGCGCCGCGTTCTTCATCTTATTCTTGGCGTCGCCGGGATGAATATTGACGCCGGTAAAGACAACCTTGGCCGAGGCGGCGTTGAAGTTTTCATACTCCAGCTCGCCCAGAGCGCCGCCGTCCACAGTGTAGGCATAGTCGGCGCCGAAGCGGTCAACATCGAAGAAATCGGCACCCTGCCCCACCTCCTCATCGGGAGTGATGCACACCGGCACGCGGCCGTGCTTCATTTCAGGATGAGCGATAAGCTGCTCCACGGCGGTCATTATCTCGGCCACACCGGCCTTGTCGTCGGCGCCCAGCAGAGTGGTGCCGTCGGTGACAATAAGATGCTGGCCGATGTAGTTTCCAAGATGCTCAAAATCGGAGGCACGCATGACGATGCCCTTTTCCTCGTTGAGCACGATATCTCCGCCCTTGTACTCCACAATGCGCGGATTGATATCGGCGCCGGAAACATCGGGAGAGGTGTCCATATGAGCCACCAGACCGATGCACTCGGCATCCTCCATGCCCGGAGAGGCAGGCAGAACGCCGTAAACATAGCCGTTCTCGCTCATGTATACTTCTTCCATGCCGATTCGGTTCATTTCCTCGGCTATGTACTGACCCAGAATCAGCTGCTTCTCCGTAGTGGGATGGCCGGCGCTGTCCGGATCGGACTGGGTGTCATAGCTTACATACTTCAGGAATCTCTCGGTAACGTTCATTCTTTCTTCCTCTTTTCTTTACTCTGGGATCTCTATTTCAGAAACTATGCTGTACGGCTCCTTGATGAAATTGATGATGTGTATCGTTCCCCTGCCATCCAGCATATTCATAAATCTCTTTTTTATGAGAGGATCGGTGACCGCGCTGACGGCCTCCTCCCTTGTGAACCAGCCCACACGTGGGCTTTCCTCGCTTGTGGTCAGCTCGCCGCCCATGTAGCGGCAGCGAAAATCAAGATTGACTATATCCTTTATAACGTTCTTGCTCACACCCACAAAGCCGGTTATCCCGACCTCCACTCCGCTTTCCTCGCGGATCTCACGGCGAAGCGCCTCCTCTATCGGCTCACCCGGCTCGATGAGTCCGCCCGGAAATTCCCATCCCCGGCGAGGGCTGAACACAAGCAGAATACAGCCGTCATCACGGACAACAAGGCCCGCAGCCGATGTCAAGTGATTATGCTTTACATATGGATAAGTGGATGTTTCCATAGCTTTCTCCTATTTATCCTTGAGGATAAAGGCGGTGATAGGCGGGCAATTGGGTCGGTTGACAAATTTGCCCACATATGAAGAATACCGGTGATGGTCAAGGCCTTCAAGATAGCTGAGCAGGGCGTCTCTTTCCTCAAAGCCGGTCTCCTTGCCGTAATAGATGCACATGGAGATCAGTCCGCCCGGTCTGAGCAGCTCCAGGGCCTTATTCAGTGACTCAATGCTGGAATCGGGGCGGGTGAAAACATTGTGGTCGCCGCCCGGCAGCCAGCCGAAATTATAGACCACGCAGGATACTGTTCCCGGCTGTTCATACCGGTCGATATTGGCATGGCTGTCCAGCACCGCGCGGCCTGTGGAGCTGTAACCGCTTTCGGCGAGCAGCGCGTTGGTGCTGTCCACCGCGCTCTGCTGAATATCGAAGGCGGTCACTCTCCCCTTTTCTCCCACAAGGGAGCAGAGGAAAACCGTGTCACGCCCTTTGCCGGCGGTGGCATCAATGCAGATATCTCCCGGCTGAACATGATCGGCTATCATTCCGTGGGCAATATCCAGCGCGGAAAAGGACATCTTCAACTCTCTTTCCTCCCAATCACCATATCACAGCGATTCTCCACGTCGAAGGCGGCAATATACGCCTCCTCCATAGGTATCCAGCGCTGTGTAAAGTCATTCAGCTTTTCAGCACCGTTTCTGGCGAGAATACGCCCTTTTTGCTCCTCGGGCGCCACATGGAAGAACACCGCGATGTCGTAATATTCTCCCAGCTCCGGATGGAGGCTGTAGGCTCCCTCCACAATGGTCAGCGGGCAATTCCCCGCCGTGAGCGTGCCGCTGTAATCCATTTTCCCGCAGTCAAAACGGCGGTAGGAAAAATCCCTGCCAGTTTTAAACCCGGCAATGACCTCGGCGGCAAAGCGTTCGTAATGAACATTGCCGCCCGGCTGAGCCAGACGCTCTTTCACTCGCAGCTCCACCGGCAGAAAGAAATCATCCATATGAATGACCTCTCCGCCAAGCTGAGCCGCCAGCCATTGCGCCGCGGTGGACTTTCCCGCAGCGGAACGGCCGTCAAGTGCGGCAATGACCCGCTTCTTTTCTCTGAGCAGATCCTTGATTTTATCTCTGAGCGGAACAAGCTCATCCGTAAAATAACACATAAAGACACCACACCGTCCCGCCCGAGAATCCCGGACGGGACGGCTCAGATTAACTAATCAGTTTTTATAGCTGTCCTTCAGCTCCACAGAGCGGTTGAACACCAGCTTGCCAGGAGCGGAATCCTTACTGTCAGCGCAGAAGTAGCCCAGACGCAGGAACTGGTAGCCGTCACCCGGCTGAGCGTTCTCAAGGCTCTTTTCCAGCTTGCAGCCGGTGAGAACAGTCAGAGAATTGGGATTGAGGCACTCCATGTAATCAACATCGGCGCGGTCGGGATCGGGAACGGTGAACAGACGGTCGAACAGTCTGACCTCGGCCTCGACGCAGTTGCCGGCGTCCACCCAGTGGATGGTGCCGCGCACCTTGACACCCTCGGGAGGATTGCCGCCGCGGGTAGCGGGATCATACTCGGCAAAGACCTCTACCACATTGCCGTCGTCGTCCTTGCGGCAGCCGGTGCAGGTGACGATATAAGCACCCTTGAGGCGAACCATGGCACCCGGATAAAGACGCTGGTACTTCTTGGGAGGCTCCTCCATGAAGTCATCGGCCTCGATGTACAGCTCGCGGCTGAAGGTGACCTCGCGGACATCCTCGGTGTTGTCGGGCAGATTCTCAACCATGAAGGTCTCTCTCTGATCCTCGGGATAGTTGGTGATGGTCAGCTTGACCGGATTGAGGACTGCCATTGCGCGCTTGGCGTGGGCATTGAGATCCTCACGCAGGCAGTGCTCAAGGAAGCTCCACTGAACAACACTGGGATTCTTGGCAACACCGATGCGCTCGCAGAAGTTCTTGATGGAGGCAGGAGTGTAGCCGCGGCGGCGCAGGGCGATCAGAGTGGGCATACGGGGATCATCCCAGCCGGAAACGGCGCCGGTCTCGATCATGTTGCGCAGCTTGCGCTTGCTCAGCACGGTGTAGTCGATACCCAGACGGGCAAACTCGATCTGACGGGGCTTGGAGGGAACGGAAACATTATTTATAACCCAGTCATACAGCGGGCGGGGATCCTCATACTCAAGGGAGCAGAGGGAGTGAGTGATGTGCTCGAGAGCATCACCGATGGGATGGGCAAAGTCGTACATCGGATAGATGCACCACTCGTCGCCGGTGCGGTGATGGGTAGCGTGCTTGATGCGGTAGATAACCGGGTCACGCATATTCCAGTTGCCGGAGGCAAGGTCGATCTTGGCTCGCAGAGTATACTTGCCATCCTCAAATTCGCCGGCTCTCATGCGCTGGAACAGATCAAGAGACTCTTTTATGGGATGGTCACGATAGGGGCTGGTGGCCGGAGTATCGTGAGTACCGCGCATCTCGCGCATCTGGTCGGGGCTCAGCTCGCACACATAGGCAAGGCCCTTCTTGATAAGCTCAACGGCGAACTGGTAGGTCTCCTCAAAATAGGCGGAGGCGAAGTGATAGCGATCGCCCCAGTCGTAGCCCAGCCAGTGAATGTCGTCCTTGATGGCCTCAACGAACTCCTCGCGCTCCTTGGTGGGATTGGTATCGTCCATACGCAGGTTGTAAACGCCGCCGAACAGCTCGGCGGTACCGTAGTCAATGACCAGAGCCTTGACATGGCCGATGTGCAGGCAGCCGTTGGGCTCCGGCGGGAAACGGGTGTGAACCTTCATGCCCTCGCAGCGTCCGCCGGGAGCAAGATCTTCTTTTATGGCCTGAATAATAAAGTTATTAGGCTCATTGGCCTCGGCAGCTTCAGTCTTGATGATTTCTTCAGCCATTATATATCAATCCTTTCATTATAAGAAGGGGTAATCAGCCCAGCTTGGCAAGTCCGGCCTTGAGGCGCTTGAGGGATTCCTCACGGCCAACCATTCCCAGTACCTCGACGGCGCCGCCGGGAGTGACAGTGCGGCCGGAGGCGGCGATGCGCACGGGCCACATGAGCAGACCGTTCTTGACCTCGAGCTTTTCGGCAAGGCCGATGAGGCAGTCGTGGATGGACTCCTGAGACCAGTCGCTCAGAGTCTCCAGAGCGGGAATAACCTGCTCGAGCATCTGCTTGGAGGTCTCCTCGTTGGACTTGGACTTCTTGTTGACGAACAGCTCGGTGCCGTATTCGCCGCAGCTGGCGATGAACTCAAGCTGAGGAGCGATCTCACCCAGCACCTCGGTGCGCTGATGCAGACACTTGGCGATGAGCTTTGTGTCGGTCTCCACATCGCCCACGCCTTCCTTAATATAAGGAAGAGCCACATCGTGGAAGGCATCCTCGTCAAGGGCGCGGATGTACTCGGCGTTGAGCCAGCGCAGCTTGTCCGGGTCGAAGATGGCGGGGGACTTGGAGATGCCCTTGATATCAAAGGCCTCGATCAGCTCGGGCAGAGAGTACACTTCCCTCTCTCCTCCCGGGCTCCAGCCCAGCAGAGCGATATAGTTGAGCACCGCGTCGGACAGATAGCCCTTGGCCATCAGATCCTGATAGGACGCGTCGCCGTTTCTCTTGGAGAGCTTGTTCTGGGCGTCCTTCATAACCGGCGAGCAGTGGATATACTCGGGCGGCTGCCAGCCGAACGCCTGATAGAGCAGGTTATATTTGGGTGTTGAGGTCAGATACTCGCTTCCGCGGACGACATGGGTAATGCCCATCAGATGATCGTCCACAACATTGGCAAAGTTATAGGTGGGCAGACCGACCGACTTGAGCAGGATCTGATCCTCCAGCTCGGAGTTGTCGATGGAAATGGTGCCGAACACGGCGTCGTCAAAGGAGGTCTCGCCCTCGGAAGGCATCTTCTGGCGAATAACATAAGGCTCGCCGGCGGCGGCACGGGCGCGGGCTTCCTCAAGAGGGATATCACGGCAGTGGCCGTCATACTTGGCGATACCGCCTGCCTGCTCGTGGAGCTCCTCAAGGCGCTCCTTGGTGCAGAAGCAGTAGTACGCGGCGCCAAGGTCGCACAGCTTGTCGGCATACTCGCGGTAAAGACCGCGGCGCTCGGACTGTATGTAAGGTCCGAACTGACCGCCCACATCAGGGCCTTCGTCCCAAAGCAGGCCGGTCTGTCGCAGAGTTGAATAGATTATATCCGTGGCGCCCTCAACAAAGCGCTCCTGATCGGTATCCTCGATACGGAGAATGAAATCTCCGCCGTTTTTCTTGGTGACAAGATAAGCGTAAAGGGCGGTGCGCAGGTTGCCGATGTGCATATAGCCGGTCGGCGACGGCGCGAAGCGGGTACGGGTTTTATCGCTCATAACCATAACTCCTTCTTTTGATAAGAGATTACTATCCAATTAATTATAAGCGCACAGGATAATAATTGCAATGATAAAATAATCATTCGCCAGCTACATTATTTAATTTTTTTGCTTCTTTGATATTGACATTCTCATTCGGTTCTGCTAAAATAATTGAGCGATTGATTAAGAAGACATCCGGAGGGGTGTCCGAGTGGTTTAAGGAGCTGGTCTTGAAAACCAGTGATACGGCAACGTACCAAGGGTTCGAATCCCTTCCCCTCCGCCACAAATCGCTCAATATCTTATCAATAGCTTTCACTGTGGAGAAGTACTCAAGCGGTGAAGAGGCTCCCCTGCTAAGGGAGTAGGCTGGGAGACTGGCGCGAGGGTTCGATTCCCTCCTTCTCCGCCACAGAAAACGCCCGATATTTCGCTTACTTATGCGGATTATCGGGCGTTTTGCTTTGCTCAACCGCAAAAAAGCGAGGATTGCGATCCTTTCGGACGCTTCCTCGCTTTTTTGGGGCGGCTGTGTTTCTCAGCCGCCCCATCACTTTTTTAGCTATGGCCGATCGAGACACTTTGTGCTATTGAAAATTCAACAGCACATCAGCCGATCTTGGTGTATTCCTCTACCATGTCAGAATAGGTAAGGGTGAGAGTGTCATCGACAACCTCATATCCCAGATACTCTGCCTCGGTCTCGCCGGTGATCGTGCAGAAAACCTGGCCGGTGCCCATGGTGAAGGTACCGGTCTCCCAAGGCTCAGACAGGCTGTCATAATCGTAGACATCGCTGGAAATAATATCGATGAGCTCATCGAAGCTGTCAAGAGAATAAAGATCTGCCATGAACTGATAGAACTCTTCCTCAGAAAGCTCATCAAAAGTCCGTCCATCAATGAGTGTATCTCTGAAATCGGTATAGACTTCGTTCAAGGTAGAACGACCCTCATAAAGATCAGCATAATAGTTGAGATAGAACTCTCTAACGCTCTCAGAAGTAGCCTCTCCATCATAAGCGAAGTAGTAGCTGCCGTCCATGTCAAAGTGAACGTTCTTTACAAAATAGAAGGAGTCGAGATCCGCAAGGGCGATCTCTTCGTCGAATGCCTCAATATACTCAAGAAGATACTCAGCTTCTTCACTGTTGCCAAATTCCTTCATAGTATAGGTGCCGGCGATGTTCTCAATGCTGTCAGTTCCAAATGCACACGCGCTGACAGACAGCACAAGGACAGCTGCAAGGATAAAGGCTGCGATTTTTGCAAATTTCTTCATAATTTTCCCTCTCATCATAATAAATTAAAGTGTCTCTTTTTTTTATTTTATTACACTAAAAGGAAAAAATCAACATAATTAATTATCTGTAAATAAACTCCTCGTCAAGGAGATCAAATTTAATGTATCGGGCTATCAGCTCATCCTGCTCCTCTAAGGTCAGCAGCGCGCACCACTCACCGTATTGGCATTTCACTCGCTTCAGGCCCAGCTTGCTTAGCCTGTCGATCACGCCAATGTATTCGTCCTTGATGATCCCCCTGAGGCTCTTCCCCCAGTTTTCAAGTTGTCTTTTAAGCTCTGCTTCGCTTATCTGATATGATTCGGCCTCTTCCCTTTCCAAATAAAAATTCGAGCTGGCCGCATACTCAATTATCTGCCTTAATATCGCCTCTTCAGTGTTTTTTGCGTAGTAAACTCCGGTCGGCTCCGCGTTCTCGCATAATCCAACCGGATACTCTTCTCCACTGTCCGAGACGACCCACACCCATTTGTCTCCAGCACCCGTGAGCGCAAATGGAACTATCGATCTCTTCTCCCCTTTGTAGTGCTCATACGCTTCAATTTTATCTATAGGCAGCCATTCCATTTCATTCAGCCATAAATAGAAATCGCTCTGAGCGTTGGTATAGCCTCTCTCATTCATCTTCTGATACAGAACGGGGATATTAAAGTTTTTGTCGATCATATTCTTTCTCCTACCGCGTGGATCCGTTATTTCGCGCTGCAAAACACTACACTAAATTCCGGTCAATTTCGTCAGCGCTTAAAACCGATGTGTTCTCATAAGGGTAACTGCAAAGCACGCTGTCCAGATACTGAATTCCGCAAAAATATTTACAGATCGACGTGTCCTTAACGGCGCATTTATGTTCATCCACATTGTCGGCAACATTCCATGGACATTGCGAGCTGCCAAAATTCAGATTACTGAAATCAATATCCATATTGGCTCCCATCAATTTCCTGATTCTATTATCCATTACTTATTCCTTTCCATATGCCGAAGGCATATATCATCGCACTACAGTGCAATATCATACCGAAGGTATATAACCCGTTCCTACAGGAACGGATATCATTGCAAAAAATCACTTTTGTCCAAGAGACAAAAGAGGTTTTTTGCATGGTGGACACAAGGGGACTCGAACCCATGACCTCCTGCGTGTGAAGCAGGCGCTCTAACCAGCTGAGCTATGCGTCCTTGTTTTCGCAACGGTAGAATTATACCATATCACACACTGCTGTGTCAACAGAAATAACTGAATTATTTTACGATTATCTGTCGAACACCTGCCGGATCAATCCGCGCAAAAGCAAAACCACCGACTGCGGATCGAGTGCAGAGCCGGTGGTTATTGCTTCTTTTGGGAGTGGTTCCTTATTGCATATTCAGGCCGGACAGCCAGACACTCAGCTGTCGTAGTCGCTCAGATATTTGGCAAGGGGAATAACGCTGGCGCGGAATCTCTTGTATCTGCGGGACTTGCGGTGAATCTTCTTGCGGCGAACCTTGCGAATGGTGAGGGCGATCTTGCCGCTTTGCTTGCGGGCGAGCTTACGCTCCTCAATACGCTTCCTTTCTTCCTCTTCCTTGACCTTTTCTAGATAGCTCTCGTAGCCTTCGTCGTGAGGAAGAACGATAACGCCTTCGTCCTCGTAGGAATAATCCTCTTCTTCTTCGGCGCTGTAAGACTGGTTCTGCTGGCTGCTTCTTGCGGGCGGCTGATATGCCTGCTCGGCGGCGTTGCCGCTGAACCGGCCACGGCTGTAGCGATCCTCGTCGCTGTCAAAGTCGTCGAAATCAGGCACAATAACAACTCCGGCATCCTGCTCAGCGGGAGAATCGTCGCCTTCATAATAATAATCAGGCACATTGCGGGCAGGCTGAGGTCTGGAAGCGGCGGGAGCGCGGGACGCAGCTGCCGGAGGCGTATAAGCCTGCTCCTCGTCGTCATATCTGGAGCCGTAATCGTCGTCGGGAATGATGATGGGAACAGCTTCCATGTCCTGAGGCGAATACTCCGATTCGTCCATCACGACCGGCCGGGGAGCGGCGGCGGGGCCACCCTTGCGCTGGTTGGCCTTGAGTCCGCCATGAGCGGGCTGCTCATAGGCATTGTCCACTTCGTCCTCGTAGGGAATAAAAACGGTGATGTGCTCGTCGTCTATATCCTTTTTCAGGGAAGGCATGGCGACCGGAGCAGCAGTGCGCTTGCTTTCCGGCTGCATAGGAGCGGCTTTGCTCTGCTTTGCGGGAGCTCCGGCCTTTGCGGCGTCGGGGCGGCGCTTGGCCGGGGCGGCGGAACCGGGCGCACCGGGGGCGCGCTTGCGGCGGGCGGGATCCTCCCTTCGGGGATCATAGC